>NZ_PDJI01000004.1:3057461-3363207 GCF_002563695.1 Georgenia soli | reverse complement strand
GCGTGGACCCCGCCCGCGTGCTCAAGACCCTTGTGGCGGTGGCCGACGGGACGCTGACCGTCGCCGTCGTCCCGGTGGCGGGCCGGCTCGACCTCAAGGCTCTGGCGACGGCGGTCGGTGCCAAGCGTGCCGACCTCGCCGACCCGGCCGCGGCGGAGCGGGCCACCGGGTACGTCGTCGGCGGCATCTCGCCGCTGGGGCAGCGGACCCGGCTGCGCACCGTCGTCGACGCCTCGGCCCTCGAGCACGGGACCGTCCTCGTCAGCGCGGGACGGCGCGGGCTCGACGTCGAGCTCTCGCCAGCCGACCTGGTCGCGCTGACCGGTGCCGTCGTCGCCGCGGTGGGGCGGGCGTGAGCGCGGACTCCGGTCGCGCCGGCCGGGCGGCCGCGCTCAGCACCTCGGCCGGCCGCGCCCGGCCGGGCGTCCCGCCGGCACCCCGGGTGCCGGAGCCGGACGTCGCGCGGCACCTCGTGCCCGCCCCTTCTGGTGACCTCGCCGGCGTCACGCTCACGGGCGTGGACCTCACCGGAGCGGGCCTCGTCGGTGCGGAGCTGGACGAGGTGCAGGTCGAGGCGTCCGCCCTCGACCGGTTGCGCGCCGCGGGCGGGCGGTGGGTACGCACCGCGCTGGCGGACTGCCGGGTCGACAGCGCGGACCTGGCGAACCTCCACGCGGAGGACCTCTCGCTCCTGCGCTGCAGCCTGCGCGACGCCCGGCTCGTCGGCGCGCAGCTGCCGGGAGCCCGGCTGCGCGGGGTGCGCCTCGACGGGGCCCGGGCCTCACTGACCAGCTGGCGCGGCGCGAGCTGGCAGCACGTCGTGCTCCACGGGGCGGACCTCACCGAGGCTGACCTCACCGGTGCCACGCTGACGGACGTGCTGCTGCAGGACTGCGACCTCACGGGCGCGCAGCTCACCCAGGTGCGCTGCGAGCGGGTGCGGCTCTCCGGGTGCCGGCTCACCGGGATCGCGGGGGTGCGCTCGCTGCGCGGGACGAGCGTCGCCGAGTCGGACGCCTATCAGCTGCTGCCGCTGCTCGCCCGCGACGCCGGGATCACGATCGCCGGCTGAGTGGCAGGACGGGAGGACGCGCGTCGCGCTACTTCTTGGCGGCCTTCGCGGCGGCCTTGGCGGCCCGCTTGGTCTCGCGCACGCGGGTGAGGGAGTCTGCGTCGACGATGTCCGCGACGGACCGGAACGAGCCCTCCTCCCCGTACGCGCCGGCGGCCTCCCGCCAGCCGGCCGCCTCGAGCCCGCACTGCTTGCCCAGCAGCGCGAGGAAGATCCGCGCCTTCTGGTCGCCGAAGCCGGGCAGCGCCTTGAGACGCCGGAGGATCTCCGCACCGTCCGGGTCGCCGCGCGTCCACAGGGCGGCGGCGTCGCCGTCGTACTCCTCGACGAGCGCCGCGCTGAGGGCCTGGATCCGGCCCGCCATCGACCCGGGGTAGCGGTGCACGGCCGGCGGCTGCCGGCAGACCTCGGTGAGCTCGTCGGGATCCATGGTCGCGAGCCGGCGCACGTCCAGCCCTCCGAGGCGCTCGGCGAGCTTCTGGGGGCCCGCGAACGCCGTCTCCATCGCCACCTGCTGGTCGAGCAGCATGCCGACCAGGAGGGCGAACGGGTCCTCGCTCAGCAGTGCGTCGGCGGCGTCGTCACCGGTGATGTGCAGGTCGTGGCTCATGCCCGCAGTCTGCCAGGCGGCGGGCGGCGGGCGGCGGGCGGCGGGCAGCGGGCAGCTTCGCTCCCGGACGGCTCTTCCTGCCATCCTCGTGCCGGCAGACTCGCTTCGACGAAAGGTCCGGCGTGACAGAACCTCGGTCGGCGGCGTACCCCGGCCCCGAGCCGGCGGTCGTGGCCCGGTTCGACGACCTCCGATCCGGCACGGTGCTGCAGTTCAGCTCGCTGCGCGACGAGATCGTCGCCCGCACGCCGCAGGAGGTGATGCCGGCCCTCGCGGCGGTCGAGCGCGCGACGGCCGACGGACGGTGGGCCTTCGGCTTCGTCGCGTACGAGGCCGCCGCCGGCCTGGACGACGCCCTCCCCGTTCGCGAGCCGGTGCCCGACCTGCCGTTGGTGTGGTTCGGCATCGCCGACGGTCCCGGCCCTGGCGCCGACCCCGAGCCCGCCACCGGCACCGCCACCGGCACCGGCCCTGCCATCACCACCGGCGCTCCCGCCCGTCGCGCCTACGCGGCGGACCGGTGGGAGCTGGAGTGGACCGAGGCGCAGCACGCGGCCCGGGTGGACGCGGTGCGCCGCGCGATCGCGGACGGCGAGACCTACCAGTGCAACCTGACCACCCGGATGACGTCCCGCCTCGAGGGGGACCTCCTCAGCTTCTACCGCACCCTCGCCACCAACCAGCGCGGCGCGTACAACGCCTACCTCGACCTCGGTCGGTTCGTCGTCGCCAGCGCCAGCCCCGAGTGCTTCTTCGACTGGTCCGGCTCGACGCTGACGACCGTGCCGATGAAGGGCACGGCGCCGCGCGGGCTGACCGCGGCGAGCGATCTCCAGGCCCGCGGACGGCTGCTCGCGAGCGAGAAGGACCGGGCCGAGAACGTCATGATCGTCGACCTGCTCCGCAACGACCTCTCCCGCGTGGCGGAGCCGGGCACCGTGGAGGTCACCGACCTGCTCGCCTGCGAGCCCTACAGCACGGTCTGGCAGCTGACCTCCACCGTCACCGGACGGGTTCGGCCGGGGACCACCCTCCCGGACGTCTTCCGGGCGCTGTTCCCGTGCGGCTCGGTCACCGGTGCACCGAAGGCGCGCACCATGCGCCTCATCGACGAGCTGGAGTCCTCCCCGCGCGGGGTGTACTGCGGCGCGATCGGCTACGTCGCTCCCGCGGGCTCCCCCACGCGGGCGCGTTTCGGCGTCGCGATCCGCACCGTCACGGTCGACCGCAGCAGCGGCACGGCCACGTACGGCGTGGGCGGCGGTGTCACGTGGGGCTCGACGGCGGAAGGCGAGTACCAGGAGATTCTCACCAAGGCCTCGATCCTCGACGCGCCGCCCGAGCCGGACTTCGGCCTTCTCGAGACGTTCCGCCTCTCCTCCGCCGGCCCCGTCAACCTCGACCAGCACCTCGACCGCCTGGCCACCTCGGCGAGGTACTTCGGCTTCTCCTACGACCGGGCGGCGGTCGTCGAGGCGGTCGCACGGGCCGCGCAGGGCGTCGGGAGCCACTGCCTGGCGCGGGTCCGCCTCAGCCGCGACGGCGGGGTGGAGGTGACCACCCGGGACGCGGCGTTCTCCGCGGAGCCGGTGACGGTCGCCGTCGACACCCGCACCGTCGACCGCGGCTCGCGGTACCTGTACCACAAGACCACCGTCCGCCACGTCTACGAGGAGGCGCGGCGGCGGCACCCCGGCGCCGACGACGTGCTGCTCGTGAACGGCGACGGCCACGTGACGGAGTCGACGGTCGCCAACCTCGCCGCCCGCGTCGACGGCGCCTGGGTCACGCCCCCGGTGGAGGACGGCTGCCTGCCCGGGGTCGGTCGCCAGCTCCTGCTCGACGACGGCGTGCTGACCGAGCGGTCGCTCACGGTGGAGGACCTGCTCGCCGCGGAGGAGCTGGCGCTCGTCAGCTCCGCCCGCGGGTGGCGCACGGCGCGCCTGTCAGTTGCTCCTGGCGGTGGCGGCGCGGACGCCCCTCACGCGATGCGCGGCTGAGTGAGCTCCGGAGCGCCCCGGGTCTCCCGGTCCTCCGGTGCTGCGGCGTCCCCGGCCGACTCACCGGCCGGGGCCGTCCCGGCGTCGCGGAGCGTGTCCGGGTGCTCGACGACCTCGAGCCGGTCCAGCAGGTAGAGGAACGCCTCGGCGTACGGGTTCCCCGCGATGCGGTCGGCCACCTCGACCCAGTCCACCTGCTCGCGCAGGGCCCGGGCGACGGGGAGCAGGTTGGAGAAGTTGCAGCGCTGCTCGGTCAGGACCCGCATCTTCTCCGAGAGGATGTCGGTGGCCTGCATGACGGGCATGGGGACGCCGAAGACGTCGAAGCTCTCCGCACGCTCGAACATCGCCTCGGGGACGGTCTCGCCGTCGAGGCGGAAGATGATGTCCACCAGCGCGTCGCCGTTGTAGGCCTTGAACAGCCAGTTCTCCACGGGGTCCTCGACGCGCAGCTCGGTCGCCGCGAGCGCCTCCCAGGCGGTGGAGCGGTCCTGCTCGCGGATCACGAAGTCGGCGTCGTGCTCGGACTGCGGGGCGCCGTGCACCCACGCGGCGAACCCGCCCGCGAGCGCGAACGGGATTCCGGCTTCGGAGAGTGCGGCCCCGACGATGCGCATGGCTTCGTGGAGATCCGCGCGGTGACTGTCATCCATGCGAAAGGGTCTACACGACGACGCGCGGGAACGCACCAGGACGGGCACAATCGGGCTCGATGCGCATCGCGACCTTCAACATCCTCCACGGCCGCTCGCTCACGGACGACCGGGTCGACCTGGACCGCTTCGCCGACGCCGTGCGGACCCTGGACGCTGACGTGCTCGCCCTGCAGGAGGTCGACCGCGACCAGCCCCGCTCGCACGGCGCGGACCTCACCGCGGTGGCCGCCGAGGCGATGGGCGCCGTCGAGCACCGGTTCGTCGCCACGATGAGCGGACTGCCGGACCTCTGGACCGCCGTCACCGGCGAGGACCAGCCCGCCTCCTCGGCGTACGGGATCGCGCTGCTGAGCCGGTACCCGGTGGAGCGGTGGAAGGTCCTCGCCCTGCCGAGCCCGCGGCAGCGCGTGCCGGTGACCTTCCCGGGCAGGCACCGCCCGGTGCTGGTCAAGGACGAGGCCCGCACCGCCCTCGCCGCGCTCGTCGTCGCGCCGGAGGGGCGGATCGCCGTCGTCGGCACGCACCTGACGTTCGTGCCCGACTGGAACGTCGCCCAGCTCCGCCACATCGTCAAGGCCACCCGGGACATGACCCGCCCCTTCGTCCTCATGGGCGACCTCAACCTCGCCGGCGGCGAGCCCTCCCGCCACAGCGGCCTGCGCCCGCTCGTCACCGCGGCGACCTTCCCGCTCACCGAGCCGGACGAGCAGCTCGACCACATCCTCGTCGACGGCGACGTCCACGTCACGGAGCCAGGCCGGTCCCACAACCTCGGCATGTCGGACCACCGGGCCCTCTCGGTCGGCATCGCTCTCGGGCGCACCGAGCCGAGCGACGGCGAGCGCCCCCGTGCGGCCACCCGATCCCCCGCGCGGGTGGACGCCGGGGCGCGCCGGCCGGGCTGAGCCGGTCCGAGGCCGGGGCGCCCCGTCCCGGGCCCCGGGGCCCGTCCGAGACCCGAGGCACCGGCGCCGGCCGGGCCTGCGGCTGGGTAGGGTCGGACGGCGTGGACCAGATCGCCGAGAACCTCGCCGTCGTGCGTCGCCGGATCGCCGACGCCGCCCACGTGGTCGGCAGGGACCCGGCGGAGGTCCGGCTGCTGCTCGCCGTGAAGACGCAGCCGGTGGACGCGGTCCGCGCCGCCCTCGACGCCGGCGCCGACCTGCTCGGGCACAACCGGGCCCAGGAGCTGGTCGCCACCGGTCCCGGGCTCGCCGCGCCCGGGACCCCGGCCCACGAGATGCACTTCATCGGCCACCTGCAGTCGAACAAGGTCAACCAGGTCCTGCGCTGGGCCGGCTGCGTCCAGACCGTCGACACCCTGCGCCTCGCGCAGCGCCTCGACGCCGCGGTCGCGCGCCGGGTGGCGGGCACGGAGAACGGGGCGGGCAGGAACGGGCCGGCCGTCGAGGACGACGGCGGAGCCTCGCCGCTGGACGTGATGGTCCAGGTGAACACCTCGGGCGAGCCGACCAAGGCCGGCGTCGACCCGGCCGGGGCGGTCGAGCTCGCCTCCGCCGTCGGCGCGCTGCCGCACCTGCGGCTGCGCGGGTTCATGACGATCGGGGCCAACTCCCCCGACGTCGACGTCGTGCGGGCGTCCTACGAGGCCCTGGCGCAGGTGCGCCGGGACGTGCTCGCGGGTGGCGCGCCGGGGACCGGGGACGCCACCGAGCTCAGCATGGGGATGAGCGGCGACCTCGAGATCGCCGTCGCGGCCGGGGCCACGATGGTCCGGGTCGGCACCGCCGTGTTCGGCGCGCGCCCGCCCGTCTGAGCGGGGCCTGCCTCAGGGCACCCGGTAGGTCCATCCGTCGCTGAGGAACTTGGTCTCCATGAGCTCCTCCGCGCGGGCGACCTCCTCGGGCCGGTAGTCGGACATCCGCGTGTCGTACCGGCCGCGGAAGTGGGCGATGAACGCGTCGACGATGTCGGCCCGGGCCATGCCGGTCTGCGAGCGCATCGGGTCCACGCGCTTGTTCGCGCTCCGGATGCCCTTGTCGGAGAGCTTCTCGCGGCCGATGCGCAGGACGTCGAGCATCTTGTCGGCGTCGATGTCGTAGCTCATCGTCACGTGGTGGAGCACCACGCCGGAAGCGAACCGCTTCTGCGCGGCGCCGCCGATCTTCCCCTGCTCGGAGGCGATGTCGTTCAGCGGCACGTACCGCGCCTTCACGCCCACGTCAGCGAGCGCGCCGAGCACCCAGTCGTCGAGGAACGCGTAGGACTGCTCGAAGCTCAGTCCCTCGACGAGGGACTCCGGGACCACGAGGGAGTAGGTGATGCAGTTGCCGGGCTCCATGAACATCGCCCCGCCGCCGGAGATGCGGCGCACCACGGACATGCCGTGACGCTGCAGCGCCTCGCTGTCGATCTCGTTGCGCACCGACTGGAAGGACCCGATGACCACCAGCGGGGCGTTCCACTCCCAGATGCGCATGGTGGGCCCGCGGCGGCCGGCGGCCACCTCCTCGGGGATCACCTGGTCGAGCGCGACGTTCAGGGCCGGGTGCACGGGCTCGCCGTGGATGACGTCGAAGGTGTGGTCGCGCCAGCTCGTCGCGTGGCCGAGCGCCCGCCGCACGGCGATGCCCACGGCCTCCGGCGTGAACCCGACGAAGCTGACGCCGTGGTCGACGGCGCTCTCGATCGCCCGCGCGAGCTGGGCCGCCGACGCGGTCTCCGGCATGCCGGTCAGCGCGCCGTTGATGTCCTCCAGGGCGTCGTCGGGCTCGAGGAAGAAGTCGCCCGACACCCGGGCGTGCGCGAGCCGTCCGTCCTCGACGTCCACGTCGACCGCGACGAGCTTGCCCCCGGGAACCTTGTACTCACCGTGCATGGCTCCACCCTAGGGTCCTCGCGGCGCCCGGCCCGCGTGGGGTCGGTCACGCGGCGCCACCGCCGGCCCAGCGCTCCCGCCGACGGTCCGGCGCCGCCTTGCCGCCGGGGCTCAGCGCGGCTCGACGCCGCGGTGCAGCAGCCCCCAGACGATCGAGTCCGTCAGCGCCTCCCAGCTGGCCTCGATGATGTTCGTGCCCACGCCCACCGTGGACCAGCTCTCGTGGCCGTCCGAGGTCTCGATGAGGACCCGGATGATCGCGTCGGTGCCCTGCTGGCTGTCGAGGATGCGGACCTTGTAGTCGATGAGCTCGAAGTCCTCGATCTCCGGGTAGGTGCCCACCAGCGCGGCGCGCAGGGCGTGGTCGAGGGCGTTGACGGGGCCGTTGCCCTCGCCGGTGCTGATCATCCGGCCCTGCCCGGTGCGCAGCTTGACCGTCGCCTCGGAGTCCACCTGGCCGTCCGCACCGGGCCGGTGCTCGACGAAGGTGCGCCAGCTCTCGACGTCGAAGAAGCGGGGCGGGCGTCCGCCGTCGAGCTCGGCGCGCAGCAGCAGCTCGAAGGAGGCGTCGGCGGCGTCGTAGGTGTACCCGGCGGCCTCCGCCTCCTTCACCCGCGTGGTCACGCGGGTCAGGAGCTCGGACTGCCCGGCGAGGTCGAAGCCGAGCTCGCGGCCCTTGAGCTCGATGGAGGCGCGCCCGGCCATCTCCGAGACCAGCATGCGCATGTCGTTGCCGACGGCGACCGGGTCGATGTGCTGGTACAGGTCCGGGTCCACCCGGATGGCCGAGGCGTGCAGCCCCGCCTTGTGGGCGAACGCGGAGGCGCCGACGTAGGGCTGGCGCGCGTAGGGGCTGATGTTGGTGATCTCGGAGATGGCGTGGGCGATGCGGCTCGCCTCGGCCAGCCCGTCGCCCGCGAGGGTGCGGGCCCCGCCCTTGAGCTCGAGGTTCGCCACGCACGTGATGAGGTCGGCGTTGCCGGTCCGCTCGCCGTAGCCGTTCACCGTGCCCTGCACGTGCCCGGCACCGGCGGCGACGGCGGCGAGGGAGTTGGCGACGGCGCACCCGGAGTCGTTGTGGGCGTGGATCCCCAGCCGCCCGTCGGTGGCCGCGCGGACCTCGGTCACCACCTGGCTCACCCAGTCCGGCAGCATGCCGCCGTTGGTGTCGCAGAGGACGACGGTCGCGGCGCCCGCCTCGAACGCCGTCCGCACGCAGGCGAGGGCGTAGTCACGGTCGTAGCGGTACCCGTCGAAGAAGTGCTCCGCGTCGAGGACGACCTCGCGCCCCAGCCCCACGAGGTAGCGCACCGTGGCCGCGATCATCCGCAGGTTCTCCTGCCCGTCGGTGCGCAGCGCCCGCTCGACGTGCCGGATGTCCGACTTGGCGACCAGCGTGACCACCGGCGCCTCGGACTCGACCAGGGCCTGCACCTGCGGGTCGTCGTGCGGCTGGGCGCCTGCCTTGCAGGTGGACCCGAACGCCGCGAGCCGGGCGTGCCGCAGGTCGAGCTCCTTGGCGGCGCGGGCGAAGAACTCGGTGTCCTTGGGGATCGCGCCCGGCCAGCCGCCCTCGATGTAGCCCACGCCCAGCTCGTCGAGCAGCGCCGCGATGGCGAGCTTGTCGGCGACGGAGAGGTTCATCCCCTCCTGCTGGGCGCCGTCGCGCAGGGTGGTGTCGTAGACCTGGACGACGTCGGTCGCGGGCTCGTGCCCGGCGGCCGGGCGGGCGAGGCCCGAGGTGGCTGCGGCGGATGACATGCGGTGCTCCTTGCACGGGGCCGCGCTGGGGCGGCCGGCGGTGGTCCCTGCGACGGCCGCCCCGCTGGCCGGTGGGGGTGGTGCCGGTACCGGTCGCCGTCGGGACCTGCCCGGCGGCTGCGTCGCCGGGAGGGGTGGCCCCGGCAACAAAAAGACCTCCCGGGTACGGGAGGTCTGCGCGTCGGACGGGTGTGCCCGACGCGCTAGCCGATAATCAGCTGGGGCTGCGTCACGCGGCCAGTGTGCCACAGCCCACGGGGGCGTGTCCCCGACCCGGCCACCATGCGGACCGCACCGCCCCGCCTCAGGGGCCGGCCTGCCTCTAGTGGGCGCACCGCCTCGTCCGACTGCGGACGCTCCGCCGCCTCGCGGCGGACCGCACCGCCCCGCGCGACGACGGCGGCGGCAGGCTCCGCCGTCGTCCCGCACGTCCCCCGGAGGCACCGTGCTCGGGCTCCCTCGCGAGAGAGGCCGACCACGGGGTGCGGGGCGCCGTCAGACCAGGCGGTACATCCAGGAGTGCGGGTCCTCGCGGCGCCCGTACTGGATGTCGGTCAGGGTCGTGTACAGCTCGGTGGTCACCGCGCCGGGCCGACCGTCGGCGACCGTGACGTCGAAGCCCTCCCCCGCGAGGCGGCCGATCGGCGTGATGACGGCGGCGGTGCCGCAGGCGAAGGTCTCGGCCACCTCGCCGGAGCGGATCTCCTCGAGCAGCGTGGCGAGCTCGATGGTCTCCTCCCGCACGGTGCGTCCGGCGTCGCGCAGCAGCTGCAGGATCGCGGCGCGGGTGCCGCCCTCGAGGATGGTGCCGGTCAGGGCCGGCGTGCGGACCGTGCCGTCGGCGTCGACGACGAACACGTTCATCCCGCCGAGCTCCTCGAGGTGCGTACCCGTCGCGGCGTCGAGGAAGCAGACCTGCTCGAAGCCCTTGTCGTAGGCCTCCTGCTGGGGCAGCAGCGACGCGGCGTAGTTGCCGCCGGTCTTCGCGGCGCCCATGCCGCCGGGGCCGACGCGGTGGTAGTCCTGCGCGACCCAGATGGAGACCGGCTGGAAGCCGTGGGTGAAGTACGGGCCCACCGGGGAGGCGATGAGGAGGTACTCCAGCTCGTGGGCGGAGCGGACGCCGAGGAACGGCTCGGTGGCGATCATGAACGGCCGCAGGTACAGGCTGGAGCCGGGCACGGACGGGACCCAGCGCGCGTCGACGGCGGTCAGCGCGGCGAGGGAGGCGACGAAGTCCTCCTCGGGCAGCTCGGGCATGGCCAGGCGCCTGGCGGAGGCGTTGAAGCGGGCGGCGTTGAACCCGGGCCGGAAGGTCCAGACGGAGCCGTCGGCGTGGCGGTACGCCTTGAGGCCCTCGAAGATCTCCTGGCCGTAGTGGAGCACGGCGGCCGCGGGCGAGAGCGTGAGGGGGCCGAACGACTCGGTGCGGTGCTCGTGCCAGCCGCGTGCGGGCGTCCAGCGGGCGCGGACCATGTGGTCGGTGAAGGCGACGCCGAAGGACAGGCTGCCCATGACGGTGTCGACGTCGGCGTCGGACGCCGGGGCGGGGTTGCTGGTGAGCGGGAAACGGGCGGCGAGCTCAGCGGCGGCGGGCAGTTCGGCGGCGGAGAGCCCGGTCAGCGTGGTGACCTGCGAGGTGCTCATGAGGACCTTCTCGGGAGATGGGAGTGCTGGGGAGACCGTAACGCCGACGGCCCGCCGGCGTCAGGGCCGGCGGGCTGGCGCGGAGGTCACGGCGGCTGGGCCGTGCGGGAGGGCGCCCGGCGGTCAGGCCGGTACTCGCGCCGCCGCGCGTGCGGCGAGCGCGTCGCCGACGGCGGAGGTGGAGCGGGGGGTCCCGTCCCGCTCGGCGATGTCCGCGGCGACGGCGTCGGAGACGCGGCGTGCCTCGTCGGTCAGGCCGAGGTGCTCGAGCAGCAGTGCCACGGAGAGGACGGTGGCCGTGGGGTCGGCCTTGCCCTGGCCGGCGATGTCCGGCGCGGAGCCGTGCACGGGCTCGAACATCGAGGGCGTGGTGCGCTCGGGGTTGATGTTGCCCGAGGCGGCCAGCCCGATGCCGCCGCTGATGGCGGCGGCGAGGTCGGTGATGATGTCGCCGAAGAGGTTGTCGGTCACGATGACGTCGAAGCGCGTGGGGTCGGTGACCAGGTAGATGGTGGCGGCGTCCACGTGCGCGTAGTCGACGGTGACGTCGGGGTACTCGGCGCCGACGGCCTCGACGGTGCGCCGCCACAGGTGGCCGGCGTGGACGAGGACGTTGTGCTTGTGGACCAGGGTCAGCTTCTTGCGCGGCCGGGCCTGGGCGCGGGCGAAGGCGTCGCGCACGACGCGCTCGACGCCGAACGCGGTGTTGACCGAGACCTCGTTGGCCACCTCGTGCGGGGTGCCGACGCGGATGGCGCCGCCGTTGCCGACGTAGGGCCCCTCCGTGCCCTCGCGCACGACGACGAAGTCGACGTCGCCGGGGGTCGCCAGCGGCGTGGGCACGCCCGGGTAGAGGCGGGCCGGGCGCAGGTTGACGTAGTGGTCGAGCGCGAAGCGCAGCTTCAGCAGCAGACCGCGCTCGAGCACGCCGGAGGGCACGGACGGGTCCCCGATGGCGCCGAGCAGGATGGCGTCGTGCTCGCGGATCGCGGCCAGGTCCTCGTCGGTGAGGGTCTCGCCGGTGCGGTGCCAGCGCTGGGCGCCGAGGTCGAACTCGGTGCGCTCCACCGTGACGTCGGAGCCGGCGAGAACGGTGTCGAGGACCTTGAGCCCCTCGGCGACCACCTCGGGCCCGATTCCGTCGCCCGCCACCACTGCCAGCCTGATCGTGCGCGTCATGGGCCTGAACCTACCTTCTCGGTCCACCTGGCGGGACCCTGATCTCGTTATTTGAACACTACCGTAGAAGCGCCCGGCCGTCGGCGCCCGGCCGCGGGCCGGCGGTGCATCCCCCGGCGCTGAGGCGCACTGCCCCTCCGCGGCGCTGAGGCGCAGTGCCTCTCCCGGCGCGCACGCGTAGCGCCCACTCCTCGGCGAGGTGGAGCCGAGAAGACCAACGGTGAGGCGTCGGTGCGCGATCCGCACCAAAGCCTCACCGTTGTCAGCCCTCGCGAGGCAGCCCGGCCTGCGTCAGCGGCCGACCTGGCCCTCGACGTAGTCCGCGTCGCGGGAGTCCGTCCAGGCGAACAGCTTGCGCAGCTCGCGGCCGGTGGTCTCGATCGGGTGGCCCTCACCCTTGGCGCGCAGCTCCTTGAACTCCGGCGCTCCGGCGTCCTGGTCCTTGATGAACCGCTCGGCGAAGGCGCCCGACTGGACGTCGGCGAGGACCTTCTTCATGTTCTCCTTCACCTCGGGGGTGATGACCCGCGGGCCGGAGACGTAGTCGCCGTACTCGGCGGTGTCGGAGACGGACCAGCGCTGCTTGGAGATGCCGCCCTCCCAGATGAGGTCGACGATCAGCTTCATCTCGTGCAGCACCTCGAAGTAGGCGATCTCCGGCTGGTAGCCGGCCTCGGTGAGCACCTCGAAGCCGTTCTGGATGAGGGCCGAGACACCGCCGCACAGCACGGCCTGCTCGCCGAAGAGGTCGGTCTCCGTCTCCTCGGTGAAGGTCGTCCTGATGCCGGCGGCGCGCAGGCCGCCGATCGCCTTGGCGTAGCTGAGCGCGACGTCCCAGGCGTGGCCCGAGGCGTCCTGCTCGACGGCGACGATCACCGGGACGCCGCGGCCGGCCTCGTACTCGCGGCGGACTGTGTGGCCCGGGCCCTTGGGGGCGACCATGGCGATGTCGTGCCCGGCGGAGGGCTTGATGTAGCCGAAGCGGATGTTGAAGCCGTGGGCGAAGAAGATCGCGGCGTCGTCCTTGAGGTTGGGCTCGATCTCCTCGGCGTAGACCTTCCGCTGGGCCTGGTCCGGCGTGAGGATCATGACGACGTCCGCCGCCTTGACGGCGTCGGCGACGGTGGCGACCTTCAGGCCCTGCTCCTCGGCCTTGGCCCGGGAGGAGGAGCCCTCACGCAGGCCGACGACGACGTCGACGCCGGAGTCGCGCAGGTTCAGCGCGTGCGCGTGCCCCTGGCTTCCGTAGCCGATGATGGCGACCTTCTTGGACTGGATGACGGACAGGTCGGCGTCGTCGTCGTAGAAAAGCTCGGCCACGGTGGTTCTCCTTCGGTTCGGGACTTGCTGGTGTGCGTCTGGACTGCGGGTCCGGCGTGCCCGCGGGCGTTGCGCCGGCTCGGGGCGCCGCCGGACCGGCCGGCGGCGCCCGTGGGGATCAGGCGGGCCGGACGGCGCGCTCGACCGCCCGGTCGGTCATCGAGCGCGAGCCGCGGGCGATGGCGACGGCGCCGGACTGGACGATCTCGCGCACGCCGTGCGGCTCGAGCGCGGTCAGCAGGGCGCGGATCTTGTTCTCCGACCCGGTGGCCTCGATGGTTACCGCGTCAGGGGCGACGTCGACGACGTGCGCGCGGAAGAGCTCGACGACCTGGAGGACGGCGGTCCGGGAGGCGTCGTCGGCCCGCACCTTGACGAGCAGGAGCTCGCGCTGGACGGACGTGTCGGGCTCGAGCTCGACGATCTTGAGGACGTTGACGAGCTTGTTGAGCTGCTTGGTCACCTGCTCCAGGGGCAGCTCCGCGGCGTCGACGACCACGGTGATCCGGGAGATCTCCGGGTGCTCCGTCGGGCCCACGGCCAGGGAGTGGATGTTGAAGGCGCGCCTGGCGAAGAGGGCCGACACGCGCGTGAGGACGCCCGGCTTGTTCTCCACCAGGACCGAGAGGGTGTGCCTGCTGCTCATCTGTCGTTCCTCACTCGTCGCGGTCCCACGCCGGGGTGATCCCGCGTGCGTACTGGATGTCGTCGTTGCTCACGCCGGCGGCCACCATCGGCCAGACCATCGCGTCGCGGCTGACCACGAAGTCGACGACGACGGGCTGGTCGTCGATCTCCATGGCCCGCTTGATGGTGGCGTCGACGTCGGCGGTCGAGGTGCACCGCAGGCCGACGCAGCCGTAGGCCTCGGCGAGCTTGACGAAGTCCGGGATGTGCTTGGTCTCGTGCCCGGTGTGCAGGTCGGTGTGGGAGTAGCGGCCCTCGTAGAAGAGGGTCTGCCACTGCCGCACCATGCCGAGCGAGGAGTTGTTGATCAGGGCGACCTTGATCGGGATCTCCTCCAGGGCGCAGGTGGCCAGCTCCTGGTTGGTCATCTGGAAGCAGCCGTCGCCGTCGATGGCCCACACCGTGGCGTCGGGCCGGCCGACCTTGGCGCCCATGGCGGCCGGGACGGCGTAGCCCATCGTCCCGAGCCCGCCGGAGTTGAGCCAGGTGCGGGGGTGCTCGTAGCTGATGAACTGCGCGGCCCACATCTGGTGCTGCCCGACGCCGGAGACGTAGATGCTCTCCGGCCCCGAGATCTCCCCGAGCCGGGAGATGACGTGCTGCGGGGCCATGAGGCCGTCCTCGGTGGGCGCCCAGCCGAGCGGGTAGGTGTGGCGCAGCTCGTCCAGCTGCTGCCACCAGCCCTCCAGGTCCGGCTGCCCGTGCTGGGCGTGGGCGGCCCTCAGCTCGACGGTCAGGTCGGTGACGACCTCCTTGAGGTCACCCACGATCGGCACGTCCGCCGTGCGGTTCTTCGAGATCTCGGCGGGGTCGATGTCCGCGTGGACGATCGTCGCTCTCGGGGCGAAGCTGTCGAGCCGGCCGGTGACGCGGTCGTCGAAGCGGGCGCCGAGCGCGACGATGAGGTCGGCCTTCTGCAGCGCCGCCACCGCGGGCACCGTGCCGTGCATGCCGGGCATGCCGAGGTTCTGCGGGTGCGAGTCGGGCACCACGCCGCGGGCCATGAGCGTGGTGACGACGGCGGCACCCGAGAGGTTGACCAGCTCCGCCAGCTCGCGGGCCGCGTTCGCGCGGACGGCGCCGCCGCCGACGTACAGGACCGGCCTGCGGGCCGTGGCGAGCAGCCGGGCCGCCTCACGGACCTGCCGGGCGTGCGGCTTGGTGACGGGGTGGTACCCGGGCAGGTCCATCCTGGGCGGCCAGACGAAGTCGGAGGTCGCCTGCTGGGCGGACTTCGCGATGTCGACGAGCACCGGGCCGGGCCGGCCGGTCGAGGCGATGTGGAAGGCCTCCGCGATGCGGGCGGGGATCTCGTCGGGGTCGGTGACGAGGAAGGAGTGCTTCGTCAGCGGCATGGTGGCGCCGACGATGTCCGCCTCCTGGAAGGCGTCGGTGCCGATCATCGAGGCCCCGACCTGCCCCGTGATGGCGACGAGCGGCACGGAGTCCATGTGCGCGTCGGCCAGCGGGGTGATGAGGTTGGTCGCGCCGGGACCGGAGGTCGCCATGCACACGCCCACGCGCCCGGTGGCCGCGGCGTACCCGGTCGCGGCGTGCCCCGCGCCCTGCTCGTGGCGGACGAGGATGTGCCGCAGCTTGGTGGAGTCGTACAGCGGGTCGTAGGTGGGCAGGATCGCTCCGCCCGGCATGCCGAAGATCGTGTCGACGCCCTGTTCCTCCAGTGCCCGGACGATGTTGCGGGCGCCCGTGGAGGGCTCGGTGATCTTCGTGCGCGGCGCTACCGCGGGGGCCACCCGGACGGGAGAGGCCGCCGGTGCGGCGGGGCGTGGGGGCGCCGGGTGCGGTGCCTTGGCCATCGTGTGCCTCCTGAGGTCGGGCGGTCGTGCTGACGTGGTGCCGTGCCGGGCATGAAAAAACCCCTCGTCCCGGCAGGGAGGTCGAGGGGTGCGCGCAGCGGTTCCCGGCTCAGCGGGCTGCTGCGCGCGAAGGAAGTACTACGGTCCGGAACGGCATGGTCCTCACCATAGCCCCGACGTGCGGCACACGTCACGTCCGCTCGGTGTCGTCTCACATCGTGGAGAACGGATCCGCTTCGTGGACGCCGGGGCCGTCAGTCGTCGCGCCCCTGCCACGTGCACACGCACGCCTCGTTGCCCTCGGGGTCGGCCAGCACCCACCACGACGGCGCGTAGACATCGGTGACGAGGTGGCCGCCGGCGGCCAGCGCGGCGCGGACCCGGGTCTCGGCCTCGTCGTGCGGGACGTGGACGTCGACATGGATCCGCCCCCGCCCTGGCCGCGGGGCATCCATCTGCTGGAACCACACACCTGGTGCCCGTGCGTCCGGGTCCTCGAGGTCCACCGAGCCTGCCTCGTGCGCCGGCTCACCCTCCGCCGTCGGCGTCGGCCTCGGCCGGTAGCCCAGGACTGCCTCCCAGAAAGGCATCACCGCAGGGATGTCCAGGGCGTCGATCGCGATCTCCACCGAGCGGGGCCGCGACGGCTCCGCCTCGACGTCCATCGCCGCCGCAGCCTCGCTGATGCGTCCCGCGAGCGTGACGTCCCGCTCGGTCAGGCCGTGCACGGCATGGGTCGTCAGGGTGACGTGGACGCGGTAGTAGCGCAGGTCGACGTCGGGGTGGTGGTTCAGCTCCTCGGCGACCTCACCGATCCGGCGCACCAGCTCGATGCCCCGGGTCATCGACCTGGTGCGGAAGGACCCGTGGAGCCTGCCCGCCAGCACCCGCCAGTCCTGCAGCCCCGGCCGGGACTGGACGTCGTCGTCCTTGAGAACCTTCATGCGTGCAGCGTGACACGCTGCCGGACGGCCGTCGAGGGAGAACGTCGCGGGCCGGGCCACGTGGCGACGGCTGCCAGCCGGAGCGGTCCGCCAACGTCGCGAGCGGCGCGTGCGCGGCGGGGTGACCTACGCGACACGGCACCCGTGACCTCCTGCCCGGCAGCACCGGACGAACCACCCGATAACGTCGTACCGACGCCGGTGCAGACCGTTGCACCGCACCCCCAGGGAGCCATCAGCATGCTCGCGACGCTCGCCGCCCAGCCCCTCGTCCTGCTCTTCCTCGTCGTAGGCGTGGGGGCGCTGGTGGGCAGGGTGAGCGTCCGCGGCATCTCCCTCGGCGCCGCCGCCGTCCTCTTCACAGCCATCGCGCTCGGCGCCTGGGGCGCGAGCCAGGGCCTCCAGCTCGCGATCCCCCCGGTGGTGGGCTCCCTCGGGCTCGCTCTCTTCGCCTTCGTCACCGGCATCTCCTCGGGGCCGAACTTCTTCCACGCGCTCCGCACCGCCTGGCCGCTGATGCTCGCCGTCGCGCTGGCGCTGACGGCCGGCGCCGGGACCGCCGTCGGGCTGGGCACGGCGCTCGGGCTCGGTCCCGAGACGGTGGCGGGCACCTTCGCGGGGGCGCTGACGAACACGCCCGCCCTGGCGGCGGCCGGCGGGACACCCGAGGCCACGGTCGGGTACTCCGTCGCCTACCTCTTCGGGGTGCTGGGCATGCTCGTGGTCTGCTCGCTCGCACTGCGCCACCGGGGGCGGGACACCGACGCCCCCTCCCCCGTCGTCGACCGTACCGTGCGGGTGGACCGTGACGACCGACCGACCGTGGCCCAGATCCAGCAGAGGCACGGCGGGGAGCTTCGCTTCTCGCGCATCCGGCACACGGAGGAGGGGCCCGCCGAACCGGTCACGTCCGAGCACGTTCTCGCGCGCGGCGACGTCGTGACGGTGGTCGGACCTCAGGCCGTGGTGGGGGCCGCTGTCGCCGACCTCGGGCACCTCTCCTCGCACGATCTCGTGGCCGACCGCAGCCGTCTGGACAACCGGCGCATCACGATCTCCACCCTGGCTCACGCCGGCAGGACGGTCGCGCAGCTCGGGCTGGAGGAGAAGTTCCAGGCCACGGTCGTCCGGGTGCGCCGCGGCGACGTCGACCAGGTCGCGGTGCCGGGCATGGTGCTCCAGCTCGGCGACCGCGTCCGCGTCGTCGCGCCGAGAGAGCGAATCGCCGACGTGACGTCTTACCTCGGTGACTCCGCGCGCGGCCTGTCGGACATCAACCCGGCTGCGCTCGGCCTCGGCCTCGTGGCCGGCCTGCTGCTGGGCGAGCTGCCGGTGCCCGTGCCGGGCGGCGGAACCTTCACGATCGGCGCGGCCGCCGGCACGCTCCTGGTGGGCCTCGTGATGGGTCGGGTCGGCCGGATCGGCCCCGTCGTGACGTCGCTGCCCCACACGGCGACGGCGGTGCTCTCGGAGATCGGCCTGCTGATCTTCCTGGCCTACGCGGGGGCGAACGCCGGCGGCCAGATCCTCAACGCGTTCGACTCGGGCGACGTCGTGAGCATCCTGGTGCTCGGGGCCGCGGTCACCGCCGTGGTGGGAGCCTCGCTGTACGTGTCCATGCGGTGGGGGTTCCGGTCCGGCGGCACCCGTCTCTCCGGCATCATCGCCGGGGCCCAGACGCAGCCCGCCCTGCTGGCCTTCGCAAACGGCCGCACCGGCCACGACCCCCGGGTCGCGCTGGGCTACGCCCTCGTCTACCCGACCGCGATGGTCGTCAAGATCCTGCTGGCACAGGTGCTCGGCGGCCTGTGACGGAAGGCGGGCGGCCGCGCGTCCCCCTGCGGCCGCGTCTCCCCCGGCGGCCGGTCGTCCCGGGGCCGTCTCCCTCAGGAGGCGGGGCGTTCGAAGGTGACGAGGATGCCCTCGACACCACCGGGGCCGACCCGGCCCTTCACGTCCGTGGCGGTGATCGCCTTGAGCTGCCAGCCCTGGCGGGCGTGGTCGTTCAGCGTCTTCTCCAGCTTGTCGCCCGAGATCTTGCCACCGATCATGCCCTCGCGGAGCTGGACGACCTTGTACTCGTACCGCATTGCCTTCTCCTTCACTGCGTCCTCCTTGGGTGGTCCGCCCCGGTGGAACGAACGGCGCGCCGCGGGGTTCCGCGGGCGGTTCTCGCAAGGCGCCCCGCCGGCTCCTGCGACGGTACGGCACCGGCTTCCTTCTGGGACCGCGAACGGGGTGCGGGAGCGAACCGCTCGGCGCCGGACCGCACCGCGCGCCACGGGCCACGGACCACGGGCCACGGGCCACGGGCCACGGACCACGGACCACAGGCCACGGGCCACGGGCCACGACCGGACGACATCGCTTCCGGCACGCCACCGGGCCCCGACAGCAGGACAGCCCGCCCCGTGGCGGGGCGGGCCGTCCTGGTCCGGGCCGTGAGCGGCAGCCGTGGGCTACTCGAGGATCGCTCCACGGGACGCGGACTTGACCAGCTTCGTGTACTTGCCGAGGACGCCGCGCGTGAACTTGGGGGGCAGGGGCTCCCACCCTTCCCGACGGCGCGCAAGCTCGTCCTCGTCGACGAGGAGATCCAGCGTGCCGGCGGCGACGTCGAGGCGGATCCGGTCGCCGTCGCGCACGAACGCGATCGGGCCGCCGTCGACCGCCTCCGGCGCGATGTGCCCGACGCACAGGCCCGTCGTCCCGCCGGAGAAACGGCCGTCGGTCATGAGGAGCACGTCCTTGCCGAGGTCGGCGCCCTTGATCGCCCCGGTGATGGCGAGCATCTCGCGCATGCCCGGGCCGCCCTTGGGGCCCTCGTACCGGATGACGACGACGTCACCGTGCGTGATGGTGCCGTCCTCCAGCGCGTCCATCGCGGCGCGCTCCCGGTCGAAGACCCGCGCGGTCCCCTCGAACACGTCCGTCTCGAACCCGGCCGACTTCACCACGGCACCCTCGGGGGCGAGCGAGCCGTGCAGGACGGTGATGCCACCGGTGGCGGCGATCGGCTCCTCGGTGGAGCGCAGCACCTTCCCGTCGGGCCTGGGCGGGCTCAGCCGCTCGAGGTTCTCCGCGACGGTCCTGCCGGTCACCGTCAGGCAGTCGCCGTCCAGCAGGCCGGCGTCGAGCAGCTGCTTCATGACGACCTGGATTCCGCCGACCCGGTCGACGTCGTTCATGACGTACTGGCCGTACGGCTTGAGGTTCGCGATGTGCGGCACCTTCGCGCCGATGCGCGCGAAGTCGTCCAGCGTGAGGTCGACGTCGGCCTCGTGAGCGATCGCGAGGAGGTGCAGGACCGCGTTGGTGGAGCCGCCGAAGGCCTGGACAACGGCGATGGCGTTCTCGAAGGCAGCCTTGGTCATGATGTCCCGGCTGGTGATCCCCTGGCGCAGGAGCTCGACGACAGCCTCCCCGGCGCGACGTGCGTCGGCGTCGCGCCGACGGTCGGCGGAGGGCGGTGTGGCGGAGCCGGGAATCGACATGCCGATGGCCTCGGCGACGGTCGCCATCGTGTTCGCGGTGTAGTAGCCACCGCAGGCGCCCTCGCCCGGGCAGATCGCACGCTCGATGCGGTCCACGTCCTCGCGGCTCATCAGGCCGCGGGAGCAGGCGCCGACCGCCTCGAAGGCGTCGATGATGGTGACGTCCTTCTCGGTGCCGTCCGAGAGCTTGACCCAGCCCGGCATGATCGTGCCGGCGTAGATGAACACGCTCGCGAGGTCGAGGCGGGCGGCCGCCATGAGCATGCCGGGCAGCGACTTGTCGCACCCGGCGAGCAGGACCGACCCGTCGAGCCGCTCCGCCATCATCACGGTCTCGACCGAGTCCGCGATGACGTCCCTCGAGACGAGAGAGAAGTGCATGCCCTCGTGCCCCATGGAGATGCCGTCCGACACCGAGATCGTCCCGAACTCCAGCGGGAAGCCACCGCCCGCGTGGACGCCGTCCTTCGCGGCCTGGGCCAGCCGGTCGAGCGACAGGTTGCACGGCGTGATCTCGTTCCACGAGCTCGCGATCCCGATCTGCGGCTTCGCGAAGTCCTCGTCGCCCATGCCGACGGCGCGCAGCATCCCGCGTGACGCGGTCGCTTCGAGGCCGTCGGTCACCGTGCGGCTGCGGGGTTTGATGTCCGGTGCGGACTTGGCGTCAGTGCTCATGCGCCGAGTCTAGGACCGGCCCTCAGCCGCTCACGGCCACGGGCCGAACTTCGGGACGGCGGCGGCGGATCTTGCGCCGCCTGCCAAAGGTCGTCGCCCGCGCACAAGGCAGATCTTGCGCCGCCCGCCGAAGGTCGCCGCCCGCCAATGGTCGTTGCCCGCACACGGTGAACCTCGCGCCGCCCGCCAATCCCTCTTCCGCACACAAGCAATGTGATCCGGAATGCAGAAATGGCCCTCACCTGGTGGTGAGGGCCATTTCTGGAATGGGTGTTCGGCGGTGTCCTACTCTCCCACACAGTCTCCCGTGCAGTACCATCGGCGCTGAGGGGCTTAGCTTCCGGGTTCGGAATGGGACCGGGCGTTTCCCCCTCGCTATGACCGCCGTAACTCTATGGAGATATCAGCCCCCGCCGAGGACGACGGGTGGTGCGTATCTCGGGAACCGCACAGTGGACGCGTAGCAATACTTCGTTTCTTCCAACACGTGTTGGTGTTGTGGCAAGTTGTCGGCCAATTAGTACCGGTCAGCTCCACGCGTTACCGCGCTTCCACGTCCGGCCTATCAACCCAGTGGTCTGCTGGGGGCCTTCCCACCCGTGGGTGGTGGAAACCTCATCTTGAAGCAGGCTTCCCGCTTAGATGCTTTCAGCGGTTATCCCTTCCGAACGTAGCCAACCAGCCATGCTCCTGGCGGAACAACTGGCACACCAGAGGTTCGTCCGTCCCGGTCCTCTCGTACTAGGGACAGCCCTTCTCAAGTTTCCTGCGCGCGCAGCGGATAGGGACCGAACTGTCTCACGACGTTCTAAACCCAGCTCGCGTACCGCTTTAATGGGCGAACAGCCCAACCCTTGGGACCTACTCCAGCCCCAGGATGCGACGAGCCGACATCGAGGTGCCAAACCATGCCGTCGATATGGACTCTTGGGCAAGATCAGCCTGTTATCCCCGGGGTACCTTTTATCCGTTGAGCGACGGCGCTTCCACAAGCCACCGCCGGATCACTAGTTCCGACTTTCGTCCCTGCTCGACCTGTCAGTCTCACAGTCAAGCTCCCTTGTGCACTTGCACTCGACACCTGATTGCCAACCAGGCTGAGGGAACCTTTGAGCGCCTCCGTTACATTTTAGGAGGCAACCGCCCCAGTTAAACTACCCACCAGGCACTGTCCCTGGTCCGGATCACGGACCGAGGTTAGATGTGCAGTACGACCAGAGTGGTATTTCAACGATGACTCCACACTCACTGGCGTGAATGCTTCACAGTCTCCCACCTATCCTACACAAGCCGTACCGAACACCAATACCAAGCTATAGTAAAGGTCCCGGGGTCTTTCCGTCCTGCTGCGCGAAACGAGCATCTTTACTCGTAGTGCAATTTCGCCGAGTTCGCGGTCGAGACAGCGGAGAAGTCGTTACGCCATTCGTGCAGGTCGGAACTTACCCGACAAGGAATTTCGCTACCTTAGGATGGTTATAGTTACCACCGCCGTTTACTGGGGCTTAAATTCTGAGCTTCGCCTTGCGGCTGACCCGTCCTCTTAACCTTCCAGCACCGGGCAGGCGTCAGTCCGTATACATCGTCTTGCGACTTCGCACGGACCTGTGTTTTTAGTAAACAGTCGCTTCTCCCTGGTCTCTGCGGCCCGAAAAGGCTAGCCAGCAAGTGGCCTCACCTCTCAGGCCCCCCTTCTCCCGAAGTTACGGGGGCATTTTGCCGAGTTCCTTAACCACGATTCTCTCGATCGCCTTGGTATTCTCTACCTGACCACCTGAGTCGGTTTCGGGTACGGGCGGCTAGTCCCTCGCGTCGAGGCTTTTCTCGGCAGCATAGGATCACCCTGCTTCCCCCATACGGGGTCACTGTCGGACCTGAGGCTGTGTGGGGTGCGGATTTGCCTGCACCCCGCCCTGCATCCTTAGACGTGCATTGCCATTAAGCACGCGGTGGCTACCTGTCTGCGTCACCCCTGTTAACACGCTTACCTACTACCGGATCGGGTCCCACGCGCCCCCGAGATCCCTCCCGAAGGAGGGAGGACGGGTTTGGGTGGTTAGCATCACCGGCCTCGGCATGGTCGGTCCTTCGCCGGTACGGGAATATCAACCCGTTGTCCATCGACTACGCCTGTCGGCCTCGCCTTAGGTCCCGACTTACCCAGGGCGGATTAACCTGGCCCTGGAACCCTTGGTCATTCGGCGGACGGGTTTCTCACCCGTCATTCGCTACTCATGCCTGCATTCTCACTCGTGTGGGATCCACCACTGGGTCACCCCGCAGCTTCACCTCCCACACGACGCTCCCCTACCCACCCGCGCCCCTGAACGTCCCTCGAGGGGACGCTGGGGTATGCGCGGATGCCACGGCTTCGGCGGTGTGCTTGAGCCCCGCTGAATTGTCGGCGCAGAATCACTTGACCAGTGAGCTATTACGCACTCTTTCAAGGGTGGCTGCTTCTAAGCCAACCTCCTGGTTGTCTGTGCAACTCCACATCCTTTCCCACTTAGCACACGCTTAGGGGCCTTAGCCGGTGGTCTGGGCTGTTTCCCTCTCGACTACGAACCTTATCGCCCGCAGTCTCACTGCCATGCTCTCACTTACCGGCATTCGGAGTTTGGTTGACGTCAGTAACCTTGTAGGGCCCATCGGCCATCCAGTAGCTCTACCTCCGGCAAGAAACACATGACGCTGCACCTAAATGCATTTCGGGGAGAACCAGCTATCACGGAGTTTGATTGGCCTTTCACCCCTACCCACAGGTCATCCCCTCAGTTTTCAACCTAAGTGGGTTCGGTCCTCCACACGCTCTTACACGTGCTTCAACCTGCCCATGGGTAGATCACTCCGCTTCGGGTCTAGAGCACGCGACTGAATCGCCCTGTTCGGACTCGCTTTCGCTACGGCTTCCCCACCCGGGTTAACCTCGCCACATGCCACTAACTCGCAGGCTCATTCTTCAAAAGGCACGCCGTCACCCCAGCTGTGGAGGCTCCGACGGATTGTAAGCATCCGGTTTCAGGTACTATTTCACTCCCCTCCCGGGGTACTTTTCACCTTTCCCTCACGGTACTTGTCCGCTATCGGTCACCAGGTAGTATTTAGGCTTACCAAGTGGTCTTGGCAGATTCACACGGGATTTCACGGGCCCCGTGCTACTCGGGATACCTGCAAGGAGGCCACGACGTTTCGTCTACGGGGGTCTCACCCACTCTGCCCGGCCTTCCCAGACCGTTCGACTACACCGCGACTTTCTCACTCCTCAACAGCCCGGCAGAACTGGTCAGCAGGTCCCACGACCCCGAAGGTGCAACGCCCGCCGGCTATCACACACCCCCGGTTTAGCCTCATCCGCTTTCGCTCGCCACTACTCACGGAATATCTCTTCCTGCGGGTACTGAGATGTTTCACTTCCCCGCGTTCCCCCCACACGCCCTATATATTCAGGCGCGGGTAACCAGACATGACTCTGGCCGGGTTTCCCCATTCGGACACCCTCGGATCACA
Organism: Georgenia soli; assembly: GCF_002563695.1. Lineage (NCBI taxonomy): Bacteria > Bacillati > Actinomycetota > Actinomycetes > Allobogoriellales > Allobogoriellaceae > Georgenia > Georgenia soli. Next base: position 3,338,999 of record NZ_PDJI01000004.1, on the reverse strand, counting down.
GCTCGTTTGCCAGCTCCCCGAGGCTTATCGCAGGCTACAACGTCCTTCTTCGGCTCCTGGTGCCAAGGCATCCACCGAATGCTCTTAAAAACTTGACCACAAAAGATCAAAGATGCTCGCGTCCACTGTACAGTTCTCAAGCTACGCACCGACTCTCCCGCCCGAACCCACCACAAAAGCGGTAGGCAGGGCCAGGAAGCGGCCACCAGAGCAGAACGTTCCCCGACCCGCCGGCACGAAGACCGGCGGCGGGGGCCTGTTCCCTCAGGACCCAACAGCATGCACAAGTCTCTGACGTTCCACCCGTGAGCGAACCACCCCGGACACGTTCGGCCCGGGCGCGGCCACCTGCACACCACCAGCTGATCCCCACGAAGGAGGGGGCGGTGTGAGTGAGCTCCTTAGAAAGGAGGTGATCCAGCCGCACCTTCCGGTACGGCTACCTTGTTACGACTTCGTCCCAATCGCCAGTCCCACCTTCGACGGCTCCCCCCACAAGGGTTGGGCCACCGGCTTCGGGTGTTACCGACTTTCGTGACGTGACGGGCGGTGTGTACAAGGCCCGAGAACGTATTCACCGCAGCGTTGCTGATCTGCGATTACTAGCGACTCCGACTTCATGGGGTCGAGTTGCAGACCCCAATCCGAACTGAGACCGGCTTTTTGGGATTCGCTCCACCTTACGGCATCGCAGCCCTTTGTACCGGCCATTGTAGCATGCGTGAAGCCCAAGACATAAGGGGCATGATGATTTGACGTCATCCCCACCTTCCTCCGAGTTGACCCCGGCAGTCTCCCATGAGTCCCCGGCATAACCCGCTGGCAACACAGGACAAGGGTTGCGCTCGTTGCGGGACTTAACCCAACATCTCACGACACGAGCTGACGACAACCATGCACCACCTGTACACCGACCTTGCGGGGCGCCCATCTCTGGACGTTTCCGGTGTATGTCAAGCCTTGGTAAGGTTCTTCGCGTTGCATCGAATTAATCCGCATGCTCCGCCGCTTGTGCGGGCCCCCGTCAATTCCTTTGAGTTTTAGCCTTGCGGCCGTACTCCCCAGGCGGGGCACTTAATGCGTTAGCTGCGGCACGGAACCCGTGGAATGGGTCCCACACCTAGTGCCCAACGTTTAAGGCATGGACTACCAGGGTATCTAATCCTGTTCGCTCCCCATGCTTTCGCTCCTCAGCGTCAGTAACGGCCCAGAGACCCGCCTTCGCCACCGGTGTTCCTCCTGATATCTGCGCATTCCACCGCTACACCAGGAATTCCAGTCTCCCCTACCGCACTCTAGTCTGCCCGTACCCACTGCAGGCGCGGGGTTGAGCCCCGCGTTTTCACAGCAGACGCGACAGACCGCCTACGAGCTCTTTACGCCCAATAATTCCGGACAACGCTTGCGCCCTACGTATTACCGCGGCTGCTGGCACGTAGTTAGCCGGCGCTTCTTCTGCAGGTACCGTCACCCCGAAGAGCTTCTTCCCTACTGAAAGAGGTTTACAACCCGAAGGCCGTCATCCCTCACGCGGCGTCGCTGCATCAGGCTTGCGCCCATTGTGCAATATTCCCCACTGCTGCCTCCCGTAGGAGTCTGGGCCGTGTCTCAGTCCCAGTGTGGCCGGTCACCCTCTCAGGCCGGCTACCCGTCGTCGCCTTGGTAGGCCATCACCCCACCAACAAGCTGATAGGCCGCGAGCCCATCCCCAACCGACACAGTCTTTCCACACCCCACCATGCGGCAAGGCGTCATATCCGGTATTAGCCACGATTTCTCGCGGTTATCCCGAAGTCAGGGGCAGGTTACTCACGTGTTACTCACCCGTTCGCCACTAATCAGACCCGGGCAAGCCCGGGCCATCATCGTTCGACTTGCATGTGTTAAGCACGCCGCCAGCGTTCGTCCTGAGCCAGGATCAAACTCTCCGTTAAAAACAAACGCCGAACCACACCCGAAGGCGCGCCCCGACAATCCATACGGAGAACCCCCCACCCACCCAAAAAGCAGGACAAGGGGCCAATCCAGGCCAACGCACCCAGACCAGACGGAGCAGGACCAGGCACGCAAACCAAAACAAAACAAAACCCCAGACACCACAACCAGACCCGCCAGACGACGGACCAGCCATGACACCCAGAATTCAAATGGCATCAAAAACTTGGCACACTGTTGAGTTCTCAAAGAACAGACACACACCGCGGAAACCCGGAACCCTCAGTCCCGAACCCCCACCGGGGCAACCTCTCAAACCTAACCCATCCGCGCCCGCCCCACCAAATCACTCCGGAGTAATCCGGAACACATCCGACGAGACCGACAAACCGGCCAGGCATCCCCCAGCACCCCGCGCAGCACAAAACCACGCATCAGAACCAGGACTCCCCCCGGGACCGGCCACCCTCACGGTGTCCGTGCCTCCCTGGCAGGGCTCACCAATATTAAGCAGCCCCAGAACCCACGGTCAAACCACCAACCCATGACCCCGATCACACGCCGACGGGGCCGAGCCGCCACGGTTACGGGACTCCCTGGGGCGGTTTCTCTGTACCGGCGTACGCAATACCGGTACGGTTCTGTCCGAACTCAGGCGTGGACTTGCTTTTCCATAATGTGGAACCCGTGCAACTCCGGCGATGGTGCCGGCACCTGGAGGTCTCATGGACAACCTCGCAGTACTCGCTCTGCTCGCCCTCCTGCCGATCCTCGTGGTCGGCACTCTCCTGCTCTGGCTGAGATGGCCGGCCAAGTACGCGATGCCCGTCGGCCTCGCGGTCGTGGTCGTCATCGCCCTGACCGTCTGGAAGATGAGCTGGACGACGATCGGCGCCTCCGTCGTCCAGGGGCTTCTCATCGCGATCGGCCTGCTCTGGATCGTGTTCGGCGCCCTCCTGCTGCTCGAGACGATCACCAAGAGCGGCGCGCTGCAGTCGATCCGCGCCGGCTTCACCACGATCAGCGCCGACCGCCGCGTCCAGGTCGTCATCGTCGCCTGGCTCTTCGGCTCCTTCATCGAGGGCGCCGCCGGGTTCGGCACGCCCGCGGCGGTGGTCGCTCCCCTGATGCTGGCCCTCGGCTTCCCCGCGATGGCGGCCGTGATGGCGGGCCTCATCATCCAGTCCACCCCGGTGAGCTTCGGTGCCGTCGGCACCCCCATGATCACCGGCGTCGGCACGGGCCTCGCAGGCACCGACGGCGCCTTCGTGCCCAACGTCCAGGCGAGGGCGGACGAGCTCGGCCTGGACCACGCCGGCTTCGTGGCCCACACGGCCACCCAGGTCGCGACGATCCACGCGATCGTCGGGATCCTGGTGCCGCTCTTCCTCGTCTGCCTCATGACAGGCTTCTTCGGCGAGAAGCGCAGCTTCCGTGCCGGTCTGGCAGTCGCACCGTTCACCGTCTACGCGGCCCTCGCCATGATCGTCCCCTACGTCACCGTCGCGTACGTGCTCGGTCCCGAGTTCCCGTCGATGATCGGAGGCTTCCTCGGCCTCGTCCTGGTGATGTACACGTCCTCCAAGGGCTTCCTCATGCCCAAGGACGTCTGGGACTTCCCGCCCCGCGAGCGCTGGAGCGACCGGTGGATGGGTTCGGTGAACCCCGACGCCGAGGCCGCCACGCTGACCAAGAAGATGCCGATCGCCCTGGCATGGAGCCCGTACGTCATCGTCGCGGCGCTGCTGCTGCTGACCCGCAACGTCCCCACGGTCAAGGCGTTCCTGACCGGCCCGGCCGTCATCAAGGTCAACGACATCTTCGGGTCCGGGATCTCCCAGAACATGGACCTCATCTACTCCCCCGGCGCGATCTTCCTGCTGGCCTGCCTGGTCACCTACGTCCTGCACCGGATGACCGGCAAGCAGATCGCCGCCTCGTGGAAGGTGGCGAGCGGACAGCTGGCCGGGGCGGCCGTCGCCCTCCTGTGCGCACTTCCGCTCGTGCGCATCTTCATCAACTCCGGCGGTGACTACAACGGCGCCGGGTACGACTCGATGCCCATCACCCTCGCCGAGGCAGCCGCCAACGTCACCGGGGAGAACTGGCCGATCCTCGCGCCGTTCATCGGTGCTCTCGGCGCCTTCGTCGCCGGGTCGAACACCGTGTCCAACATGATGTTCGCCCTCTTCCAGTTCTCCACCGGCGAGGGCATCGGGGCCTCCAGCCCCGAGACCGTGGTGGCGATCCAGGCCGTCGGTGGCGCCGCCGGCAACATGGTGGCGGTCCACAACGTCGTCGCGGCGGCCGCCACCGTCGGCCTGCTCGGCCGGGAGGGCGACCTCATCCGCAAGACGATCATCCCGATGACGTACTACTGCCTGGCAGCTGGGTCCATCGGGTACATGTGGATCTTCGGCATCGGGCTCAACGCCGGGCTGATCGTCTTCCTCGCCGTGCTGGTTGCCCTGGCGGTCACGGCGTGGAAGATCGCGACGAAGACCGACGCACCGAACCCGGAGCTGCAGCTCGTCAAGGCCTGACGCGCTCCACGAGCCGCCACCACGCGGTGAGAGGCCCCGTCCAGCACCTGCTGGACGGGGCCTCTTCCGTTCGGAGAGCGGGGCACGCCCGCCTGCGGACAGGTCGCCGGACAGCCGCGCGGCGTACCGCCTGCACGGCCGACGGCGCAGCCTCAGCCGCCGCAGCCGCCCGGCTTCCCGCACGCGCACCCGCCGGAGCGCGCCTCCGGCGTCGTCGGCTCCGGCTCTGGCGCGGCCGGCCGGGTGGCGGAGGGCGCCTCCTGCAGGAGGGTGTCCACGTCCTTGCCCAGCAGCGACGCGTCGAGCACGAGGATCATGTGCGCGGTCGAGATGTGCTTGCCCTGACGCCCGAGCGCGTCGGTGATCTGCAGCAGGCACCCGGGGTTGGACGTGACGAGCAGCTCCGCCTCGGTGGCGGCGACGTTCGTGGCCTTGCGGTCTCCGAGCTCGCGCGCGGGGCCGGGGTTGACGAGGTTGTAGATGCCGGCGGACCCGCAGCACAGGTCACCCTCGGCGATCTCCTTGATCGTCAGGCCGGGGATCCCGCGGAGCAGCTGGCGCGGCTGGGAGCGGACCTTCTGCGCGTGCGAGAGGTGGCAGGCGTCGTGGTAGGCGATGGTCACCGGCAGCGGGTGGCGCGGGGCCACCGGCCCCAGCTCGACGAGGATCTCGGAGATGTCGCGGACCTTCTCCGAGAAGGCACGGGCGCGCTCGGCGTAGGCCGGGTCGTCAGCCAGCAGGTGGGCGTAGTCCTTCATGGTGGAGCCGCAGCCGGCGGAGTTGACGACGATGCGCTCGACGCCGGACTCGGAGAAGGTGTCGATGAGGTTGCGTGCGTAACGCAGCCCCTCGTCCTCCCGGCCGGCGTGGACCGACAGCGCGCCGCAGCAGCCCTGCGTCGGCGGGGTGACGACGTCGCAGCCCTCCATGTTCAGCACCCGCACGGTGGCGGCGTTGACGCCGGGGTAGAACTCGCGCTGCACGCAGCCCAGCAGGAGCCCGACGGTCATGCGCCGCTGCCCCTTGGCGGGCAGGTAGGCGGGGATCCTCACCCGGCGCTCGATCGGCGGCGCGATCGCCTCCATGGTCGCGAGGGTGGGCGAGATCTTCTCGAGCACCTTCGAGCCGCGCACGAGCCGGCTCAGCCCGCTCTTCTGGTACAGCGCCAGCGGGCCGCGCACGAGGCGCAGCCGGCCGGGCCGCGGGAAGAGCTGGAAGATTCCCTCGCGCAGGGCACGGTCGGCCAGCGACCGGTGCTGGGAGCCCCGCCGCTCGACCTGCTGGCGGGTCGCCTCGATGAGCTTGTCGTACTGCACGCCGGACGGGCAGGCCGTCACGCAGGCCATGCAGCCAAGGCACCTGTCGATGTGCTGGACCATGGAGGGGCTCATCGGCTCGCCCTCGAGGCCCTGCTTCATGAGGTAGATGCGCCCACGCGGGGAGTCCATCTCCTCGCCCCACAGGGTGTAGGTGGGGCACGCGGGCAGGCAGAAACCGCAGTGCACGCAGTCGTCGATCAGGTCCCGCGCGGGCGGGTGGTGGTCGTCGAAGGCGGCCATCCCGAGCACGTCGGGCAGCGTGGTGCCCGCCTGGGCCGGCTGCGCGTCCCCCATCTGGCCCTTGGGCGTCTCGACGGTCATCAGATGCCTCCCACGAAGCGGCCGGGCGCGAGGTTCCGGCCGGGGTCCAGTCGTTCCTTGATGCTGCGCATGAGGTCGAGCCCGCCGACCGGGCCCCACACGTCGAGCCCCTCACGCAGCTCGGCCGGCACCGTCAGCACGGTCACCGTCCCCTCCCGGGGGCTCGGGGCGGCGGCCCGCAGCCCGGCGACGACACCCGCCAGGGCCCCGGCGCCGGGCGCGGTCACGCCCGCGTGGAGCACGCCGACGGCGGAGCCGCGTAGCGCGACGGCCGCGCCGTGGGCCTGCTCGGCGGCACGCGCCGCCAGGAGCAGGTCCTTCACCCCGACGAGGGTCGCCGTCGCCTTGGCCAGGCTGTCGCCCCCGGGCAGGCGCCCCCACCAGGACGGCTCCTCCCCCACGGCCCCGCCCACGAGGGCGGCCGTGTCGGCGGCGCGGGCGGCGACGGCGTCGCCGGTGCCCTCGAGGAGCACCGCGAGGCTGGCCTCGTCGCTGCCGGCGGGTCGGTCGAGCTCGACGGCGGCGGGCGCCAGCTGGGAGGCGACGACGGCGCGGGCGAGGTCCGCGACCTCCTCCAGCGGGCCGGTGCGCAGGACGAACGCGCGGTCCGGGCGCACCGGGTGCAGGCGGAACGCGGCGCGGACGACGACGCCGAGCGTGCCGAAGGAACCGGTCATCAGCTTGGCCAGGTCGTACCCGGCCACGTTCTTGACGACCTTGCCGCCCGACGTCGCGACGGTGCCGTCGGCGAGCACGACGGTGGTGCCCAGCACCAGGTCGCGCAGCGCCAGCCGCTGGAGGCGCCGGGGGCCGGAGGCACCGGTCGCCAGCGCCCCGCCGACGGTGGAGCCGCCCTCGAGGCGCTCGCGCGGGACGTCGGCGACGAGCTCCTGCCCGGCCCGGCCGACGTGCTCCTGCAGGTCGCGCAGGGCCAGGCCCGCCTCGGCGACGACGACGAGGTCGCCCGCCTCGTGCTCGACCAGCCGGTCGAGCCCGGTGGTGTCGAGGAGCAGGTCGGCCCGCTCGGGCGGGCAGCCCCACGTCAGCGCGGTGCCCGCGCCCCGTGCGACCGTGACCATGCCCTGGGCGGTGGCCTCGCGAAGGACCGCGGACACTCCCTCGACCGTGGTTGGCCGGGCGACGGCCGCCGCGGGGACGCCGTCGACGACGTCGTCCGGGCCGGCCTCGCGGACCTCGCCGGCGCCGTCGAGGCTTCGGGCCAGGGCCGTCAGGTCCAGGCCGGCGGCCCGGGCGTCGCCCTGGTGGGCGGCGGCCGCGCCGGTTCGCGCGGCCATCAGAAGACCTCCGCCAGTCCGGCCTCCTGCAGCGGGTGGGCGCCCTGGCGCCGCCCGGGCCGCTCCCCGCACAGGCGCGGGGTGGGGAAGACCTTGCCCGGGTTCGAGATGTTGTCGGGGTCGAACGCGCAGCGCACGGCCTGCATGGTGTCGAGGTCCTCCTCGGTGAACATCTTCGGCATGTACCTGGCCTTGTCGGAGCCCACGCCGTGCTCGCCGGTGATGGAGCCGCCGTTGGCGATGCACAGCTCGAGGATGCCGCCGGCGACCTCCTCGGCACGCTCGGCGGCGCCCTCCTCGGCGTCGTCGAAGAGCACCAGCGGGTGGAGGTTGCCGTCCCCGGCGTGGAAGACGTTGGCCACCCGCACCCCGCGCTCGGCGGCGAGGTCGGCGATCTGGCGCAGCACCTGGGGCAGGGCGGTGCGGGGGATGACCCCGTCCTGGACGATGTAGTCGGGGCTGATCCGGCCGACGGCCGCGAAGGCCGACTTGCGGCCCTTCCAGATCAGGGCGCGCTCGACGTCGTCGGCGGCGATGCGCGTCTCGAAGGCGCCGTTCGCCTCGCAGTGGCGCAGCACCTCGGCCAGCTCGCCGGCGACGTCGGCGGCCGCGCCGTCGACCTCGACGACCAGCACCGCCCCGGCGCCCGCGGGGTACCCGCAGGCGACCGCCTTCTCGGCGGCCTCGATGGACAGGGCGTCCATCATCTCGATCGCGGCCGGGATGACGCCGGCGGCGATGATGGCGGAGGTGGCGGCTCCGGCGTCGTCCGTGGAGCGGAAGCCCGCCAGGACCGTCTGGACCTCCTGCGGCAGCCGGGTCAGGCGGACGGTGACCTCGGTGACGATGCCGAGGGTGCCCTCGGAGCCGACGAGGGCGCCGAGCAGGTCGTAGCCGGGCGGGTCGGGCGCCTTGCCGCCGATCTCCACGTGCTCGCCGGCGGGCGTCACCAGGTCCAGCCCCGTCACGTGGTTGGTGGTGAAGCCGTACTTCAGGCAGTGCGCGCCGCCGGAGTTCTCGGCGACGTTGCCGCCGATGGAGCACACCGACTGGCTGGAGGGGTCCGGGGCGAAGTAGTAGCCGTCCGGGGTGGTCTCGCGGGTGAGCGCCAGGTTGATGACGCCCGGGTCGACGACGGCCCGCTGGTTGGCGGCGTCGATCTCCCTGATCTGCCGCATCTGCGACATGACGATCAGGACGCCCTCCGCCTGCGGCAGGGCCCCGCCGGACAGGCCGGTCCCGGAGCCGCGGGCCACGAACGGGACCCCGTGCCGGGCGCACGCACCGACCGCGGCGGCCACGTCGTCGGCGTCGCGCGCGAGCACCACGAGTCCCGGGACAACCTTGTACTGGGCCAGCCCGTCGCACTCGTACGTGCGCAGGCGCTGACGGTCGGTGATCACCTGCTCCGCGCCGAGCGCGCCGGAGAGCTCGGCGGTGACGCGGCCGAGGGCGTCGGCGGCCGCCCTGCCGGTGGGCACGGCGGCGGTGTCGGTGGACGTCATGGTCGCAACCTCCTCGTTGACGAACGACGCGGGTCGTGCCCGTACAGCATGCCCGGGCCTGCGCGTGCGGGCGCGCCGGCGGGCCGGTCTCCCGGCCCGCCGGCGGGCGTGGTCAGGCCATGCGCTCGTACGCCGGCAGGGTGAGGAAGTCCGCGTACTCGTCGGCGACGGCGACCTCGAGGAAGGTCTGCCGCGCCTCCTCGTAGTCGGCCGGGTCACCGGGGAGCTTGGCGATCTCCTCCTCGACGATCCGGTCGATGAGCTCGCGGGTGACCCGGTGGCCGGTGTCGGCGAGCGTGATGTCGTTGTGCAGCCACTGCCAGACCTGCGAGCGTGAGATCTCCGCCGTCGCGGCGTCCTCCATGAGGTTGAAGATGGCGACGGCGCCCAGGCCTCCGAGCCACGCCTGCAGGTACTGGATGCCCACGGAGATGTTGTTGCGCAGGCCCGCCTCCGTGACCTCGCCCGGCGTGCTGGCGACGTCGAGGAGCTGGGCGGCGGTGACGTGGACGTCCTCGCGCTTCTTGTCGAGCTGGTTGGGGCGGTCACCGAGCACGGAGGTGAAGACCTCCTTGCAGACCTCGACCATGCCCGGGTGGGCCACCCAGGAGCCGTCGAAGCCGTCGTTCGCCTCGCGGGTCTTGTCCGCGCGCACCTTCTCGAACGCGGCCTTGTTGACCTCCTCGTCCCTGCTGGGGATGAAGGCCGCCATGCCGCCGATCGCGTGGGCGCCGCGCTTGTGGCAGGTGCGCACGAGCAGCTCGGTGTAGGCGCGCATGAACGGCACGGTCATCGTCACGGCGTTGCGGTCGGGCAGCAGGAAGTCCTTGCCGCGCGTCCGGAAGGACTTGATGACCGAGAACATGTAGTCCCAGCGGCCGGCGTTCAGGCCCGAGGAGTGCTCGCGCAGCTCGTAGAGGATCTCCTCCATCTCGAACGCGGCGGGGTAGGTCTCGATGAGCACGGTGGCCCGCACCGTGCCGCGCGGGATGCCGAGCGCGTCCTGGGCGATGTTGAACGCGTCGTTCCACAGGCGCGCCTCGAGGTGGGACTCCATCTTCGGCAGGTAGAAGTACGGGCCGAGGCCCTTCTCGATCTGCCGCAGGCCGGCGGTGGCGATGTAGAGCGCGAAGTCGACGAGGGAGCCGGACGTCTGCTCGCCGTCGACGAGGATGTGCTTCTCCGGCAGGTGCCAGCCGCGGGGGCGCACGATGATCGTGGCCAGCTCCTCGTCCGGCTTCAGGGCGTAGGTCTTGCCGTTCTCGGCGGTGAAGTCGATGGTGCGGTTGATGGCGTCGAGCAGGTTGAGCTGCCCGCCGACCACGGCGCTCCACTGCGGGGTGTTGGCGTCCTCGTGGTCGGCCAGCCACGCCTTGGCGCCGGAGTTCAGCGCGTTGATCGTCATCTTCCGGTCGGTGGGGCCGGTGATCTCGACGCGGCGGTCGACCAGGCCGGGGGCGGGCGGGGCGACCTGCCAGGAGTCGTCCTCGCGGATGTGCGCGGTCTCGGCGAGGAAGTCGAGGGTGCCGCCGTTCGCCAGGTCCGCCACGCGGCGTGCGCGCGCCTCGAGGAGCTCGAGGCGACGGGCGTTCAGCTGCCGGTGCAGCGAGGCGATCAGCTCCAGCGCCGCCGGGGTCAGCACCTCCTCGTACCGCTCGCCCATCTCGCCGGTGATCGTCAGGCCGTCCGGAGTTGCCACGTTGCGCTCTCTTTCACGATACGGAACGGAATCTCTTCCTAGTGAAACAGTAGGCGGCGCCCCGCAGCGGGTCAACGCGGGTCCACGCCACGGGCGCGCCGCGACGGGGCGCCGTGCACCCCCCGACGGAGCGCCGTGCGCCGGGCCGCGGTCCGCCCCGCCGGACGCCGCCGAGCCCGCCAGCGCCGACCCTGCCGGACGCCGCCGAGCCCGTCAGGCCCGACCCTGTCAGACGGCGACGAGCGACTCGCGCAGGGCGGCGACGTGCCCCTGGGCCTGCACGTCGTAGTAGGCGGCGCGGACGGTCCCGTCCGTGTCCACGACGAAGGTGGAGCGGTGCACGCCGTCGAAGGTGCGTCCGTCGAACGTCTTCGGGCCCCAGGTGCCGTAGGCGTCGGCGACGGCGTGGTCGGCGTCGGAGGCGAGCGGGAAGGTCAGCTGCTCGGCGTCGGCGAAGGCCCGCAGGTCCTCGATCGGGTCCGCCGAGATACCCACGACGGCGTAGCCCGCCCCCGCGAGGGAGGCCAGGTTGTCACGGAAGTCGCAGGCCTCGGTGGTGCAGCCCGGGGTGGCCGCCTTGGGGTAGAAGTACACGATCACGCCGCTGCCGGCGCTCGAGCGCAGCTCGGCGAGCGAGACGGTCCTGCCGTCGGCGGTCGGCAGGGTGAAGTCGGGGGCGGTGTCGCCGGGGTTCAGCTTCGTCATGTTCCGTGCTCCTTCGAGGTCGGTCTCGGTCGTGCGTCCTGCGGGTCCGTGGGACCAGTCTGTTCCGTTGCGAGCGGTCCGTCTCCCGTAGCGGGTCCGGCGCGTCGGCAGTCTCCCCCGGGAGCGGGCGGCGGCCGCGGTGTGGCGGCACGGCCGTGCCCGCTCCCGGGTGGTCTGTGGTGCGCGGTCAGGCCGCGCCGCCGGTGAGGTTCAGGCCTCGCCCCGGCGCAGCAGCGTGCCCGCGGGCTCGGCGCCGATCTCCTGCCCGCGCAGCAGCGTGCGGCGCACGACGCCGGCGAGCCGTCGCCCGGCGTAGGGGGTGATGGGGTTGCGGTGGTGGAGGCGGGCGGCGTCCACCTCGAACTCCTCCTCCGGGGCGAGCACCGCGAGGTCCGCCTGCCTGCCGACGGCGATGGCGCCCTTGGTCCGCAGCCCCACCAGCGCTGCGGGCCCGGCGGACATCCAGCGCACGACCTGCTCGAGGCCGACGCCGCGTGCGCGGGCCTCCGTCCAGACCGCGGCGAGACCGAGCTGGATCGAGGCCACCCCGCCCCACGCGACGCCGAAGTCGCCGGTGTCGAGAGCCTTGAGGTCGAGGGTCGAGGGCGAGTGGTCGGTGACCACGATGTCGATCGTGCCGTCCAGCAGGCCCTGCCACAGCGCGTCGCGGTTGGCCTCCTCACGGATGGGGGGGCAGCACTTGAACGCCGTCGCGCCGTCGGCGACCTCCTCGGCCGTGAGGGTGAGGTAGTGCGGGCAGGTCTCGACCGTGAGCCGCACCCCCTCGGCGCGGGCCGCGGCGATCATGGGCAGCGCGGCGGCGTCGGACAGATGGAGGATGTGGACGCGGGCCCCGGTGCGGCGCGCGGCCTCGATGACCGTGGCGATGGCCTGCTCCTCCGCCTGGCGCGGGCGGGAGGCGAGGAAGTCGGCGTAGCGCGGGCCGTGGGCGTGGGGCGCGGAGCCGATGACGGCGGGGTCCTCGGCGTGGACGATCATGAGGCCGTCGAACCGGGCGATCTCCGCCAGGTCGCGCTCCAGCTCCTCCGGCTCGAGGTGCCCGAACTCGGGCACCCCGGAGTCGATGAGGAAGCACTTGAACCCGAAGACGCCCTCGTCGTGCAGCGGGCGCAGGTCGGCGGTGTTGCCGGGCACGGCCCCGCCCCAGAAGCCGACGTCGACGTAGGCCGTCCGGCGCGCCTCGGCCCGCTTGGCCTCGAGGGCCGGCACGTCGGTGGTGGGCGGCACGGAGTTGAGCGGCATGTCGACGATGGTCGTCACGCCGCCGGCGGCCGCGGCCCGGGTGGCGGACTCGAAGCCCTCCCACTCGGTCCGGCCCGGCTCGTTGACGTGCACGTGAGAGTCCACCAGGCCGGGCAGCAGGACCTCGTCCTCGGCAAGGTCGAGCACCGTGGCTGCGGCGAGGCCGGCACCGAGCGGCTCGACGGCGGAGATGACGCCGTCCTTCACACCCACCTCGACGGGCCGCACGCCCTCGGGGGTGACGGCGCGGGCGGCGCGGACCACCAGGTCGTGCTGCACGGCGGCGGCGTCGAGCGGGCGCAGGGCGGTCAGGTCGGAGGCGTTCATGAGTCCACCGTTTCGTGTCGGGGGGCCAGCAGCGGGGCGGCTACCCGCGCGGCGAGCTGCTCCAGGAGCTCGCCGGCGTGGGAGATGCAGCGCCTCACGTCGGGCTCGATGTCGGTCAGGGCGTGCACGGCCTCGATGCCGGCGTCCCGGGCCTGCTCGGGCGTGAGCGTGGTGCGTCCGCACACCGCCACGGTCGGTACGGCGTGGGTCGCGGCAGCGTCGGCCACCCCCATGGGAGTCTTGCCGGCCAGCGACTGCTCGTCGAGGCTGCCCTCGCCGGTGACGACGAGGTCGACGCCGGCGAGCCGGCGGTCGAAGCCGGTGAGGTCGAGCACGACCTCGACGCCGGGGCGCCGGGTGGCGCCGAGGAGCAGGCAGGCGTAGCCCACTCCCCCGGCGGCGCCCGCCCCGGGAGCGCCGGCGCGCTCGCGCGCCCGGTCGACGCCCGCGCGCTCCAGGACGTCGACCCACGCGGCGAGGCCCGCCTCGAGGTCGGCGACGGCGGCCGGGTCGGCGCCCTTCTGGGGCCCGTACACGGCGGCGGCGCCGTTGGCCCCGAGCAGGGGGTTGTCGACGTCGGAGGCCAGCACGAGCTCCGCCGTCGCCAGGCGTGGGTGGAGGCCGGAGAGATCGACGGAGGTGACGGCGCGCAGCGCGTCCCCGCCGTCTGCGAGCTCCCCGTCGGGGCCGGTGAGCCGGGCCCCGAGCGCGGCGAGCATGCCGGCCCCGCCGTCGGTGCTGGCGGAGCCGCCCACGCCGACCACCAGGGTGGTCGCGCCGTGGTCGAGCGCGTGGGCCACGAGCTCGCCGAGGCCGCGCGACGTGGCGGTGCGGGCCGTCGCGTCGTCGGGCTCGACCATCTCCAGGCCGGTGACGGCGGCCATCTCGATGACCGCGGTCGACCCGCGCACCGCGTACCGGGTGTCGACCCGCTCGCCCAGCGGGCCCGTGGCGGCCAGCCCCACCGGGGTGAAGCCGGCCGCCAGGGCCGCCTCGACGGTGCCCTCGCCCCCGTCCGCCACGGGCAGCTCGTCGACCTCGACGCCCGGGAGCGCACGGCGCAGGCCGGCCGCCAGGTGCGCGGCGACGTCGGCCGCGGTGAGGGACCCCTTGAACTTGTCAGGGGCGAGGAGCACCTTCATGGGCCTAGTCCAGCAGAGCGAGCGCGGTCGGGGAGTCGTCGGCGCTCAGGGCGAGGTCCTCGAACTCGTTCACGCCGTCGAGCTCGACGCCCATCGCGATGTTGGTGACGCGCTCGAGGATGACCTCGACGACCACCGGCACCTGGAACTCCGCGGCCATCGCGCGGGCCTTGGCGAAGGCCGGCGCGAGCTCCTCCGGGTCCTTGACCCGCACGGCCTTGCACCCGAGCGCCTCGGCGACCTTGACGTGGTCGACGCCGTAGCCCTCGGTCTCGGCGGAGTTGATGTTCTCGAACGCGAGGGAGACGTGGTAGTCCATGTCGAACGCCCGCTGGGACTGACGGATCAGGCCGAGGTAGGCGTTGTTGACGACGACGTGCACGTACGGCAGATGGTGCTGGGCGCCGACGGCGAGCTCCTCGAGCATGAACTGGAAGTCGTAGTCGCCGGAGAGGGCGACGACCTCGGCCCCAGGTCGGGCGGTGGCGACGCCGAGCGCGGCCGGCCCGGTCCAGCCGAGCGGTCCGGCCTGGCCGGCGTTGATCCAGTGCCGGGACCGGTAGACGTGGAGCAGCTGCGCGCCGGCGATCTGGGACAGCCCGATCGTGGTGACGTAGACGGTGTCCCGGTCGAAGGCGCGGTTCATCTCCTCGTAGACGCGCTGCGGCTTGATCGGCACGTCGGTGAAGTGCGTCTTGCGCAGCAGGGTGCCCTTGCGCTCGGCGCAGTCGGCCACCCACCGGGAGCGGTCCGGCAGCTGGCCGGCGTCACGCCGCTCCTGGGCGATCTCGACGGCGAGGGCGAGGAACGCCCGCGCGTCGGAGACGATGCCGAGGTCGGGGGCGAAGACCCGCCCGATCTGGGTCGGCTCGATGTCGACGTGGACGAAGGTGCGGCCGCGCCGGTACGTCTCGAGGCCGCCGGTGTGGCGGTTGGCCCACCGGTTGCCCACGCCGAGGACGAAGTCGGACTCGAGGAAGGTGGCGTTGCCGTAGCGCTGCGAGGTCTGGATGCCGACCATGCCAGCGGCGAGCGGGTGGTCGTCCGCGATGGCGCCCCAGCCCATGAGGGTGGGCACGACGGGGACGTCGAGGGTCTCGGCGAGCTGGACCAGGAGGTCCTCCGCGCCGGCGTTCACGATGCCGCCGCCCGCCACCAGGAGCGGCCGCTCGGCGGCCTGGAGCATGTCCAGCGCCCTGACGACCTGCGCGCGCGTGGCCTCGGGCCGGAGCACGGGCAGCGGGGCGTAGAGGTCGGGGTCGAACTCGATCTCGGTCATCTGGACGTCGATCGGCAGGTCGATGAGCACCGGGCCGGGGCGGCCGGAGCGCATGAGCTGGAACGCCTGGGCGAGGACGCCGGGCAGCTGCGCGGCCTCGAGGACGGTCTTGGCCATCTTGGTCACCGGCGCCGCGATGGACGCGATGTCGACGGCCTGGAAGTCCTCCTTGTCGAGCTTGGCCACCGGGGCCTGCCCGGTGATGCACAGCATCGGCACGGAGTCGGCCCACGCGGCGTACAGGCCGGTGATCATGTCGGTGCCGGCCGGGCCGGAGGTGCCCACGCACACGCCGATGTTGCCCGCGGCGGCGCGGCTGTACCCGTCCGCCATGTGCGAGGCGGCCTCGACGTGGCGGGCGAGGACGTGGCGGATGCCGCCGTGCTCGCGCATGGCGTCGTAGAACGGGTTGATGGCGGCGCCGGGCAGGCCGAAGGCCTGGGTGGCCCCCTCCTTCTCGAGGATGGCGACTGCGGCGTCGACTGCTCTCATACGGGGCATCGGGTGCTCCTGGATCTTCGTTGGTCGGGAGGCTCGGAGGCACGCCCGGCCGGCGTCGGTGCGCCGGCCGGCGTGCGTCGGTGGGTCAGGAGTCGCGGCCGGAGAGCCGGGCGACGGTGCGGAAGAGGGCGGAGTGGTCGAGGGATCCGTCGCCGCCCGCACGGGCGGCCTGCATCAGCTGCGCGACGACGGCACCGAGCGGGATGGTGACGCCGGCCTCGCGGGCCGCGGAGGTGACGATGCCGAGGTCCTTGTGGTGCAGGTCGATGCGGAACCCCGGCTCGAAGGAGCGGTCGAGCATCTTCTCGGCCTTCTGGTTCAGCACGGCGGAGCCGGCCAGGCCGCCGCCGAGCACCTGCACGGCGGCGGCGGTGTCGACGCCGTAGGCCTCGAGGAAGACGATCGCCTCGGCCAGCAGGCCGATGTTGCCGGCCACGATGAGCTGGTTGGCGGCCTTGACGGTCTGGCCGGAGCCCGTGGGGCCGACGTGCACGACGGTCTTGCCGACGACGTCGAGCACGGGCCGGGCCGCCTCGAAGTCCTCCTCGGAACCGCCGACCATGATCGACAGCGCGGCGTTCTTCGCGCCGGCCTCGCCGCCGGAGACCGGGGCGTCGATCATGCGGAAGCCCTTGGCGCGGGCCTGCTCGGCCAGCTCCACGGTGACGTCCGGCCGGATGGTGGAGAAGTCGATGATGAGGGCGCCGGACTTGGCGGAGTCCAGGACGCCGCCCTCGCCGGTGAGGACCTCGGCGACGTCCGGGGAGTCGGGGACCATCAGGGCGACGACGTCGGCGTCGGCCACGGCCTCGGCCACCGAGGTGGCGGCCGTGCCGCCCGCCTCCACCAGCGGCCGGGTCTTCTCGGGACTGCGGTTGTAGCCGGTCACCTGGTGGCCGGCGTTCTGCAGGTGGACGGCCATGGGGCTGCCCATGATGCCGAGGCCGATGAACGCGATGCGGGTCATCGTGGTCCCCTCACTGTCGGTGCTGCGGGTCGTGTGCGTGGCGGTCATGTCTTCTCCTTCAGCGGGCGACGGCGGGCTCGGCCGCGCGCTCGCCGCGCGGGAGCCAGGCGAACGGGTCGGCGTCGTCGGTCTTGTACTCCAGGCCGACCGGGCCGGCGTAGCCGCCGGCGCGGAGGTCCTCGATCCACCGGGTGATCGGGAGGTCACCGCTGCCGGGGGCGCCGCGGCCGGGGGCGTCGGCGATCTGCACGTGGGCGACGCGGTCGCGGTAGGCCGCGATCTCGGCGTCGACGTCCGCGCCGTTGACGGAGAGGTGGTAGACGTCGAGGAGGAGCCCGATGTTGGTCGAGCCGTGCTCGGAGGCCACGCGGTCGATGACGGCGACGGCGTCGGCGGAGGTCTTCAGCGGGTACGCCGGGGTGCCGGAGACGGGCTCGAGCAGCACGGTGCCGCCGATGCGCGCCACGGCCTGCGCGGCCAGGTGCAGGTTCTCGGCGCCGAGGTCGTCCTGGGCGGCCGGGTCGGCGCCCTCGACGCGGTTGCCGTACAGCGCGTTGAACGCGCGGCACCCGGTGCGCTCGCCGATCGCGGTGACGACGTCGAGGTTGGCGCGCAGCTCCTCCTCACGACCCGGCCAGGAGACGAGGCCGCGGTCACCGGCGGGCATGTCGCCCGCGAGGAAGTTCAGCCCGGTCAGCTGGACGTCGGCCTGCTCGAGGGCGCGCACGAGGGCGTCCACCTCGTCCGCGTCCGGGGTCGCGGTGGGGAACGGCCACCACAGCTCCACGCCGCCGAACCCCGCGGCCCCGACCGCCGCCGGGCGCTCCAGCAGCGGCAGGCCGGTGAGCAGGATCGAGGCGTTCACCGTGTAGGGGATCTGCGAAGCCATCTGGCAACCTCTTTCGCGATACGGAATGTCAGTTCCTCTTGCTGAAAGAGTAGAGAAGAGCCCGGCGGGGGTCAACCCCCGCCGGGCTCTGTCACGTGCGGTTCCAGACGACCGGTCGCGTGGGCTCAGCAGCCCGCCCCCGGGTCCGCGCTCACGGCGTCGGACCGACGACGCTACCGGCCTCGAGAGCACCCCGCGTCGCCCAGGCAGAGACAGAACCGCTACAAGAACGGTGCGGTATCCGCACCGTTCTTGTAGCGATGACCGCGGCCGGCGCGCCGCGGAGCGTCAGGCCGGGGTGCCGGCCTCCGCGTCGGCGCGCGGCCTCAGCAGCGCACCGAGCGCGCTCGGGTCGACACCGGCCGCGGCCAGCTCCTCGCCCAGGACCGCGCCGCAGTCCAGGCCGCGCTGGAGGAACCACGCCAGCGCGCGGGCGGTGGCCGGCTCGTCCATGACGGCCCCCTCCTCCCGGGCGAGGTAGGCGCGCAGCCGCGCCGCGGCCGCGGCCGTCCCCTCCCGGTAGAAGGTGTAGGTCGCGGCGAACCGGCTGGGCAGCTGGGCCGGGTGCAGGTCCCAACCCTGGTAGTACCCGCGCTCGAGCGAACGGCGGACCAGTCTGGCGTGCAGCGCCCAGGCCGAGCGCACGTCCTCCGGCTCGCCGACCGGCAGCACGTTGGTGGACCCGTCGGAGAGGCGGACACCCGTGCCCGCGGCCGCGAGCTGCATGACGGCCTTGGCGTGGTCGGCCGCCGGGTGCTCCATCGACTGCTGGGCGGCGGAGATGCCGAGGGACGCCGAGTAGTCGTAGGTGCCGTAGTGCAGCCCGGTGACCCGCCCCTCCCCCGCGTGCACCATCCGCGCCACCAGCGCGGTGCCGTCCGGGCCGAGGATCGACTGGGGCGTCTCCACCTGCACCTCGAACCCGAGGCGGCCGGCCGGCAGCCCGTGCGCCTGCTCGATCCGGTCGCAGACGGCGACCATCGCCTCGACCTGCTCGACGGCGGTGACCTTCGGCAGGGTGAGCAGGAGCCCGTCCGGGAGGTCGCCGCCCTCGAGCAGCGTGGTGAGGAACAGGTCGAGCGTGCGCAGGCCCCGGCGCCTGGTCGGCCGTTCGAAGCTCTTGAACCGGATGCCCACGAACGGCGTCGCGACCCCCTGCTCGAGCTCGGTCCGCAGGGTGCGCCCGGCGGCGACCGCCACGTCGTCCTCGGCGTCGCCGTGGTCGCCGTAGCCGTCCTCGAGGTCGATGCGCAGGTCCTCGACCGGCTCGCACTCGAGCTTGCTCGCCACCTGTGCGGCGACGGCGTCGCGCAGGTCCGCGGGCACCCGTGCCGCCTCGAGGAGGGCCTCGGTCCCGCCGGCCCGCTCTAGGGCGGCCCGAGCCTGCTCCCCCCAGTCCCGCGCCAGCCCGACGCCGTACCGGTCCGCCGGGACGTAGACGGTGTGGACGGGCTGGCGGCTGACGTCGTCACCGGGGTAGTCCCGGTCGAGCCGGGCGTCGACCGGGGCGAGGAGGTCCTCGACGGCGCGCAGGGCACCCTCGTCCAGGGTGGTGCTCATCGGGCGGCCCCGACGGGCTCGGCGGGCCGCGTGCCGGTCCCCTGCTCCGCGCTCCCGACGTCGCCGGCCGCCTCGGCCTGCTCGGCGAGGTCGCGCTGGGCCTCGGTACGCACGGCGTCGGCCACGGCCTCGGCCACGCGGACGTCGAAGACGCCGGGGATGATGAAGGCCGGGTTGAGCTCCTCCTCGGAGACCACCTCGGCGATCGCCACGGCCGCCACCCGGAGCAGCTCCGGCGAGATCTTGGTGGCGCCCGCGTCGAGCAGGCCGCGGAAGAGCCCGGGGAAGGCGAGGACGTTGTTGATCTGGTTCGGGTAGTCGCTGCGTCCCGTGGCCACGACGGCGGCCGTCTCCCCCGCCTCGATCGGGTCGACCTCGGGGGTCGGGTTCGCCAGGGCGAACACGATCGCCCCGTCGTTCATGGTCGCCACGTCGGCGCCGGTGAGGATGTTGCCCGCGGAGACGCCGATGAAGACGTCCGCGCCGGCCAGGCCCTCCTTGAGGGTGCCGACGAAGCCCTCCGGGTTCGCGTTGTCGATGATCCAGTTCCGGTGGCCGTCACCGTTGCGCACGCCGGGGTGCAGGGCGCCGCGACGGTCGAAGCCGATGACGTTCCGCGCACCCTGGGCCATGAGCAGCTTGATGATCGCGGTGCCCGCGGCGCCGACGCCGGAGACGACGATGCGCACGTCCTCCATCTTCTTGCCCACGACCTTGAGCGCGTTGATCAGCGCCGCCAGCACCACGATGGCGGTGCCGTGCTGGTCGTCGTGGAAGACGGGGATGTCCAGCTCCTCGCGCAGGCGGGCCTCGATCTCGAAGCAGCGGGGGGCGGAGATGTCCTCCAGGTTCACCCCGCCGTACACCGGGGCCATGGCCTTGACGATCGAGATGATCTCCTCGGTGTCCTTGGTGTCCAGACACACCGGCCAGGCGTCCACGTTCGCGAACTCCTTGAACAGGGCGGCCTTGCCCTCCATCACCGGCAGGGCGGCGGCGGGGCCGATGTCCCCGAGCCCGAGCACCGCGGTGCCGTCCGTGACGACGGCGACGGTGTTGCGCTTGATCGTCAGGCGGCGCGCGTCCTCGGGCTTCTCGGCGATGGCGGTGCAGACCCGGGCGACACCGGGGGTGTAGGCGCGGGAGAGGTCGCGCCGCGTCTTCAGCGGCACCTTGAGGCTGACCTCGATCTTGCCGCCGAGGTGCATGAGGAACGTCGAGTCCGACATCTTCTGCACCCGCACGCCCTGGATGGCGTTCAGTGCGTCGCGCACCTGCTCGCCGTGCTCGCCGTCGACGGTGTCGCAGGTGACGTCGACGACGATCTTCGTGCTCGTGGACTGGACGATGTCGACGCCCATGACCGCGGCTCCGGCCTCGGCCACCGCCGACACCACCGTGCTCGTGGCGCGGTGCGACGCCGGCACCTCCACCCGCAGGGTGATCGTGTAGCTAGGACTTGGCAGACCCATGTGACCGATTTCCTCTCAACAACAGTGGGCAACGATTTCGACATGTGAAACACTACTTCCGCGCGGTCGAGACGCGGCCGTGACGCACCGGGCGCCCCGCGCCGGTGCACGACAGGAGGCAGAACCGTGACCGAGGGCAACGGGGTCCAGTCGGTTGACCGGGCGATCGACCTGCTGGAGATCATGACCGACCTGGGCGGCGCCGCCGGGCTGAGCGAGCTGGCCACCAGCTCCGGCCTGCCGCTGCCCACCATCCACCGTCTCATGCGGACCCTGGTGGGCCGGGGCTACGCCCGCCAGCTGCCGTCGCGCCGCTACACGCTGGGCCCGAGGCTGATTCGCCTGGGCGAGAGCGCCGGCCGCCAGCTGGGTGCGGGCGCCCGCCCCCACCTCGAGCGGGTGGCCCGGGAGCTGGGCGAGACGGCGAACATGGCGATGATCGACCGCGACATGGCGGTCTACGTGGCCCAGGCGGCCTCGCCGCACTCGATGCGCATGTTCACCGAGGTGGGCCGCCGCGTCTACTGCCACAGCACCGGCGTGGGCAAGATGGTGCTGGCCCAGCTGCCGGACGCCACCGTGCGCGAGATCGTCGCCCGCACCGGCATGCCGCCGGCCACGGAGGCGACCATCACGAACGTCGAGGACCTTCTCACCGAGCTCGACAAGATCCGCGCGCAGGGCTACGCCGTCGACGACGGCGAGCAGGAGATCGGCGTGCGGTGCTTCGCCGTCGCGGTGCCCGACGCCCCGACGCCGTCCGCGGTCTCCGTCTCCGGCCCGGCCGCCCGCGTCACGTACGAGTTCGGCGAGCGGGCCCTGCCGGTGCTGCACGAGCTGGCCGACCAGGTGGCCGGCCAGCTCATCAGCGTGCGCTGACGGCAGCGACGCGGCGCCGCGGGCGATCATCCGAGCTCGGCCGCCCGGGCGTGGGCCGGTCCCACGGCGGCCGGACCAGCGGTGGCCGCACCGGCGGTGGCCACGCCAGCGGTGGCGGGACCGGCATCGGCCGCTCCGCCGTCGGCCGGGCCGGTGCCGAGGTGACGCGCGCGGGACGGCTCCGCCCCTCCCGCGGCGCCGGCGGGTGAGCCCGCCGCACGCTGCCGGTTCCGGATCTGGAGGATGTCCGGGATGCCGTCGCAGTCGAGGTCGATCGCGGAGAGCGACCCCGAACGCCGGCCGTGCCCGCTGCGCGCCCGGGCCCGGAGCTCGGCGTCACGGCGCGCCCGCCAGGACCCGGAGCGCTGCGCGTCGAGCAGCCCGTAGTACTCCACGCGGCGTGCCTCCTGCTCCTCCGCGACCACCAGCCGGGCCGAGGAGCCGGCCGTGAACACGGACGGGTCCTTCGCGCGGCCCCAGCGGACCTCGTTGAAGAGGATGTTGAGCAGCACCGCCACCACGGACGCCGCCGAGATGCCGGAGTGGAAGACCATCCCGACCCACTGCGGGAAGGCGTCGTAGAAGGTCGGCACGGCGATCGGGATGACGCCGAAGGAGATGGCGACCGCCACGAGGGTGAGGTTGAGGTTGTTGTCGTACTTCACCTTCGACAGGGTGCGGATCCCGGAGGCGGCGACGGACCCGAACAGCACGATCCCCGCCCCGCCCAGCACGGGCATCGGGATCGCGGCCACGACGCGCCCGAGCACGGGCAGCAGCCCGAGCACGAAGAGCACGGACCCGCCGGCCGCCACGGCCCAGCGGCTCTTGATGCCGGTGATGGCCACCAGGCCCACGTTCTGCGCGAAGGCGCTCGCCGGGAAGCTGTTCAGCAACGGCGCCAGGGTGGTGGCGATCATGTCGGCGCGCAGGCCGTCGCCCACGCGGCGGGCGTCCACCTTCGACCCCACGACCTCGCCGACGGCGATGACGTCCGCCGTCGTCTCGGTCATGATCACGAGGATCACGATGATCATCGAGATGATCGCGCCGGCCTCGAAGACCGGCATGCCGAAGGCGAACGGCGTCGGCAGGGCCACCGTCGGCCCCTGCGCGATGGCGGAGAAGTCCGCCATCCCGACCACGCCGGCCGCGAGGGTGCCGATGACGAGGCCGAGCAGGATGGACAGGCGCGAGATCGTGCCCTGGAGGAACCGGCTGAGCAGGAGGACGACCACGAGGGTGAAGATCGCCAGGCCGATGTTCGCCGTCGATCCCCAGTCGGGGGCGTCCTGGTTCGAGCCCATCACCCAGCGCACCGCCACCGGCAGCAGCGAGATGCCGATCACGGTGATGATCGTCCCGGTGACGACGGGCGGGAAGAACCGGATCACCTGGGCGAAGAAGGGCGAGATCGCCAGCCCCACCAGACCGGCCACGATGATCGCGCCGAAGACGGCGGGCAGTCCGCCGTCGCCGGTCGCCACCGCCACCATCGTGGAGACGGAGGCGAAGGAGATCCCCTGGACGAGCGGCAGCTGGGACCCGAAGAACGGGATGCCGACGGTCTGGAGGATCGTGGCGGCACCGCTGACCAGGAGCGCGGCCGAGACCAGGAGCCCGATCTGCGCGCCGTCCAGGCCCGCGGCCTGCCCGACGATGATCGGCGGGGCGATGACGCCGCCGTACATCGTCATGATGTGCTGGAGGCCGTAGAGGAAGGTCCTCCCGACGGAGTACCGCTCGTCCTCCGGGCGGGCCACCGTGGGCGGCTCGACGGTTGCTGTCGTGTCAGTCATGTCCGTGCTCCCTGGACTCGGGTCAGGTGGGGCCGGGCCTCGTCAGCAGAAGCCCGTCACGGTCGCCCAGGCGCGGGGCTCGGGGGCGACGTCGGAACGCTTCACCTCGCCCTCGATGAGGCCGTAGGGCCGGTCGGCCGCGTAGAAGACCTCGTTCGGGTTCTCCAGACCGAAGGGCTCGAAGTCCACGACGAAGTGGTGCAGGTTCGGCATCGAGAACTTGATCTCGCCGATCTCCGGGTGCGCCTCGAGGACCTTGGCGCCCATCTGGTACAGCGTCTGCTGCAGGGCGAGGGAGTGGACGTCGGCGAAGGTCTCCAGGAGGATCCGGCGCACGTCGTCGTAGGCCGCGTTGAAGTCGATGTCGGTGCGCAGGTACCGCCACCGGGCGGTCACCGAGGTCGCGAGGATGCGGTCGTTCGTCTCGACCAGGGTGGTGTAGCGGTCGCGCGGGAACCCGTGGAACTCCGAGCCGGTCGACTTCAGGACCTTCAGGTCCTCGAGCCCGGCGACGACGAAGACCTCGTCGCCGTCCCGCTGGACGACGGCGGTGCGGGTCTCGGTCCCGCCCTTGACGAAGGCGTGGTTGTGCTCGCCGTCGGCGGCGTTGTTGGTCAGGGACGTCGGGATGTGCTCCCAGGTGTACTCCTTCACGCCCCAGCGCCCGCCGGTGACCCAGTCGAAGGAGGAGGTGAAGTGCTCCGCGAGCCGCATCGCGAACTCCTCCGGGGAGGAGATGCCCTCGCCGGCGAGGGCGAAGACCGTGTTCTTCTGGGTGTCCGTCGCCACCACGGGCGAGTTGTCGCCCTCGGTGTGGGCGACCGTGAAGTCACCCCGCAGCTGAGAGGTGACCGAGAGCTCGGTGACGCGGTGACGCGGCTTGTCGCGGTCGACGCGGACGAGGCGGACCTCGGCCTTGCCGTACTGGTTGTCCCCCAGCACGATCGAGCCGGCCGCCTCGACGCCGTCGCCGGTCGCGGGGTTGGTGAGGGTGTCGCTCATGTCTAGCTCCTTCGATAGGTGTTTCTGCGACGTCGTGGTCCGGTGCGGGCGCCGGGCCCGCCGGTGAGCGGGCCCGCCGGTGAGCGGGCCCGCCGGTGAGCGGGCCCGCCGGTGAGCGGGCCCGCCGGTGAGGTCCCCGGGCCCCCCGGAGAGTGGGCCCGCCGGTGCGGTCCGGGTCCGCCGTCGCCCCCGGCACCGGCGTGGTGCGCGCTCGACGCGGGGGCGTCCCGCTCCTCCCGGCCTCGGGACGGGCGGTAGGCGTGGGCAGGAGGGGGCCTCAGCTCCCGCGGTAGGTGGAGTACGCGAACGGGCTGAGGAGGATCGGCACGTGGTAGTGGCCCTGCCCGTCCTCCACGGCGAAGTCGATGGTGACCTGCGGGTAGAAGGTGCGCTGCTCGCGGGCGGCGAAGTACTCCCCGGTCGCGAAGACGATGCGGTAGGTCCCGGCGTCGAGGCGCTCCGGCCCGAGGTCGCGGATGCGGCCGTCCTCGTCGGTGACGCCGGAGGCCACCTCGGTGAGGGCGTCCGCGTCGTGCCGCGAGAGCCGGACGCCGATGCCGGCTGCGGGGACGCCTGCGACGGCGTCGAGGACGTGGGTGGTGACGTGCGAGGTCACGAGAGCTCTCCTTCGAGTCTGAGGACCGCGATCTCGCGGAGCTGCTCCGCAGCGATCCGGCGTTCCGTCGCGGGGTCGTTGTCCAGGCGCTCGTCGAGCGCCGCGAGGATCTCCTCCGGGCCCCGGCCTGCGGCCCTGATGAGGAAGACGTGCCCGAAGCGCTGCTCGTACGCACGGTTGCCCTCCGCCAGCCGGCGCACGACGTCGCCGTCCGCCCCGGCCACGCCGGCCTGCTCGCGGCGTGAGTGCTCGGCGTCCCGGTCCCCGCCGGCGGCACGCTCGCCGATCCGCGGGTGGCGGGCGAGGGCGGCGTCGATCTCCTCGTCGGTCCACGGGTCGGCCACCTTGCGGGCGGCGTCGAGAACGTCCTCGAGGGAGGCGTATGGTCGCCCGCGCACCACCTCGTCGGCCCAGCGCGGAACGGCCGCGCACGCCAGCAGCAGCGCCCGCGCCTCGTCCGCGTCCGCCGCGTTCAGGCGGTCCAGCCCGGTGGCCTGCATGACACCCTCCGTCATCCCCATCGATTCCGCGATATGGAAGTTACCTTCCATGTAGAGAGAGTCAACTCCAGCGTCTGTCGTCTGTCAAGGCGATCGCGGGCCCAGATGACGGAAGCCGCCGAGGGCGTTGGCCAGCCGTTCGCGCGCACCTTCCTGCGCGAACGGGACGTAAGCCCCAGGAACCGGACATTTGGGTGCCCCATGCTCTTGTCAAGGGCAAACAACCCGGCTCGACCCCCCCAACAGCACGACGCTCGAAGGAGAGCACGATGGCTACCACGACCCCGCGCCGCACCGAACGCGACGTCACCCTGCAGGAAGACATCATCACCTCGTCGGCGGCGCGCAAGACCCTCGCGGTCGGCCGCATCATCATCGGCTGGGTCTTCCTCTGGGCCTTCATCGACAAGCTGTTCGGCCTGGGGTACATGACCCCGGCCGAGCGTGCCTGGATCAACGGCGGCACCCCCGCCCAGGGCTTCATCAAGGGCATCGAGGGCCCGTTCTCCGGTCTCTTCCAGGTCTTCGTCAACCCCTTCGGCGACGCCCTCTTCATGGCCGGTCTGCTCGGCATCGGTGTCGCGATGATGACCGGCGCGGGCCTGAAGATCGCCGCGGTCACCGGCTCCCTGCTCATGCTCTTCATGTACATGGCAGAGCTGCCCCTGGCCCTCGGCGGCACCAACCCCATCACCGACTCCCACTGGGTCGAGGCGATGCTGCTGATCATCTCGGCGGTCACCCTCTCGGGCGACACCTGGGGCCTGGGCAAGTGGTGGGCCGGCAAGGTCGGCAACAGCTGGCTGCGCTGAACCATCTCGACGAGCCCACCGCCAGAGGCGGGCACGACCCGTCACCGTCACCACGAAGGGCCCCGGCCGGACGGCCGGGGCCCTTCGCCGTGCTCCGGGCGGCCCGCCCGGGCGGCAGGCGCCGTCACGCCTGCCCGGGCGGCCCGCCCCGGGCGGCGGGCTCAGCCCGCCTGGACGGCCTTCGCGTCCGTGCCGGGGCCGGCCGCGATCGGGCTCCCGTCGCCCTCGGCACGCTGCTGGTCGAGGTGGCGCTGCGCCTCCGTGCGCACGGCCTCTGCCACCGCCTCGGCCACGCGGACGTCGAACACGCCGGGGATGATGAAGCCCGGGTTCAGCTCGTCGTCGGAGACCACACCGGCGATCGCGACCGCCGCCACGCGCAGCAGCTCCGGGGAGATGTGCGTGGCGCCGACGTCCAGGAGCCCGCGGAAGAGACCGGGGAAGGCGAGGACGTTGTTGATCTGGTTCGGGTAGTCGCTGCGTCCCGTGGCCACGACGGCGGCCGTCTCCCCCGCCTCGATCGGGTCGACCTCAGGCGTCGGGTTCGCCAGGGCGAAGACGATCGCGCCGTCGTTCATCGTCGCGACGTCGGCGCCGGTGAGGATGTTCCCCGCGGAGACGCCGATGAAGACGTCCGCCCCCACCAGCCCCTCCTTCAGGGTCCCGCTGAAACCGTCCTCGTTGGTGTTGTCGGCGATCAACCTGCGGTGCTCGTCGCCGTCGGCGGCCGCCCGGTGCAGCGCTCCCCCGCGGCCGAAGGCGACGATGTGCCGAGCACCCTGCGCCTTGAGCAGCTTGATGATGGCCGATCCCGCCGCTCCCACGCCGGAGACGACGACGCGCACGTCCTCCATCGACTTCCCGGTCACCTTCAGCGCGTTGATCAGCGCCGCCAGCACCACGATGGCGGTGCCGTGCTGGTCGTCGTGGAAGACCGGGATGTCCAGCTCCTCGCGCAGCCGGGCCTCGATCTCGAAGCACCGCGGCGCCGAGATGTCCTCGAGGTTGATGCCCCCGTACACCGGGGCCATGGCCTTGACGATGGAGATGATCTCCTCGGTGTCCTTGGTGTCCAGGCACACGGGCCACGCGTCCACGTGGCCGAACTCCTTGAACAGCGCCGCCTTGCCCTCCATCACCGGCAGGGCGGCGGCGGGGCCGATGTCCCCGAGCCCGAGCACCGCGGTGCCGTCCGTGACGACGGCGACGGTGTTGCGCTTGATCGTCAGGCGGCGCGCGTCCTCGGGCTTCTCGGCGATGGCGGTGCAGACCCGGGCGACACCGGGGGTGTAGGCGCGGGAGAGGTCGCGCCGCGTCTTCAGCGGCACCTTGAGGCTGACCTCGATCTTGCCGCCGAGGTGCATGAGGAACGTCGAGTCGGACATCTTCAGCACGTGCACGCCGTCGAGAGCGTTCAGGGCGTCGCGCACGCGCTCGCCGTGCTCGCCGTCGACCGTGTCGCAGGTGACGTCGACCGTGAGCTTCGTCGTGGAGGAGTGGACGATGTCCACGCCCATCACCGCGGCGCCGGCCTCGGCCACCGCCGCCACCACCGTGCTCGTCGCCCGCTGCGACGCCGGCACCTCCACCCGCAGGGTGATCGTGTAGCTGGGACTGGGCATTGCCATGGGAGTGCCTTCCGGGCGGGTCGGGACGTGCGCTGAATCGCGCTGAATCGTAACCCGCGCCACACCCGGTCGAGCGGCGGCGCGGGTCACCGCGAGGCGGCCCCGTCGGCACCGGGCCCACGCCCGACGACGACGGCGGACCCCGAAGGAAGGACCCGCCGCCGTCACTCGCCCCGGCCGCGAGACGTCACGTTCTCACCGCAACCCCGCGCTCTCAGCGAGTGGTCATGTTCTCGCCGAGAGGTCACGTCCTCACCGAGGTGCCACGTTCTCGCCGAGAGGTCACGTCCTCGCCGAGAGGTCACGTCCTCACGGAGGCGGCGCGTTCTCGCCGAGAGGTCACGTCCTCACCCAGGTGCCGCGTGGTCACCGCGATCCCGCCTCACGGAGGAGATGACTTCTCAGGGAGAACTTGACCTCTCACCGTGTGGGGGCGTGGGGGAGGGATGGTCAGCCGATACGCGCCATGAGGATCTCGCGGACGCGGGCGGCGTCCGCCTGGCCGCGCGTCGCCTTCATCACCGCGCCGACGATCGCGCCGGCCGCCTGCACCTTGCCGCCGCGGATCTTCTCGACGACGTCGGGGTTGGCGGCGAGCGCCTCGTCCACGGCGGCCTCGAGAGCGCCGTCGTCCGAGACGACCTCCAGGCCCCGGGCGACGACGACCTCCTCCGGCGACCCCTCGCCGGCGAGCACGCCCGCGAGCACCTGCTTCGCCAGCTTGTCGTTGATCCGGCCGGCGTCGACGAGCGCCGCGAGCTCGGCCACCTGGGCCGGGGTGACGGACAGCTCCTCCAGGCTCACGCCGTCCGCCTTGGCGGTGCGGGAGAGCTCCCCCATCCACCACTTGCGCGCGGCGGCGGGCGAGGCGCCCGCGGCGACGGTGGCCTCGACGAGCTCACCGGCGCCGGCGTTGACGAGGTCGCGCATCTCCGCGTCGGAGAAGCCCCACTCGCCCTGCAGCCGGCGACGGCGGACGGCCGGGAGCTCAGGCAGGCTCGCCCGGATCTCCTCGACCCACTCGCGCGCCGGTGCGATCGGCACCAGGTCGGGCTCGGGGAAGTAGCGGTAGTCCTCGGCGTCGGACTTCACGCGGCCCGGTGACGTCGTGCCGGTGTCCTCGTGCCAGTGCCGGGTCTCCTGCACCACGGCGCCGCCGGCGTCGAGGATCCCCGCCTGGCGGGAGATCTCGTGGCGCACGGCGCGCTCGATCGACCGGAACGAGTTGACGTTCTTGGTCTCCGTCCGGGTCCCCAGCGGGTCGGTCGGGTTCGCGCGCAGGGAGACGTTGACGTCGGCGCGGACGTTGCCCCGCTCCATCCGGGCCTCCGACACGCCGAGGGTGCGGAAGATGTCGCGCAGGGCGTTGACGTAGGCGCGGGCCACCTCGGGGGCGCGCTCGCCGGCGCCCTCGATCGGCCGGGTGACGATCTCCACCAGGGGGATGCCGGCGCGGTTGTAGTCGACGAGCGAGTGCGTCGCCCCGTGGATGCGGCCGGTGGCGCCGCCGACGTGGGTGTTCTTGCCGGCGTCCTCCTCCATGTGGGCGCGCTCGATCTGCACCCGGAAGATCTCGCCGTCCGAGAGCTCGACGTCGAGGTAGCCGTCGTGCGCGATCGGCTCGTCGTACTGGGAGGTCTGGAAGTTCTTCGGCACGTCCGGGTAGAAGTAGTTCTTCCGGGCGAAGCGGCAGGACTCCGCGATCTCGCAGTTCAGCGCCAGGCCGATGCGCACGGCGTACTCGACGGCCTTGCCGTTCACGACCGGCAGCGCGCCCGGCAGCCCGAGGGAGACGGGCGTCACCGCGGTGTTCGGCGCGGAGCCGAAGGTCTGCGGCGCACCGTCGAACATCTTCGACGCGGTGCCCAGCTCCACGTGCACCTCGATGCCCAGCACCGGGTCGTACTTGCGCACCGCCTCGTCGTAGTCGACCAGGGTCTCGGTCTGCGTGCTCATCGGGAGCTCACCTCCAGCTCGGGGGCCCGGTCGAGGAGGGGCCCGCCCCACTCGGCGGTCAGCAGGCGCTCGAGCACGCCGCCGACCCGGTACATGCGCGCGTCCTCGCGGGCCGGCGCGAGGATCTGGAACCCGACCGGCAGGCCGTCGTCGCTCAGGCCCGAGGGCAGCGACAGGCCGGGCACGCCGGCGAGGTTGGCGGGGATGGTGGCGATGTCGTTGAGGTACATGGCCAGCGGGTCGTCGAGCTTCTCCCCGAACCGGAACGCCGTGGTGGGGGACGTCGGGGAGACGAGCACGTCGGCGTCGGCGAAGGCCGCCGCGAAGTCGCGCTGGATGAGCGTGCGCACCTTCTGCGCCGAGCCGTAGTAGGCGTCGTAGTACCCGGCCGAGAGGGCGTGGGTGCCGAGGATGATGCGGCGCTTGACCTCGTCGCCGAAGCCGGCGCCACGGGTCGCGGCCATCACCGTCTCGGCGGTCACCGGCCCGCTCTCCGGCTCCACGCGCAGCCCGAAGCGCATGCCGTCGAACTTCGCCAGGTTCGAGGACGCCTCCGCGGGCATGATCAGGTAGTAGGCCGCCAGGGCGTAGTCGAAGCTCGGGCAGGAGACCTCGACGATCTCGGCGCCGGCGGAGCGGAGCAGCTCCACCGCGTGCTCGAAGCTGGCCCGGACGCCCGGCTGGTAGCCCTCCCCACCCAGCTCGGAGACGATGCCGACGCGCACGCCGGCGAGGTCGCGCGAGCGCGCCGCCTCGGCCAGCCCGCCGACCGGGTCGGTGAGCGAGGTGGAGTCGAGGGGGTCGTGACCGCCGATGACCTCGTGCAGCAGCGCCGAGTCGAGCACCGTGCGGGAGACGGGACCGGCCTGGTCGAGCGAGGACGCCATGGCGATGAGGCCGTAGCGGGAGACGCCGCCGTAGGTGGGCTTGGCGCCGACGGTGCCGGTGACGGCGGCGGGCTGGCGGATGGACCCGCCCGTGTCCGTGCCGATGGCGAGCGGGGCCTCGAAGGCGGCGACGGCGGCCGCCGACCCGCCCCCGGAGCCGCCGGGGATCCGCTCGAGGTCCCACGGGTTGCGGGTGGGCCCGAACGCGGAGTGCTCCGTGCTGGACCCCATGGCGAACTCGTCCATGTTGGTCTTGCCGAGGATCGGCAGGCCCGCCTCGCGCAGCTTGCGCACCAGGGTCGCGTCGTAGGGCGGCACCCAGCCCTCGAGGATCTTCGACGCGGCGGTGGTGACCTGGCCCTTGGTGACGACGACGTCCTTGACGGCGATCGGCACGCCGGCCAGCTCGGGCAGATCCTCCCCCGCGGACCGGCGGGCGTCCACCTCGGCGGCCGCGGCGAGCGCCTCCTCGGTGTTGGTGTGCAGGAAGGCACCGACGGCGCCCTCGACGGCGGCCATGCGGTCCAGGTGCGCCTGCGTCACCTCGACGCTGGAGACCTCCCGGGAGCGGAGGAGCTCGGCGAGCTCGGCGGCGGTGCGGCGGGTGAGGTCGCTCATGCGTCCTCCCCGAGGATCTGCGGCACGGCGAACATGCCGTCGCTCGCCTCCGGCGCGGCGGCCATGACGGCGTCGACGTCGAGGGTCTCGACCACCTCGTCCTCGCGCCAGACGTTGGTCAGCGGGATCGGGTGGGAGGTGGCGGGCACGTCGGGGGTGGCGACCTCGTTGACCCGGGCGACGGCGCCGGCGATGACGTCGAGCTCGCCGGCGAGCCGGTCGATCTCCTCGTCGGTCAGCGCGATCCGTGCCAGGGCCGCGACGCGCGCGACCTCGTCGGAAGAGATGGTGGACATGGCGGCGATTCTACGTGGCCCGGCGGGCGCGGGGTGAAGCCGGCCCGGAGGTCAGCCCGACGACCTGGCGATGAGGTCCAGGAGCGCCGCGCCGTACGCGTCGGCGGGCTCCACGGCGGCGTGCTCGACGTCCTCGGTGCCCGTGCCGGCGGGGAACCGCGCGTGGACGCGGTAGGCGCCGTCGTCGCGCTCGAGCCGGCGGAAGGTGGTGCCGAGCAGCTCGCGGAGCTGGTCCTCGCGCGGGCGCCAGACGGTCTGCTCGAGAGTCACGGAGTCGAGCGCCCACTCGGTGGTGCCGTTGAAACCCAGGATCGTCCCGGTGGGGTACGTCCTCGCCTCGACGGTCATCTCCGAGATCGTGAAGACGTCGTCGGCCAGGTCGGGCTGGTCGATCGAGAAGCGGTCGCCGGCCGCCGGCCGCCACCGCAGCCCCGCCTCCTGCAGGGCCCGGGCGAGCTCGAGGGAGATCATCGGCCCAGTATCACCTCGCCCGCGCCCGCGCGCCGCCGGACGGCACCGGGCCGCAGCCGCGGCACCTCAGCGCTTTCACGATGATCCGGACGGCGCGGTGCCCTAGGTTTGTGGTCATGTCGCTCCGTCAGCGCGCCGTCGGCGCCATCCTCAGACTCCCGCACGTCGGGGCCCGGGACGTGTGGCGCGCGGCGCGGTGGTACGTGACCGGGGTGGTCACGCTGCAGGCGGCCGCCGTGGCGACCGTGCTGACGGTGGACCGCGTCCGCAAGCTGCGTCAGCCGCCGTCGGGCGAGTTCCCCCGCACGGAGCCGGCGCGGGTGCCCGTCGCGGACTCCTTCGTCACCACCTTCACCTACGGCGCCGACCTCTACGAGGACATGCTGGCCCGCATCGACTCCGCCGAGCGCACCGTCTACTTCGAGACCTTCATCTGGAAGTCCGACGCGACCGGGCGCCGGTTCAAGGACGCCCTCCTCGCGGCCGCCCGGCGCGGGGTCGAGGTCTTCATCGTGTTCGACAGCTGGGGCAACACGGTGGTCTCCCCCCGGTTCAAGCAGTTCCCCGACCTGCCGAACCTGCACGTGCTGAGGTTCCCGTTCTTCCGGCCGGGCCTGCTGACGTTCAACCTGCGCAAGACGGGGCGCGACCACCGCAAGATCCTGGTCGTCGACGGGGTGACCGGCTACGTGGGCGGGTACAACATCGGCGACCTGTACGCCACGTCGTGGCGGGACACCCACCTGCGGGTGGACGGGCCCTCGGCGTGGGAGCTGGAGAACGCCTTCGTCGACTTCTGGAACGACCACCGCCACAAGCGCCACCCCGAGATCCCGGACCGCGGGGCGCGGTCGTGGGACGCGCGGATCCGTGCCGCGCAGAACGCGCCCGCCCGCCTGATCTTCCCCGTCCGCGGCATCTACCTCGAGGCGATCGACCGCGCCGAGCACCACGTCTACATCACGCAGGGCTACTTCATCCCGGACCGGGAGATCCTCAACGCCCTCATCTCGGCCGCCCGCCGCGGTGTCGACGTGCGCGTCCTCATCCCCGAGTACTCCAACCACATCCTGGCGGACTGGGCCGCCCGCACCTACTACACGCGCCTGCTCGAGGCGGGGGTCAGCATCTGGCTCTTCCAGGACGCGATGGTGCACGCGAAGACGATGACCGTGGACGGCCGCTGGACGACCGTGGGCACCACGAACATCGACCGGCTCTCCATGACCGGGAACTTCGAGATCAACCTCGAGCTCTACGACGACGACCTCGCCGCGCAGATGGAGAAGATCTTCGCCACGGACCTCGGCAACTGCCGCGAGCTGACGCTCGAGGAGTGGGAGCAGCGCGGGCTGACGCGCCGCGTCGTCGAGCGCCTCCTCCGGCCGCTCGGGCCCCTCCTCTGACCACGCGCGCCGCCGCGGGAGGCGCCGCGGGGGCCCTCAGAGCCTGAGCTCGTAGAACCACATCTGCGGGTGCGGGTCCCAGCCGCCGACGTAGTCGCGCGACGGCACCCGCCGGTAGCCGAGCCGCTCGTAGAGGCGGTGCGGCGCGCCGGGTCCCTCGGCGCTGACCACCGAGAGCACGAGGGCGGGGAACGCGTGCTCCCCGGCCCACTCCGCCGCCGCCCTCAGCAGCGCCTCCCCCGCGCCGCGACGCTGCGCGCCCGGGTCGACGGTGAACATGCGGATCTCGAGCTCGTCGCCGACCGCGATGTCGGCCCAGTCGGTGCCGGCGGCGGCCAGGGTCAGCGAGCCGAGGACCTCCCGGCCCGCGCGGGCCACGAGGACGACGGCGTCGGCCGCCCGGGCGGCGACGTCGCGCAGCGCCGTGGCGTAGTCCTCGGAGAGGTCGAGGACGGCCCGGTAGGCGGCGACACCGATCTCGCCGACCCGGTCGAAGTCCTCCGGGCGGGCGAGGTCGACGGTGATGCGCGTGGTCGGGAGCACCCGCGTCACGCCTCCGTCCTCACCAGGTCCACCACGGCCTCCGGGCCGCCGGCCAGCAGGGCCTCGAATCCTGCCTCGTCGAGGATCGGCCGGCCGAGCTCGCGAGCCTTGGCCTCCTTGGTGCCGGCGTTCTCGCCGACCACCACGAAGTCCGTCTTCTTCGACACCGAGCCGGACGCCTTGCCGCCGCGGGCGATGATCGCCTCCTTGGCGGAGTCCCGGCTGAACCCCTCGAGCGATCCGGTGACGACGACGGTCAGCCCCTCGAGCGTGCGCGGGACGGACTCGTCGCGCTCGTCGGCCGTCCGTACCCCGGCGGCCGCCCAGCGGTCCAGGATCTCCTGGTGCCAGTCGACGGCGAACCACTCGCCGAGCGCCTGCGCGATGACGGGACCCACGCCGTCCACGGACGCCAGGGCCTCCGGGGTGGCGGACCGGATCGCGTCCAGCGAACCGAGCTCGGTGGCCAGGGCCCGCGCCGCCGTCGGGCCGACGTGGCGGATCGAGAGGGCGACGAGGACTCGCCACAGCGGCTGGGACCTCGCCTTCTCCAGCTCGGCGATCATGCGCTCGGTGTTGGCGGCGGGCCGGGACGGCTTCTCGAGCGTGCCGTCCTTCCGGTACGTCGCCGCGTTCCAGAAGAACAGCCGCTGCTCCCACCGGCCGGTGGCGACGCCGTCCTCCTTGATCTCGCGCCAGACCCTCACGTCGGCGAGGTCGTCGACCGTGAGGTCGAACAGACCGGCCTCGGTGGTCAGGACCGGTCGCTGACGCGGCGGCAGCTCCGCCTCGGCGGCCGCGAGCGCCGCCTCGTCCGGGACGGGGCCGTGGCCGGCCTCGACGGCGCGGGCCGCCACCACCCGTTCGCGTCCCGCCTCGGGGTCCGTCAGCGCCAGGGCGGCCTCGCCGCCGAGGGCCTCGATGTCCAGCGCACCACGGGAGGCGATGTGCGCGACGCGCTCGGTGAGCTGGGCCGGGCAGGACCGGGCGTTGGGGCAGCGCAGGTCGACGTCGCCCTCCTTCGCCGGGGCCAGCGGGGTGCCGCAGGAGGGGCAGTGCGTGGGCATGACGAACTCGCGCTCCGTGCCGTCGCGCAGGTCCACCACCGGCGCCACGATCTCCGGGATGACGTCCCCGGCCTTGCGCAGCACCACCGTGTCCCCGATCAGCACGCCCTTGCGGCGCACCTCGTTGGCGTTGTGCAGCGTCGCCTGCGCGACCGTCGACCCGGCGACGAGCACGGGCTCCATGACGCCGTACGGGGTGACCCGGCCGGTGCGGCCCACCTGGACGCGGATGTCGAGAAGCTTGGTGTTGACCTCCTCCGGCGGGTACTTGTACGCCGCGGCCCAGCGCGGCGCGCGGGAGGTGGAGCCCATCTGGCGCTGGAGCGCGAAGTCGTCGACCTTGATGACGATGCCGTCGATCTCGTGCTCGACGGTGTGCCGGTGCTCGCCGTAGTAGGCGATCATCTCCTCGGCCGCCTCGCGGGACTCGACCACGCGGGTGTGGGAGGAGACCGGAACGCCCCACGCCCTCAGCTGCTCGTACAGGTGGGACTGGGAGGACCACCGTCCGGGCGGCCCGTCGGCGCCCCACTCCACCGCCCCGACGCCGTGGGCGATCATGTCCAGCGCCCGCGAGGCGGTGACCTTCGGGTCCTTCTGGCGCAGGGAGCCGGCCGCGGAGTTGCGCGGGTTGGCGAACGGGGCCTTCCCGGCCGCGACGAGCGAGGCGTTGAGCTCCTCGAAGGCGGCGACGGGGAAGAAGACCTCGCCGCGGATCTCGATGCTTTCCGGGTGGTGGTCACCGGCGAGCTGCTGGGGCACCGAGTCGATGGTGCGGACGTTGAGCGTGACGTCCTCCCCGGTGCGCCCGTCCCCGCGCGTGGCGGCGCGCACGAGGCGGCCCCGCTCGTACAGGAGGTTGACCGCGAGCCCGTCGATCTTCAGCTCGCACGTCATCGCCACGTCCGTGCGCCCGGCGGCGGCGTGCACCCGCGCGGCCCACTCGCGCAGCTCCTCCAGGGAGAAGACGTCGTCGAGGCTCTGCATCGGCTGGCGGTGCTGGACGGTGGCGAAGTCCGTCGAGTAGGTCCCGCCCACCCGCTGCGTCGGCGACTCGGGCACCCGCAGGTCGGGGTGCGCCTCCTCCAGCGCCTCGAGGTCGCGCATCATCGCGTCGTACTCCGCGTCCGAGATCGTCGGCGCGTCCCGCACGTAGTAGGCGAACTGGGCCGCGTCGAGCGCCTCGGCGAGCTCCGCCCACCGCTGCCGCACGTCGGCCTCGGCCGCGGCGGGCACGTCGGCGGGTGCCCCCTCCGGCGGCAGGCCGAGGTCGTCGTCGGGGTCGGGAGAGACAGAGGTCGCGGTCACGAGGGACATGATGGCAAACCCCGCCGACACCGGCCCCGCGACGAGGCGGCGCCGGGACCTACTCGTCGAGGACCTTGCGCAGGAGTTCCGCCAGCGTGTCCCGCTCCTCCGGGGTCAGCGCGCCGAGGAAGGAGGCGGACTGCTCGGCGCGGTGCCGCTCGACCGCCGCCCGCACCCGCTCCCCCTCCGCCGTCGGCCGCACGACGACGGCACGCCGGTCCAGGGCGGACGGCGAGCGCTCGACCAGCCCGCGGGCCTCCAGGACGTCGACCACCTCGGTGGCGGACCGCGGCGCGATGCGCAGCGCGGCGGCGACGTCGGAGAGCCGGGTCTCCCCGCCGCCCGCCCCGGCACACACGACACGCAGCGCCCGGACGTGGTGGGGCGAGAGCTCCCACGGCGCGAGCGCCTCCGCCGAGCGTCGTCTCAGGGTCCGCGCGGCGCGCATCAGCAGTTCCGCAGGGTCTGTCGCCCCGTGGCCGCCGTGCCCCGCGCCGGGCCCGCCCCTCGCCTCGCTCATGGCGGCACCCTACCGCGGTGGCCGGCTTACCTCATTGTGAGGTAACCTCAGCATGTTTCCGAGACTGAATCGAGGTGATGTCCATGAGCGACGTCATCGCCGGGCCGCCCCGAGGCGGCC
The DNA here is from genome assembly GCF_002563695.1 of Georgenia soli. NCBI lineage: Bacteria > Bacillati > Actinomycetota > Actinomycetes > Allobogoriellales > Allobogoriellaceae > Georgenia > Georgenia soli. The sequence goes on along the minus strand of NZ_PDJI01000004.1, from coordinate 3,301,849 downwards.
GCCGCGGGGACTCCCCCGCCCGCAAGGACCCGAAGGACCTCGCCCAGCTCGAGTCCCACCCGGTCAGCCTGCGCCGCATCGGCGGGCTCTTCCGCCCGCACGCCGGCCGCCTGGCCGTCGTCGCCGGGCTCATCGTGGCCGCCTCCGCCGTCGGGCTCGCCATGCCCTTCCTCACCCGCCGCGTCATCGACGAGGCGATCCCCCGCCAGGACGTCCCGCTCCTGATGCTCCTCGTCGCCGGCATGCTCGCGGTCACCGTGGTCGGCTCGGTGCTCGGTGTCGTCCAGACCTGGCTGTCCACCACGGTGGGCCAGCGCGTGATGCACGGCCTGCGCACCGACGTCTTCGTGCACCTGCAGCGCCAGTCCCTCGACTTCTTCACCCGCACGCGCGGCGGCGAGGTCCAGTCACGCCTGACGCACGACATCGGCGCCATGCAGTCCGTGGTGACGACAGCGGCCACGTCGGTCGCGTCCAACGTCACCACGGCCGTCGGGACCGCCGTGGCCATGGCCGCCCTGAGTTGGCGCCTGTCGCTGCTCTCCCTCGTCGTGCTGCCGCCGGCGATCTGGCTCACCCGCCGCGTGGCGCTCATGCGGCGGGCCGTCACGGCGCGGCGCCAGCGCGCGCTCGCCGACCTGCACGGCCAGGTCGAGGAGTCGCTCTCGGTCAGCGGGGTGCTGCTGGGCAAGACCATGGGCACCGGGCCCGTGCTCTCCGACCGGTTCCGCGCCGGGTCGGAGGGCCTGCTGGACCTCGAGGTCCGCGCCGAGCTCGCGGGCCGCTGGCGCATGGCGACGATGAGCGTCATCTTCGCCGCGATCCCCGCGCTCATCTACCTCGCGGCCGGTCTCCCGGCCACCTCGGGCGGGATGACCATCGGCACCCTGGTCGCGTTCACCGCCCTGCAGGCCGGGCTGTTCCGCCCGCTCATGGGCGTGCTCGACGTGGGGGTGCAGGTGACCAGCTCGCTGGCGCTCTTCAGCCGGATCTTCGAGTATCTCGACCTCCCCGTCGACATCGCGGACCCGGCGCAGCCCGTCGAGCTCGACCCGGCCGAGGTCCGCGGCACGGTCCGGTTCGAGGGCGTCAGCCTCACCTACCCCGGCGCCGGGCGGCCCGCGCTCGACCAGGTCGACCTGACGGTCCCCGCCGGCACCCGCCTGGCGCTGGTGGGCGCCACCGGGGCCGGGAAGACGACCCTCGCCTCCCTGGTGGGGCGGCTGCGCGACCCGTCGGCCGGGCGGGTGAGCATCGACGGGGTCGACGTGCGCGACCTGCGGCTGAGCACCCTCGCCGAGATCGTCGGCCTCGTCCCGCAGGAGACCTACCTGCTGCACGCCAGCGTCCGCGAGAACCTGCGGTACGCACGCCCGGACGCCACCGACGCCGAGATCGAGGAGGCCGCCCGCGCGGCGCAGGTGCACGACCTCGTCACCTCCCTGCCGGACGGCTACGACACCCTCGTCGGGGCGCGCGGCCACCGCTTCTCCGGCGGTGAGAAGCAGCGGCTCGCCGTCGCCCGGACCCTGCTGCGCGACCCCCGGGTGCTCGTCCTGGACGAGGCGACCAGTGCGCTGGACACCCGCACCGAGCGCCAGGTGCAGGCCGCCCTGGACGTCGTCAGCCGCGGCCGTACCACCATCACCGTCGCCCACCGCCTCTCCACCGTGCGCGACGCCGACCTCATCGCGGTCCTCGACGGCGGACGCGTCGTCGAGCTCGGTGACCACGAGACCCTCGCGGCGGCGGGCGGCCGCTACGCGGCCCTGCTGGCGGCGTCGGAGGAGCGCCGGCCCGAACCGGCACTGGCCGCCTGAGGGCCGGGCGACCGCGACCGGGGTATGACCCGGGGGCTGCCGGGTCCGCCCCGCGGATGATCCGCCGTCGTCCGCCGAGCTCCTAGGCTCGGGGGCCATGGGAACGATCGCGGGCGTGCGTGAGCGGCTCCGCGACCCTCGCACCCGGCGCATGACCGTCGACTCGCTGCTGGCGCTGGCCGTCCTGTTCCTCCTCGGCCTGCCGTCCGCGGCGACGGCCATGAGCTACGGGACCCCGTCGGTGCCGGCGATCGGGGTCGCGGCGTCGATCCTCATGCCGGCGGCGCTGGCCTGGCAGCGCACCCGGCCGGCGGCGTCGGCGATCGTCGTCTACGCCGCGGCGCTGGTCCACCTGCTCGTCGGGTTCATGATCCTGCCCGTCGACATCCTGGTGCTCGTCTCGCTGTACTCGGTGACCGTCTACGGCCCGCGCTGGGCCCGCCGCGCGGGCCTGCTCGGCGCGCTGGCCGGCGCGCTGCTGCTCGGGGTCGCGTTCGGCGTCTACCTCCCGGGGTACTTCCTGTGGTCCGCCGTCGTCCTGTGGACGCTCGCGGTGGCCGGGATGGTCTTCGCGACCTGGGCGGTCGCCGTGAGCCGCCGCAGCCGGCTCGAGCGGCTCGAGGCACTCATGGAACGGGCCCGGCGCCTCGAGGTCGAGCGCGACCAGGAGGTGCGTCTCGCCACCGCCGCCGAGCGCACGCGCATCGCCCGCGAGATGCACGACGTCGTCGCCCACTCCCTCTCGGTCGTCATCGCCCAGGCCGACGGCGGACGCTACGCCGCCCGGACCGACCCCGAGGCGGCCGAGCGCGCCCTGCGCACGATCTCCGACATGGGACGAGGCGCCCTGGCGGACATGCGCCGGATCCTCGGGGTCCTGCGCACCGAGGACGCGACCGAGCGACTCCCCCAGCCCGACGACGCCGACCTGGACCGCCTCGTCGAGCAGGTGCGCGCGACCGGGCTGGCGGTCTCCGTGGTGCGCACCGGCGGCGGCGGCCCGCTGCCGCCCGGTGCCGGGCTGAGCGTGTACCGGATCGTCCAGGAGGCGCTGACCAACGTCCTCAAGCACGGCGGGCCGGAGGCCCGGGTGACCGTCGCCCTGCACCGCTCGCCCCAGCTCCTGCGCGTCCAGGTGGACGACGACGGCCGCGGCGCCGCCGCCACCTCCGACGGCCGCGGGCAGGGCCTGGTGGGCATGCGCGAGCGTGCCGCCCTGTTCGGCGGGACCCTCGACGCGGGCCCGCGTCCGGGCGGCGGATACCGTGTGCGTGCCGAGATCCCGCTGCCCGGCCCCGGCGGGCCGCGGCCGGCCCACGCCCCGTCCAGCACCTCCGGAGACCGCCCATGACCACGACCGAGACCGCCACCATCCGCGTCGCCCTGGTGGACGACCAGCAGCTGGTCCGGGCCGGGTTCGCCATGGTGATCGGCTCGCAGCCGGACATGGACGTGGTGGTCGAGGCCGGCGACGGCGCCCAGGCGCTGCGGCTGCTGGGCTCCCACCCGGTGGACGTGGTGCTGATGGACGTGCGCATGCCGGCCATGGACGGCCTCGCCGCCACCGCGGAGCTGACCGGCGCGCCCGGGCCGGCCGGCGTGGCGCCGAAGGTCATCATCCTCACCACCTTCGACCTGGACGAGTACGTGCTCCAGGCGATCAAGGCCGGCGCCAGCGGGTTCCTCCTCAAGGACGCCCCGCCCGAGGAGATGCTCGCCGCCATCCGCACCGTCCACCGCGGCGACGCCGTCATCGCGCCCTCGTCCACCCGCCGGCTCATCGAGCACCTCGCCGACGTGCTCCCCGACGAGCAGCGGACCCCGCCCGCGGTCCTGGAGTCGCTCACCGACCGCGAGCGCGAGGTGCTCGTGCTCATGGCGCGCGGGCGGTCCAACACCGAGATCGCCGGCGAGCTCTTCGTCGCGGAGGCGACGGTCAAGACGCACGTGGGCCGCGTGCTGGCCAAGCTCGGCGCCCGGGACCGGGTCCAGGCCGTCGTCGTCGCGTACGAGACGGGACTGGTCACCCCCGGGTCCTGAGGCGGACGACGGCGCCGGCGGGTCCGACCACGGCATGACGTCAGGACCAGCCCCCGGCCCGACGACGGCGCCGCGGGCCGTCCGTAGCGTCGTCGGTGCCGGGGACGCTCCCGGCCGCGCGGCCTCCCGTGCCGCGCGCACCCGCCGTCAAGGAGCCGCACATGAGCCCGCTTCCAGCCGTCCGCGCCACAGGTCTGACGAAGGTCTACGGACGCGGCGACGTCGCCGTCCACGCGCTGCGCGGCGTCGACGTCGCCTTCGAGGCAGGTGCCTTCACCGCGATCATGGGGCCGTCCGGCTCGGGCAAGTCCACGCTCATGCACCTGCTGGCAGGCCTGGACGAGCCCAGCGGCGGGCGCGTCCACCTCGGCGAGACGGACCTGGGGGCGCTCGACGACCGGCGGCTGACCCTGCTGCGCCGCGAGCGCGTCGGCTTCGTCTTCCAGTCCTTCAACCTGCTGCCGATGTACACCGCCGAGCAGAACATCACGCTGCCGTGCGAGCTGGCCGGGCGGGCGCCGGACCGGGAGTGGATGGCCACCCTCGTCGACATCCTCGGGCTGCGTGAGCGGCTGAGCCACCGCCCCGCCGAGCTCTCGGGCGGCCAGCAGCAGCGGGTGGCCATCGCCCGGGCGCTCGTCACCCGCCCGGACGTGGTCTTCGCCGACGAGCCGACCGGCAACCTCGACTCCCGGGCCGGCGCCGAGGTGCTGTCCTTCCTGCGCACCTGCGTGCGCGAGCTCGGCCAGACGGTGGTCATGGTCACGCACGACCCGGCCGCCGCCTCCTACGCGCAGCGCGTCGTCCTCATCGCCGACGGGCGCCTGGCCGGGGAGATCACCGACCCCACCCCCGAGTCCGTCCTCACCGGCCTCGAGGCGCTGCGCCCCGTCGAGGCGGTCGCCCGATGATCCGGCTGACGATCTCCCAGATGCGCACCGGCGCGCGGCGCCTCGCCGCGGCCGGGGTGGCCGTCGTCGTCGCCACGGCCTTCGTCGCCGCGACGCTGCTGGCCGGCGTCCTCGCGCGCGACACCACCTACCGCACCGTCACCGCGTCGCTGGCGGACGCGGCGGTCGTCGCGCGCGGCACGGACGACCGTCCCCTCGGTCCCGAGGACGTCGCCTCCGTCGCCGGGCTGGCGGAGGTCGCCGCGGCCGACGGCGTGCTGCAGCTCTACGCGCAGGTGCGCGCCGGCGGCGAGCAGGACGCGGCGCTCGTCACCCCGGTCGCCTCGCACGAGGCGCTGCAGGTCTTCGACCCGGTCGAGGGGGGCCTTCCCGGAGCCGCCGGCGAGGCCGCGCTGACGTCGTCGACGGCGGAACGCCTCGGCGTCGGGGTCGGGGACGTGGTCCGGCTCGAGCACGAGGAGCTCGCCCCCGCGACGACGACCGGCACGTCCGACGGCGGCCCCAGCGACGCTTCCGGGTCCTCGTCCGAGGGCACCTGGGAGGTGGTCTCGGACGAGCTGACCGTCACGGGCCTCGTCCGTGACCCGCAGGCCATCCTCGGCTCGGCCTCCACCGTCCTCGTCCCCCGCGGGCAGGCGGAGGCGTGGGCCGCGGCGGCCACGCCGGAGGGTGAGCTGCGCTACGCGGAGGTGCTCGTGGCGGGCGCCGCCGGCAGCAGCGACGAGCAGGTGGCCGCGGCGGTGCGGGCGGCGCTGCCGCAGGCCGACGTGCGCACCACCGTCGAGGAGGCCGAGGCGAAGACGGCGGAGCTGACCGGGCAGGCGCAGACCCTGACGTACTTCGTGCTCGCCTTCGCGGCGGTGGCCATGTTCGTCGCCGCCCTCGTCATCGCGAACACGTTCCAGGTGCTCGTGGCGCAGCGGGCCCGCACCCTCGCGCTGCTGCGCTGCGTCGGCGCCACCAAGGCGCAGGTGCACCGCTCGGTGCTCCTGGAGGCGGGCGTGCTCGGCGTCGTCGCGTCCGCGGCCGGGCTGCTCCTCGGCCTGGCGCTCGGTCAGGGCGCCCTGTGGTTCCTCCAGGGTGCCGACCTGGGGGTGGAGGTGGCCCCGACCGTCCCGCTGACCCTGCCGGTGCTGGCGGTCCCGCTGCTGACCGGCACCGCCGTCACCGTGCTCGCCGCGCTCGCACCGGCGCGGACGGCGACGCGGGTGGCGCCCCTCTCCGCGCTGCGCCCGGCGCCCGACCCGGCGTCCCGGGCGGGCGGCGGCCGGGTGCGCCGGTGGTCCGCCGTCGTCCTCGGCACGCTCGGCGCCCTCCTCCTCGGCGGCGCCAGCACGGCCATGCTCGTCCTGGACGACGCCGGCGACCTCATGGGCGTCGCGCTCCTGGTCGGCGTCGCCGGCGGGATCATGTCCTTCGCCGGGGTCATGGTCGGCGCGGTCTTCCTCGTCCCCCGTGCCGTCGCCGTCGTCGGCCGGGCGCTGACCGCCCTCGCCGGCCGGCACCGCGCCACGGCGCAGCTCGCCACCGTGAATTCGACGCGCAACCCGCGCCGGACCTCGGCGACGGCGTCCGCGCTGGTCATCGGCGTCGCGCTGGTGGTCATGATGGCCACGGGCGCCGCCACCGCACGCACCAGCCTGGACCGCGCCCTCGCCGAGACCTTCCCCGTCGACGTCCTCGTGGAGGGCGAGACGGTCACCGCCGCCCACCTCACCGCGGTGCGCGACGTCGAGGACGTGTCCGTCGCGACACCGGTGACGAGGGCCTTGGTGCAGCTCGGCACCGGCGCCACGGCCACCGAGCTGGAGGTGCTCGGCATCGACCCGGCCCGCGCCGTCGAGGTCGTGCGCGACCCGGCCCTCTTCTCAGAGCTCGACGACGACACGCTCCTCCTCGGGGACAGGGTCGCCGAGACCGCCGGGCTCACGACCGGGAAGGACGTCGTCGTCGGCACCGGCCAGGCCCGGGTGACCCGGACCGTCATCGTCGTCCCCGCCGGCACGCTGGCCGTCGTGGCGGCACCCACGCTCCAGGAGCTGGCACCCGGCGCACCCGTCGTGGGGGTGTGGGCCCGCCTCGCCGACGACGCACCGGCCGCCGAGCGGGTGCGCGACGTGCAGGACGCCGTGGTGGAGGCGAGCGACGGCGTGGTCCCGTACGTGACCGGGCTCGCCGCCGAGCGGCAGATCTACACGGAGGTCATCGACACGCTCCTGGCGATCGTGGTCGGCCTCCTCGGCGTGGCGGTGCTGATCGCGCTGGTGGGCGTCGCGAACACGCTGTCGCTGTCCGTGATCGAGCGGCGCCACGAGCACGCCCTGCTGCGGGCGGTGGGCCTGACCCGGTCGCAGCTGCGCGGGACGCTGATGGTCGAGGGCGCGCTGATCGCCCTCGTCGGCACGTCCCTCGGCGCGGTGCTCGGGACGCTGTACGGGTGGGCCGGGTCCGCGGTGCTCCTGGGGGCCACCGGCGACGTCACCCTCGCGGTGCCGTGGCTGCACCTCAGCGCGGTGGCCGTCGTGGCGCTGGTCGCCGGGCTCGGCGCCTCGGTGCTCCCGGCACGCTCGGCGGTGCGCACGCCGCCGGTCGCGGCGCTGGCCGCCTGAACCGTTTCCACAGCGCTCCCCCGGGCGGCCGGTGTCCACAGGGCGCCGGCCGCCCGGCCGACCCACCGGCCACCCTGGCGCCATGACGCACCACCCCGACCCGCGGACCGCCCTGCGCTCGCCCTGGCACCTCGCGGTGGTGGCGGGCCCGGACACCGGGTGGTGCCTCGGGCTGGGACCCGAGCCTGCGGAGGTGGGGCGCGGCGCGGCTGACCTGCCGCTGACCGACCCGCTCGTCTCCCGCCGCCATCTCGAGGTCCGCGAGCGCCGGGGACGGTTCGAGGCGCGGGACCACGGCTCCGCCAACGGCACCCGGTGGCGTGCCCCCTCGCGCCTGGGCCGACGGCGCACCCACCCGTCGCGCGCGCGGCCGCAGCCCCGCGTTCTCCTGTCACTCACCCGCAGGCTCCCGCCCGCGCTCTCCCGCGCCCTCCTGCGGGCGCGGACCCGTCCCCTCCCGCCGCGGTGGCGCGAGCTGCCGGAGGGGACAAACCTGCGGCTGGGGGCGACGGTGCTCCAGGTCCGCCGTCGGCCCGAGGACCTGCGGGCGCCGGCCGCACCGGAACCGTCCCGGGCGCCGGAGGGGCGGGACTGGGTCAGGATGGCGCTGCCGCTGCTCGCGTGCCTGACCATGGTGCCGCTGCTGGTCTCCAGCGGGGCCGGACCGTGGCGGTGGGCGATCCTCGCGGTGCCGGTGGTCCTCCTCGCGGCCACCGTGGTGGCCGTCCGGCGTCCCCGCGCCCCGGAGCTGCCCGACCCTGCCGCGCTCCTCCTGCACGCCGCGGCGGCCGTGGCCCGGCTGCCGGCCGGCGAGGAGCTGCGGGCCACGGTCTCGGCGAGCCGTCCCGGCGCGGGCCTCGTCCTGGGCGACGGCGACCGGGTCGCTCTGGTCGGGCGGCCGGGGCACGTCACCGCGGCGGCCTGGTGGCTGGCGTGCCAGCTGGCCACCTGGCACGGGGACCTGCGCGTCGACCTTCCCTCGTTACCCGGCGGCGGCCCGCGGCGGCTCGGACCGGCCGGGGCACCGCGGCGGCTCACGGTCCTCGTGGCGCCGGGACCCGCGGATGCTCCCCGGTCCGCGGACCCGTCCCGGACGGCGGACACCCCCGCCGAGGGACCGCCGGCCACGGGCGACGCCCAGGCCTCGGTGCACGTGGTGCTCGCCAGGTCCGTGCAGGAGGTCCCCGCCTGGTGCACGCGCGTGGTCACCGTCGACCGGCCCGGCATCTCGCCAGCGTGGGCGGCCGCCGCGGCCGGCCTGCTCGCCCGGGGGGCGACCGCGTCCACGACCGCACTGCCGCGGCAGGTCCACCTGGCCGACCTGCTCGGGGAAGGACCTGCGGACGACCCTGCCGTCGTCCGCCGGCAGTGGGCCGTGCCGCACCCCGGTCTCGCGGCACCCCTCGGGGTGGACGAGGCGGGGACCGTCGAGATCGACCTGGTGGTGCACGGCCCGCACGCCCTTCTCGCCGGCACCACCGGATCGGGGAAGTCCGAGCTGCTCCTGGCCTGGCTGCTGGCCCTGGCGCTGCGTCACCCGCCGGACCGGCTCCAGCTCGTCCTCGTCGACTACAAGGGTGGCGCGACGTTCGCCGGGCTGGCAGGGCTGCCGCACACCGCGGGCGTGCTGACCGACCTCGAGCCGGCCGCCACCGTCCGCGCGCTGGCCAGCCTGCGCGCGGAGGTCAGGAGGCGCGAGCGGCTGCTCGCCGACGCCGGCGCCAAGGACCTGGCCGCCTACCTGGCCGCCCGCCCGGCCGAGCCGCTGCCCCGCCTGGTGGTCGTGGTCGACGAGTTCCGGGCGCTGGCCGACAGCCACCCCGACCTGCTCGACGCCCTCGTCCGGCTCGCGGCCCAGGGACGCTCGCTCGGCATCCACCTGGTCCTCGCCACGCAGCGCCCCGGGGGCGCCGTATCTGCCGACGTGCGCGCCAACCTCACGGTGCGGATCTGCCTGCGGGTGCTCGAGGCTGCGGAGTCCCAGGATGTCGTGGGCACCTCGGGCGCCGCGGACCTCCCGCCGGTGCCGGGCCGGGCGCTCGTGCGGACCGACACGCTGCGCACCGTCCAGGCGCCGTGGTGCGGCGACGACGGCTGGGCCGGGAGGGCCGTCCGTGCCGCTCGCGAGGCGTGGGAGTCCGCGTGGGACTCCGCGGGCGCGGAGGTGCGGGAGGTCCCCGGGCGCCCCTGGGCGCCCGCCCTGCCCCGCCGGGTGGAGCTGGCCGGCCTGGAGGCGGACGCTGCCGGGCCGGCGGGTCCGGACAGTGCCCGGCCCTCCCGCCCTCACGCCGACGGTGCCGGGACCGCCGACCCGCGGTCCGGGCTCGTGCTCGGCGTCAGCGACCTGCCCGACGAGCAGCGCCTCGGCGTGTGGGTGTGGCGGCCGTCGGCCCTCCTGGTGGTCGGTGGCCCTGGCACCGGGCGGACCGAGACGCTGCGCAGCGTCGTCGCCTCCGCCCTGCGCGCCAGGGCGGTGGTCCACGTCCTCGCCGCGGGGCCGCACCGCTTCGCGGACCTCGCCGGCCCAACCCTCGGGACCGTCACCGGGAGCGACGACCCGCGGCGTGCCGCCCGCCTGCTCGAGCGGCTGGAGGCGGAGACGGCCCCGCAGCTGCTCGTCGTCGACGACGCCGAGGCGGTCGCCGAGCGGCTCGACCAGGTCGCCGGCCCCGGGCAGGGGCTGCAGCTGCTCGCCCGGGCGCTGCGCGACGGCAGGCGGGCCGGCGTCGCCACGGCGCTGTCCGGGCCGCCGTCGCTGCTCGCCGCCCGGTGGACGGAGTCGGTACGGACGCGCGTGGTCCTGGCACCCAGGGACGAGACGGAAGCGCTGCTCGCGGGCGTCCCGCGCGACCTGCACGGAGGGGATCCTGTCCCCGGACGGGGCGTGCTGCTGGAACCGGGCCGCGCGACCGCCGTGCAGGTCGCCGTCACCGGAGCCGTCGACCTCGGGCCCGCCGAACCTGGGATCCTGCGGGTGGCCCCGCTTCCCGAGCGTGTCTCGCTCGCCGAGCTCTCACGGGACGGGCTTCCGCCGGGTGAGCTGCCGCCCGGCGAGCCGGTGCCGGACGAGGTGCCGCAGGCCGAGCCACCGCACGGCGCCACCGTCCTGCTGGGGCGCGGCGGGGACGACGGCGGACCCGTCGGCCTCCGTTGCGAACCGGGCGAGGTGCTGCTCGTCGTCGGGCCGCCGGGCAGCGGCCGGACGACCACCCTGTCGCTGCTGCGGCAGCAGCTGGGCGGCCGGGCCGTCGCCGTCGGGCAGCCCGGCGACCTTCCGGCGGGACCCGCCGTGCTGGTCGTGGACGACGTCGACCGGTGGGCCTCCCCCGCGCTCGAGGAGCTCGGGCAGCGGCTCGCCTCCCGCCGGGACCTCGTGGTGGTGGCCGCGGCGCGGCCGGAGCCGGTGGTCGGTGCCTACCGGGGCCCGCTGGCCACGTGGCGCTCGACCGCGACCCTGCTGCTGCTGCGCCCGTCGCACCCGGCCACGACCCAGCTCACCGACGTGGACCTCTCGACCGCGGCGGACCCCGCGAGGCCGCTGCACCCGGGCCGGGGCGTCCTCGTCACCCGCGGGCGAGCGCTGGCGCTGCAGGTGGCGACGCCGGCCGACGCGCCCGCGCCACCGGCCCCGGCGCTTCAGACGACGGCGCTTCAGACGACGGCGCCGGGGGCCCGGGTCCCGGAGGCGTAGTCGCGCGCACTCGGCCACAGCACGCCGGCGACCGCTGCCGCGGCGACCAGGACGGCGAGGACGACGAGCGCGGTCTGGACCCCGGTGAGCGTCAGGGCGCTGGCCGCCTGCAGGACCTGCCACGTGATGACCGGACCTCGGCCCCAGCGCTGACCGCGCCACAGTGCCCGGACCGACCCGGCCAGCATCGCGGCGAAGCCGACGAAGAAGACGGCGAGGGCCAGGGCCGAGAAGACGTCCGGGGCCACCCCCCTTACCACATCCGTGACGAGAACGACGGCCATACCGACGAGGACGAGCGCCTCGACCAGCACCAGGGCACCCGCTGCGCGCAGCGGCCACGGGACGCGACGGCCGCCCTTCTCAGCCTGGAGACGTCCGGAAAGTGGTTCGTTGGTCACAGATCCGAGCGTACGCACCGACGCAGAGGCTCTGACGAGGCGGCGACCGGGTCGCCGCGAGGGGCTCGTCACAGTGTGACGAAAGCCACGCGGTTTACCGGCCAGCCATTTTCCGGAAACCTCTTGTCGCCGGTGGTACCGCGTGTCAGGGTTGGGTGCAGCAGTTGAACCCGTCGCGTCGGACCGCTGCTTCCCTTGCAGATCTCGTGGTTCGACGCATGCGCTAAGGAGACCCGTATGGATTGGCGTCACCGCGCCGCCTGCCTCACCGAAGACCCCGAGCTGTTCTTCCCCATCGGGAACACGGGCCCGGCCTTGGTGCAGATCGAGGAGGCAAAGGCCGTGTGCCAGAAGTGCACCGTCGTCGACACGTGCCTGAAGTGGGCGCTGGAGACGGGGCAGGACTCCGGGGTCTGGGGCGGCCTGAGCGAGGACGAGCGCCGCTCGCTCAAGCGCCGTACCGCACGCGCACGCCGCGCAGGCTGACCTCACGCACAGCCGAGACTGAACGACGCCGCCGGGAGACCGGCGGCGTCGTCGTCTTTCCGGGGTCGACTTTCCGGGCCCCGTCCGGCCTACCGCCGCCGGCCTACCGCCGCTGACCTGCCGTCGCGTCGAGGGTGGCTGTGCCCAGCCGCGCGTGCAGGTCGACCACCGTGCCTCCCTCGGGGCGGCGCCGCCAGTCGATGGACCCGCGCAGCTCGCCGGTCACCAGCGTCTCGACGATCTGGGTGCCCAGGCCGGCGAGCACGCGGCCGTCCTCGATGCCCAGACCGTCGTCGCACACCCGCACGTCGAGCTCGGCGCCCGAGCGCGACGCGGTGACGGAGACCGTCCCGGACCGGCCCGCCAGCCCGTGCTCGACGGCGTTGGAGACCAGCTCGGTGAGCACCACGGCCAGCGAGGTGGCGGCCTCGGCGCCGACCGCCCCGAAGGTCCCGTCCACCACGGTGCGGACCGAGGAGTCGGGAGACGCGACGTCGGCGGCCAGGCGCAGCAGCCGGCCGAACACCTCGTCGAAGTCGACCACCTCGTCGATGTTCTGCGAGAGGGTCTCGTGCACCAGCGCTATCGTCGAGACGCGCCGCTCCGCCTCGTCCAGCGCCGCCTTCGTCTCCGGGTTGCCGCTGCGCCGGGCCTGCAGCCGCAGCAGCGCCGAGACTGTCTGGAGGTTGTTCTTCACCCGGTGGTGGATCTCCCGGATGGTGGCGTCCTTCGTCATGAGCTCGCGCTCGCGCCGGCGGACCTCGGAGACGTCGCGGCAGAGCAGGAGCGCCCCCCGCCGTTCGCCGTGGTCGGTGAGCGGGACGGCCCGGAGCGAGAGGGTCACCCCTCGCGCCTCGATCTCGGTGCGCCAGGCCGCGCGGCCCATCACGACCACGGCCATCGTCTCCTCGACCGCCGTGTGGTCCTCGATGAGCTCGGTGACCACCTCGGCCAGCACCTGGCCCTTGAGCTCACCGATGACCCCGAGCCGGTGGAAGTTGCTCAGCGCGTTCGGGCTGGCGTAGACCACCCGGCCCTCGGGGTCCAGACGCAGCAGGCCGTCGCCGACGCGGGGCGCGCCCCGCCGGGCGCTGGTGGGGGCGCCCTCCTGCGGGAACTCCCCGCGGCTGATCATCCCGCACAGGACGTCCGCGATCTCGATGTAGGACACGTCGAGCCGGGACGGCACACGGGAGGTGGGGAGAGCCACCTCGCGGGTGAGCACGCCGAGGACGCGGTCCTCGTGGACCACCGGGAGCACCACCTCGCGCATGGCGTCGGACCCCCGGCCGTGCGGGTCCGCCCGGACGTGGATGCCGCGGTCGAGCACGGTCTGGCGCATCAGGTCCCGCCGCACCGGCGACGGGCGCTGCCCGACGATGTCCTCGTAGTGGACCGTGGCGGCGGTGGAGGGCCGGCAGTGCGCCGCGACGATGAAGTCGTCGTCATCGGTGGGCAGCCACAGGACAAGGTCGGCGAACGCGAGGTCGGCGATGACCTGCCAGTCGCCGACGAGCTGGTGGAGCCACTCGGCGTCGCGTTCATCGACCTGTCCGGACTGCACGATCATGTTGGCGAGCGTGGTGGGCACGCTCCCCAGACTAGGGCCTGCGAGCTGCCCGCCGGGCCGACCCCGGACCCGCCGCCTGCCGCGGGGCCCACCGCCCTGGTGGCCGCTACGCTGGCGTCGGCCGCCCGAGAAGGAGCTCACCGTGCGCTTCACCGCCACCACCGCCTACCCCGCCGACGTCGAGACCGTGGCGGCGATGCTGTCGACCCGGGAGTTCGTCGAGCGCAAGATGACCGAGGCGGGGGCCCTGAGCACGACGTGCGAGGTGGTCCGTGACGGCGCGGCCTTCACCGTGACCACGCGGGCCGAGCTTCCGACGGCGTCGGTGCCGACCGCGCTGCGCTCCCTGGTGGGCGACTCCCTCGAGGTCCGTCTGGTCGAGGCGTGGCAGGCCCCGGCCGCGGACGGCAGCCGCACCGCGACGATGTCCGTCGACATCCAGGGCGTGCCGGCGCGGATCTCCGGCACCCAGCGGCTCGCTCCGACGATGGCCGGGTGCGAGCAGACCTACGACGGCGACGTGTCGGCCTCCGTGCCGCTGTTCGGCGAGCCGATCGAGAAGGCGGCGGTGGGGACCGTGGACCAGGTCGTCGCCGTCGAGCGCCGTCTCGGTCTCGAGCATCTCGCGGCCCGTCACTGACCGGTCAGGACTGACCGGTCAAGGCGCCTGGCTCGCCGTTGAGCCAGGTGCGGGCCCCACCGTACCCGACGCGTGACGTGCGCCACGTCAGGACGCGCTACTCGTCGAGCACCTACTCCCCCAGCATCCACCGGTGCGGCTGGGCGAGCCGGCGGGCCTCCTCGGGACCCCACGAGCCCGGCTCGTACGGGAGCGGGTCGGGACGTTCCGGGCCCTGGAGCGGGGCGAAGGCGGTGAAGGCGGCCCGCAGCCCCTCCGCCGTCGTGAACAAGGAACGGTCCCCGATGAGGGCGTCGTGGATCAGCGAGGCGTACGGCGAGATCGGCTCCCCGCCCGGCACGTCGTCCAGCTCGAGCACGGCCTTGCCGGAGGAGTAGCTCAGGTCCGGCCCGGGCGTCTTCACGGTGATGCCCAGCTGGATCTCGCCGTCGCCGCTGAAACAGATCTCGATGGTGTTCGGGGTGTCCAGCTCCCTGGCGAGCGGCCCGAACGGCGGCTTGAGCACCAGGGTGATCCGCTGCGTCCGGCGGGCCATGCGCTTGCCCGTGCGCAGCAGGAACGGCACGCCGCGCCAGCGCTCGGTGTCCACCCACAGCCGCACGGCCGCGAAGGTGTCCTGCCTCGAGTCGGGCGCGGCGCCGTCGATGTCCCGGTAGCCGTCGAACTGGCCGAGGACCACGTCCTGCGTCGGGTCCAGCGGGCGGAACGCGCGGAGCACCGTCTCGCGGGCGTCCAGCACGGAGGTGGGGTCGCGCAGGTCGGCAGGAGGCTCCATCGCCACCTGCCCGGCCACCTGGAAGAGGTGGGTGACGATCATGTCGAGCGCGGCACCGGTGGCCTCGTAGAAGCCGATGCGGTTGGCGACGTCCAGGTCCTCGGGCACGTCGATCTGGACCTGGTCGACGCTCGCCCGCGACCACTCCGAGCCGAAGAGCTGGTTGGCGAAACGCAGGACGTAGATGGTCTGCACGCCCTCCTTGCCGAGGAAGTGGTCGATGCGGAAGATCTGGTCCTCCTGGAGCACCTCCTTCACCGCGGCGTCGAGGCTCTCGAACGACTCCAGCGACGTGCCGAAGGGCTTCTCGAAGACGACGCGTGCCCCCTCCGCCAGGCCGTGGGCCCCGAGCCCGCGGGCGATCGACCGGAAGGCGACGGGGGGCACCGCGAGGAAGTGCAGGACGAGCGGCTCGCTGCCGCTCTCCCGGGCGAGCTCGTCACGGACCTCGCCGAGGATGCGGGGCAGCTCGCCGGGGTCGTCGGGGCCGAACTCCCCGGCCGCGTAGCGGATCTGCGGGCGCACCGTGGCCCAGTCGGAGGGCCTGCCGACGTCGCTGCGGTCCAGGACCTCCTCGACGCGGTCGCGGAAGGCCTCCTCGTCCAGGGCCTCGGCCGCGCAGCCGACGAGGCGCCAGTGCTCCGGCATGAGGCCGCGCTCGTGGACCTCGTGGACGGCCGGGAGCACCATGCGCCCCGCCAGGTCCCCGGTTGCTCCGAAGAGGACGATGACGACGGAGTCCGGAAGCGTGTGGGGGCCGGTGGATGTGCTCACGGGGCCAACGTACGCGGGCGGCGCAGAGGCGTCGCGGCGGGCGACGGGCGCACCGCCGTGCCACGATCGTCCTCATGAGCGAGGTCGAGCTGGACACCGCGGGATCCGCGGACACGACGGAGGAACCCCCCACCCGGGCGCTGTGGGCCGAGCGGACCGGGACGCGCGCGTACGCCGGACGGAACGCGCGCGGCGCGGAGGTGCGCGTGGGCGACGGCGAGGGTGAGTTCACCCCGGGCGAGCTGCTGCAGCTGGCGCTGGCCACGTGCAGCGGGCTCTCGGCGGACCACCGCCTCTCGCACGCGCTCGGGGCCGAGTTCGCCGCCGTCATCGGGGTGGCGAACGAGAAGAACCAGGAGGAGAACCGCTACAGCTCGCTGACCGTCGAGATCGTCACAGACCTCTCCGGCCTGGACGAGAGCACCCGGACGAGGACGCTCGAGCGTGCCGAGCTCGCCATCGAGCGGCAGTGCACCGTGGGGCGGACGCTGGACGCGGGTGCACCCCACACGATCATCTTCACCGACGAGGTGGCCGGATGAGCGCCCTGCGCCACCGGCGCCACGAGGCCGAGCCGCCCACCACGGACGTCGCCGTCGGGACGACCGCCGACGAGCAGGAGGCCGCCCGCCACGGACTGGTCGAGCGCTTCGTGGACCTCGGTGTCAGGCGCGCGTCCCGTGCCGACGACCTCGTCCACGAGCTCCGCCGCGAGGACCCCGAGCTGACCCCGGCCGCCCTGCTCCAACGCCTCGAGAAGCGGTACCTCCGCCGCGCCGCGCTCCTCGGTGCGGCGGTCGGCTCCGTCGCCACCGTCCCGGGGGTGGGGACCGTCAGTGCCCTCGGACTGACCACGGTCCAGACCGTCGCCTTCCTCTCGGCCTCGGCGCGCTACGTCATGGCGGTGGCGTCGGTCCACGGTGTCGCCGTGGACGACCTCGAACGACGGCGCACCCTCCTGATGGCGGCTCTCCTCGGCGAGGAGGGCGCGGAGGCCATCTCCGGTCAGCTGGGCCTGGGCACCCTGTACTGGGCGAAGGCCGCGATCACCAAGCTGCCGATCGGCACCGTCAAGGCCGTCAACAAGGCGCTCACCCGGCGCCTGGTCCGGTACGGCGCCGCCCGCGGCGGGGCGCTGGTGCTGGGCCGCCTCGCGCCGTTCGGCGTCGGCGTCGTCATCGGGTACACCGGCACGAGGAGGATCGCGCGGAACGTCGTGGAGGGGACGACCGACGCCTTCGGTCCCGCGCCCGCGACGTTCGGGGACTCGCTGTGAGCGCCGTGCCGACGGCGCCGATCGCCGCCCGCGACGGCTCCGCGACGATCCCGCTGCTGGGGCTGGGCACGTGGCAGGCACGTGGCGACGAGGTGTACCGCGCCGTCCGCACGGCGCTGGACCTCGGGTACCGGCACGTCGACACGGCCACGATGTACGGCAACGAGGCGGACATCGGCCGCGCCCTGGCCGACTCCGGCGTCCGGGACGAGGTCTTCGTCACCACCAAGTGCCCGCCCGACAGGCTCGGGCGTGAGGACGAGACGCTCGAGGAGTCGCTGCGCCAGCTCGGTCTCGAGCGGGTGGACCTGTGGCTCGTGCACTGGCCGCCCCACGGCGAGTCGGGGAGCCTGCGCATGTGGGAGCGCCTCGTGGCCGCCCGCGAGGCCGGCCGTGCGGCGTCGATCGGCGTCTCCAACTACTCCCCGGAGCTGATCGACGAGCTCACGCAGGCCACCGGCGTCACCCCGGCGATCGACCAGATCCCGTGGAGCCCCTCGGACCATGACCCGGCGCTGGTGGCGGAGCTGGAGCGCCGAGGTGTCCTCCTCGAGGGCTACAGCGCCTTCAAACGCACAGACATGGCAGACCCTGTGCTCGACCGGGTCGCCCGGGCGCACGGCGCCACGCCGCAGCAGGTGGTCCTCGCCTGGCACCTCCGGCGGGGATTCGTGGTCATCCCGAAGTCGGTCCGCCGGGAACGGCTCGAGGCCAACCTCGCCGCCGTCGACCTGCGGCTGACCGACGACGAGGTCTCGGCGATCGACGCGCTCGGCCGCTGACCGAGGGCGCCGCAGCCGACCGAGGGCGGGCGCAGGCGTCAGGCCGCCGCCACCCCGCCGGTGCGCGGCCGGGCCGTCCGCTGCCCTGCCGCCGTCCGCGGCCGGCGCCCCAGCTGGGCGTGGATGTGGTCCGCCCACGCCTCGACGGCGCGCAGGTCGCGGAAGTCGCCCACCGGGGCGTGCAGGGCCCGCACCATGAGCCGCTCGCTGTACATCAGCCGGCACAGGTCGAGCGCGCCGGGGAACGTGCGATGCTCCAGGGCGCCGGTCGCCTCGACGTAGCCCGCGACGTCGGGCTCCTGGCCCGTGACGGGCGGGTCGCCGAGAGGACCCGACGAGAAGAGCCAGGTGGGTCTGAGCCGCAGCTGCGGCGCCAGCCGGTCGACGGCCTCCCTGGCCGCCTTGAGCCACAGGCCGGCGTAGACGGCGCTGCCGAGGACGACGGCCTCCGCCTCGCCCACGTCCACGACCTCCTCGGGCGGGCGCAGGTCGACGTCGTGCCCCAGGCTTGCGAGCCGGTCGCCGAGCGCCGCTGCGATACCTGCGGTCGCCCCGTGGCGGCTGGCCGCCGTGACAAGAATCCTCATGGCGACTCCTTCGTCCTGCCAAGGATGCGCCACGAACGCCCCGATAGCCATAGGAATGCTTGAACCACCTGGGCGGCGCGGGAGAGGAGGACCGGCAGGACGGTCGTTCGAGAACGGCCTGGTCGCGATGGTCGCGAGACCTGGACGGGCGTCGACGGCTGCGACGGGGACCGCGACGGCCGCTTCGGCCAGGCCCAGTCGTCGGTCGTCTCACGGCTGTGACCTGGGACGACGTGCAATGTTGAGTCTCTGGCGCTCAGGTTTTCGCCGTGAGCGATCAGCGTTAGCACTCGGCTGGGGCGAGTGCTAAAAATGAAGCACCGGCCGGAGCTCGGTCGGGACGATCCGGACCGTCCGGACCGAACACGTGGAGGTGGACCCATGGCTAACCGTTACGACCCGTTCCGCGACATGGACCGCTGGCTCACCAACGCGATGCGCCAGGTCCCGTCCTCGCCCGGGATGCCGCTCGACCTCTTTCGCCGCGGCGAGAAGTTCGTGGCGCTGATGGACCTGCCCGGCGTCGACCCGTCGTCGATCGACATCGATGTCGAGGACCGCACGCTGACGGTGCGGGCCGAGCGTCGCTCCGCCGTCGAGGACGACGTCCAGTGGCTCTCGCACGAGCGCCCAACCGGCACGTTCGCCCGCCAGCTCTCGCTGGGCAACGGCCTGGCCCTCGACCGCATCGAGGCGTCGTACTCCGACGGCGTGCTGCAGCTGACGATCCCGGTGGCCGAGGAGGCCAGGCCGCGCAAGATCCAGGTGAGCCACGCCTCGGGCGACCAGCAGGCCGCCGTCGGGCAGAAGGACAGCGCGTCCGCCTGAGTTCTTCTACAGCGTCCTGCCCGGCCGCGCGGCCGGGCAGGCACACAGGTCAGACAGTTCGACCGGCCTCGGAGCCGGGGCCGGTGCACCAGTGGAGGTGATGGAGATGGTTCTTCGTTCCGATCCGTTCCGTGAGCTCGACCGGTGGCTGGACACCGCTCTGCGCCAGGTCCCGACGGCCAGCCCGATGCCGATGGACCTGTACCGCCAGGGGCACCAGTTCGTCGCGAGGATCGACCTGCCGGGCGTCCGGCCCGAGTCGATCGACATCGACGTCGAGGACCGCACGCTGACCATCAGGGCCGAGCGCGCGGCCATGGCCGAGGACGACGTCCAGTGGCTCTCCCGGGAGCGGCCGGTCGGCACGTTCGCCCGCCAGCTCACGCTGGGCCAGCACGTCGACGTCGACAACGTCGACGCCGCCTACTCCGACGGCGTGCTCACGCTGACGCTCCCGCTCGCCGAGGAGGCACGCCCCCGCAAGATCACCGTGGCCCGCGAGGAGTCGCACCGCACGATCGAGCAGGGCGAGCACCGCACGATCGAGCAGGAGCCGTCCGGGACGAGCTCCTGACGACCCCGACGACGCCCGCGCCACCGGCGCGGGCGTCAGCCGCGCCGCGGCTCGCCTCCGCCTAAGATGCACGGATGACCCAGTCCCCCGCCGCCAGCCCGGACCAGCACACCATCGCCCCGGCGGCGCCGACAGGCGCCGAGCGCGCCGGCCGGACGGTCAGCACCGCGTACGAGGACCTCCTGCGCCACGTCCTCGAGCACGGCACCCCCAAGGCCGACCGAACCGGCACGGGGACGCGCAGCGTGTTCGGCCACCAGATGCGGTTCGACCTCACCCAGGGCTTCCCCCTGGTGACCACGAAGAAGGTGCACCTGCACTCGGTGGTCGGCGAGCTGCTGTGGTTCCTGCGCGGCGACTCCAACGTCCGGTGGCTCCAGGACCACGGCATCCGGATCTGGAACGAGTGGGCGGCCGAGGACGGCGAGCTCGGCCCGGTCTACGGCGTGCAGTGGCGGACCTGGCCCACCCCCGACGGCGGGCACATCGACCAGCTCCAGCAGGTGCTCGACACGTTGCGCACCAACCCGGACTCCCGCCGGATCATCGTCTCCGCCTGGAACGTGGCCGACCTGGACAAGATGGCGCTGATGCCCTGCCACGCCTTCTTCCAGTTCTACGTGGCCGACGGCCGGCTCTCCTGCCAGCTCTACCAGCGCAGCGCCGACCTCCTCCTCGGCGTGCCCTTCAACATCGCCTCCTACGCCCTGCTCACGCACATGGTCGCCCAGCAGGCCGGCCTCGAGGTGGGCGACTTCATCTGGACGGGCGGCGACTGCCACATCTACGACAACCACGTCGAGCAGGTGCGCGAGCAGCTCTCGCGCGAGCCGTACCCCTTCCCCACCCTGAAGCTGCGGCAGGCGCCGTCGTTGTTCGAGTACGGCTTCGACGACGTCGAGGTGCTCGGCTACCAGCACCACCCGGCCATCAAGGCCCCGGTCGCCGTCTAGTGCTCGGGCTGATCTGGGCGCAGGCCCACGACCGCGTCATCGGCGCGGGTGGCACGATGCCGTGGCACCTGCCGGAGGACCTCAGGCACTTCCGCACCACGACGGCGGGCGCGACCGTGGTCATGGGACGAGCCACCTGGGACTCCCTCGACCCGCGGTACCGACCGCTGCCCGGCCGGCGGAACATCGTCCTCTCCCACCGGGCCGACCTCACCCTCGACGGCGCCGAGCGGGCCTCCGGCCTCGACGACGCCCTGGAGCTGGCGGGCGGGGGCGACGTCTGGGTCATCGGTGGCGGGCAGGTGTACGCCGAGGCGCTCCCCCGCGCCGACGTCCTGGTCGTCACGGACATCGACCTCGCCGTCGACGGCGACACCCGGGCGCCCGCGGTGGACGACCGCCGGTGGGCGGTCGCCTCGGCCGACCCGGACCGCGGCTGGCACGTGTCGGCCACGGGCCTGCGGTACCGCTTCACCACCTTCCGTCGCCAGGACCGGCAGCCCGGCGCCGAGGCCTGAGGCCTGACCCGGCCGTTCGCGGCCGTTCCTGGCCGTCTTTCGGGCAGGAACCCCAACCTTCGGGCGGTGTCCGATAATGTCCGCGCCACCTCGTCCGAAGGAGAAGCTCATGAAGCGCCGCGCCCCGATCGCCGTCGCCACCGCTGTGGTGGTGGCCCTGCTGACCTCGTGCTCGGCGAGCGGCGGGGGTGACACCGCCGCGGGCACGTCGGGGACGAGCGCCGGCAAGGAGGGGGTCAGCAAGGCGGGGCAGGACCCCTCCGCCGGAGGCGGCGGTGAGGACTCGGCCGGCGGCACGAGCGCCGGCGTGGCGGACGTCGACCCCGCCGACGTCCTGGTGGAGCAGGCCTACACCGTTCCCGGCAGCGAGGACACCGCCACCATCGGGGTGCACTCGCTCGTCGTCGACGGGGACGTCATGACGCTCCGGCTCGTCCTCACACCGGAGTTCTCCTCGGTGAGCGACACGGAGGCGGTGAGCGTCCACGACATCGTCGGTCATGCCGGTCGCTTCGCGCCGATGCTCGTCGACCGGGAGCACCTCAAGGAGTACGACATCGTGGGCGGCGGCCCGACGGAATGGACCTCGGACAACGTCTACACCAAGGTCACCAACGGGGAACCGATGGTCTGGTGGGGCGTCTACGCGGCCCCGCAGGACGACATCGACACCGTGGACGTCCGCGTGCTCGACGAGCTCCCGGAGTTCACCGACGTCCCGATCACCCGATGAGCGCCCGCCGCGCCACAGCCTCCGGCACACCGGCGACGGTCGCCGTCGCGGCCGCCGTCGGCGCGGCCGCACTCGTCGCGTCCGCCGTCGTGCTGGCGCCTGCCGCGGACGCGGCCCCGAGCGGGCCGGAGGACCTCCCCGAGCCGACGGCGGAGCAGCTCGCGGCATCGGTGCGGGTGTGGGACCCCAGCGGCTCGGTCCATGTGTGGGACCCCAGCGGCTCGGTCCACGTCTGGGACCCGAGAGGGTCCGTGCGCCCGCTCGAGACGGTCGAGAACGACGGCGGCGAGACCACGATCAGCCTCGCGACCGACATCCTCTTCACCCCGGACAGCGCCGACGTCCCGCCGAACGCCGCAGAACGGATCGCCGCGCTGATCTCGGACATCCCTGACGGCGCGTCGGTCACCGTCGGTGGGCACACGGACTCGGTCCGCGGCGCCGTGGACAACCAGCAGCTCTCGACGGACCGCGCCACCGCGGTCGCCGACGTGCTCCGCCGGGTACGCCCGGACCTGGTCCTCGAGGTCGCCGGGTTCGCCGACACCCGGCCGGCGGTCCAGGAGGACGCCGACGACCCGTCGACCCGTGCGGCCAACCGCCGCGTGGAGATCGTCTACGCCGGCTGAGCCGGCGCGCGCAGCTCAGGCGGCGGCGCGGATCTCGATGAGGTTGTTCCACGGGTCGTTGACCCGCAGCACCGCGCCGTCGTGGCGGGTGGCCACGCCCTGTCCGGCGAGGCGGGCGTTGACCGCGGCCACCTGCTCGGTGGTGGGCAGGACGATGTCCACGACGCCCAGACCGAGAGCCGGCACACGGGGACCCGCACCGGCGCTGTTCCAGGTGTTCATCGCCATGTGGTGGTGGTAGCCGCCGGCGGAGACGAACAGGGCCTGGTTGCCCAGCGACGTCGTCTCCTCGAAACCGAGCTTGTCGACGTAGAACTCGCGCGCGGTGGGGACGTCGCCGACCTGCAGGTGGACGTGGCCGAGGAGGGCGCCCGCGAGGTCCGCCGCACCGGTCTCCGGCTTGTCCTTGGTGGCGATGAGCTCCTTCGCGGAGTCCGTGAGGTTCTCTGCGAGGAAGCGGTTGGGGTCGAGCCACTTGGTCCCCATCTTCACCTGCCCGCCGACCCACTCCCAGGTGCTGCGCGGGCGGTCGTAGTACAGCTCGATGCCGTTGCCCTCGGGGTCGGTGAAGTAGAACGCCTCAGAGACGTCGTGGTCGCCCGAGCCGACGTAGGTGCCCGGGGCGTGCACCGCGAGCGAGGCGAGGACCGTGGCCAGCGACGCCCGGTCCTCGAAGAGGATGGCGGTGTGGAACAGGCCCGCGCTGCGCGGGGAGCCGGCCGGGAGGCTCGGGTCGTGGCGGAGCACGACGATCTCGAGGCCGTTGCGGCCGAGCGCGACCTCGTTGCCCTCGGCGCGCAGGACGGTGAGCATGACGTAGTCGCGGTAGTAGCGCGTCATGAGGTCCAGGTCTCCGACGAGCAGGGTCACGGTGCCCATCGCGGTCGCGGCGGGGAGGAGCTCCTCCGCCGGACGGTTGCTGACGGGGGCCGGCTGCGTGAAGGTGCTGGCGTTCATGTGTCTCCCTGGTTCGGTCGGCTGCGTTTCCACGGTACAAGTAGTTGACAGTTCAACTCAATGGCAGGGCGGGACATTCCCGCGTGAGTCACGTCTCCCCCTCGAGGTCCGCCACCATCTCCTCTTACGACGGCGCCTGCCGAGCTGCGGCGAGCGGCGCCGGCGGCCGAGCGGCGGCCAGCGGCACCGGCCAAGCTGCGGCGAGCGGCGCCGGCGGCCGAGCAGCAGGGAGCAGCGGTTAGGAGGGAAGCCTCTCGGCGGAGACGGTGCGGGCGGAGACGTCCGCGCCCGACAGACCGGCGGGCCAGATCCTGACCGAATGTACAGAAGGCCCGTACGCGTGGCGTACGGGCCTTCTGGTCAACTACTTCGTGGTAGCGGGGGCAGGATTTGAACCTGCGACCTCCGGGTTATGAGCCCGGCGAGCTACCGAACTGCTCCACCCCGCGTCGACATGTTTAGGTTACGTCGCCGTGAACCTTCGGGGCAAATCGTCCGAGCGTGCCCTCGGTCACAGCGAGATGCAGGCGCATCTCGGGCGCCCCCAGGTGCCACGCCGGACCGCACCTTGCCGGCCCGACCGCAGCGTGTCAGCCCTGCGTCATGTCGCCGTGACGCGCGGACCCTCCCGACCCGCCCCCCGGTACCCGTGAGTCCCAAGAGTCCCCGGGCCCCGAGGCTCCGAGGACCCCGGGGGCCCTGAGGGCCGCAGGCCCCGAGGGCCCGAGCCACAGGGCCCCGAGCCCCCAGGCGCCCGAGCCCGTCCCCGACACCCCCAGCCCCGAGTCCCCGACACCCCCAGCCCCGAGTCCCCGACGCCCCGTGTCCGAGGACGACGAAGGGGCCGCCCGCTGCTGCGGACGGCCCCTTCCGGATGTGCTCAGTTGCCGGTGGACTGCTCGGTGGCGCCGTCGCTCGGTGCCGGGGTGGCCGCGCCGTCAGGCACCTCGCCGCCCGCCTTGGCGATCTCCGCCTCGGCCGCCATGGCGTCCGAGATCGCCGAGCTGAGCCGCTTCTGAGCCTCGCCGTAGGCGGCCCAGTCACCCTGCGACATCGCGGAGTTGCTGTCGCTGAGCGCCTGCTGAGCCTTGCCGAGCGCATCGGTCAGGCGCTGCTGCGCGGCGGCCGGCACCTGCGCGGTCCCGCCGGGCTGGTCGCCGCCGTCGGTCGGCTGGTCGCTCGGCTGGACGCCGGCGTCGCCGGCCGTGGCCCCGGAGTCGCCGCCGAACACGGCGTCGAGCGCCTCGTCCAGCGTGGAGGCGAAGCCGATCTCGTCACCGAAGGCGACGAGCACGCGCTGGAGCAACGGGTACGACGTGCCCGCGGCGGACTGCACGTACACCGGCTGGACGTACAGCAGGCCACCACCGACCGGGAGGGTCAGCAGGTTGCCGAGCTGGACGGTCGAGTTGCCCTGCCGCAGCAGGTTCAGCTCGGTGTTGACGGCCGGGTTGGAGTTGAAGTTGTTCTGCACCTGCCCGGGGCCGGGAACGGTCACGTCGGACGGGAGCTCCAGGAGGCGCATCTTGCCGTAGCCCTCGCGCACCTTCCCGGCGGTGTCACC
Source organism: Georgenia soli (assembly GCF_002563695.1). Lineage (NCBI taxonomy): Bacteria > Bacillati > Actinomycetota > Actinomycetes > Allobogoriellales > Allobogoriellaceae > Georgenia > Georgenia soli. The sequence goes on along the minus strand of NZ_PDJI01000004.1, from coordinate 3,276,731 downwards.
CGTCTCGGAGTCCACGGCGAGGAACCCCGTGAGGATGTTGCGGTCGGTGTTACCACCGGGGATGAAGCTCGAGGTGAGCGAGAACCGGGCGTCCTCCTGCCCGGGCATCTGCATGGTCAGGTAGAACGGCGGCTGCTGGACGCCCGTGGCGACCGTGGGGTCGGTCGGGATGTTCCAGAAGTTGGAGCCGGAGTAGAACGAGGCCGCGTCCGTGACGTGGTACTCGGTGAGCAGCGTGCGCTGGACCTTGAAGAGGTCCTCCGGGTAGCGCAGGTGGCTCATGAGGTCACCGCTGATCTCCGACATCGGCGTGATGTGACCCGGGAAGATGTTCTCCCACGTCTTCAGGACCGGGTCCTGGTCGTCCCACTCGAAGAGGGTGACGTCGCCGTCGTACGCGTTCACCACGGCCTTGACCGAGTTGCGGATGTAGTTGACCTTCTCCGGCATGGCGCCGACGGTGACGGGCTGCCCGTTGGCGTCGACGACGGAGTCGGTCGTCGCCTCCTCGAGCGACTCGCGCGCCGAGTAGGGGTAGTCGTTCGTCGTGGTGTAGCCGTCGACGATCCAGACCAGCTGCTTCGGGGTGTCCGGGTTGCCGTCCATGTCGACCACCGCGGGGTAGGCACGGTTGTCGAGCGTGAGGTACGGGGCCACCTTGGCCACACGCTTGTGCGGGTCGCGGTCGAACAGGATCTGCGACTCCGGGGTGACGCGGTCCGAGAACAGGATCTGCATGTCGCCGAACTTCAGCGCGTAGAGCAGCTTGTCGAAGAACGAGCCCACGGACGGGCCGCCGTCGCCGGTGTAGGTGTTGTTGACGGCACTGTTCGGGGCGTCGTCGTCCGGGTAGTCGAGCTCCCAGGGGTCGGTGCCCTCGGGGGCGCCGACGATCGAGTAGTCCGGGCTGTTCTGACCGAAGTAGACCCGCGGCTCGTAGTCGCCGAGCTCACCGACGCTCGGGATGCCCTGCTGGAAGAAGGCGGGCCGCCCGTCGGAGCTCGTCGTGTTGCCGTAGGCGGCCACCACACCGAACCCGTGGGTGTAGACCGTGTGGTCGTTGATCCAGGTGCGCTGGTCGGCGCCGAGCCCGTCCTGGTTGAGCTCGCGGACGGCGATCACCGTGTCGCGCTTCTCGCCGTTGATCTCGTACCGGTCCACCGACAGCGCCTTGGGGAACCCGTAGTACTGGCGGTTCTGCTGCAGCTGGTTGAACGTCGGGGAGACGATGTTCGGGTCCAGGAGCCGGATGGACGCGGTGGACTGGCTGTCCTTCCGCAGCTGGCCGGCCTCGGCCTCGGTGGTGGCCGAGTACGTCTCGACATCGATGTCGTCCAGGCCGTAGGCGGCGAGCGTGGCGTCGATGTTGCGCTGGATGAAGGGCTGCTCGACCGTCTGGGCGTTCGGCTCCACCTGGAACCGCTGGACGATGGCCGGGTAGGCGGTGCCGACCACCAGCGCGGAGACGATCATGACCGCGATGCCGGCGACCGGCAGGGTCCAGGAGCCGCGGAAGGCGGAGACGACGAAGAGGACGACGACGACGAGCGCGATCCCGGCAAGGATCGCCTTGGCGGGCAGGGTGGCGTGGATGTCCGTGTAGGAGGCGCCGGAGAAACGGTCGTTCTCGCCCACCAGCATCGAGTACCGGTCCAGCCAGTAGCTCACGGCGATGAGCGCGACGAAGATCGCGGCCAGCACGGAGAGGTGGACCCGGGCGGCCGGGGAGACCTTCTGCTGGCGCGGCGCGAGGGAGATCCCGCCGTAGAGGTAGTGGGTGATGAGGGCGGCCACGGCGGAGAGGAAGACGACCGTCATGAGGAAGGAGACGATCGACCGCACGACCGGGAGCGTGAAGACGAAGAACGAGATGTCCAGACCGAACTGCGGGTCGTTCTTGCCGAAGCTCTCCTGGTTCAGGAGCGTCAGGACCGGACGCCACATGCCGCTGAGGGAGGAGCCGGCGAAGAGCCCGAGCACCACCGGCGCCCCGATCATGATGAGCCGGCGCAGGGGCTCGATGCTCTCGCGGTAGCGGTCGAGGTTGCGCTCCTCCGGCGTCGTCGGCGGGTAGATCTGCCGGCGCGAGTAGGCGAGGTGGAGGTTGAGCCACACCGCCGCCGCCATGACGGCGAACCCGATGACGAACAGGATGGCGCGGGTGACCCACTCACGGACGAGGACGTCCGTGAAGCCGAGGTGGCTGTACCACTGGACCTCGGTCCAGACCTGGGCGAAGGCCATGACCGCGGCGGCCAGCACGGCCAGCACGACAAGTGTCGGTACGAAGGCGCCGCGGCGGCGAGGGGCCGAGTCCGGACCGGGACGACGGGGGGCGGATGCGAACGTCACTGAGCACCTTCGGGTAGGTCGTGCAACTGTCTTGCGTGGTGGGCCTTGCCCTGGCGGGCCCGGAGGCATCCACGTGCCATACGCACAACGCCGGGGCCCTGTCCAAGGTTCCCACACCTGCCTCCCACAAGGACAAACGGTCCGTTCGCGGCGGCCCCTGGCGGCCCGAGCCGTCGGGCTCTCGGCTTTCGCTCCGGCCCCCTGCCCGCGGGCTTTCGCTCCTGTCCCCTGCTCGCGGGCTTTCGCTCCTGTCCCCTGCTCGCGCAATGATGTCCGGCATGAGCGACGAGCAGCCCGGCCCCACCTCCCCCACCGCCCGCGAGCGCGCGCTACGCCTGGCCGTGGACGACATCGAGCGGCACGTCGCCACCCTCGGCTGGGACGCGCCGGTGTTCGTGTTCGCGCTGGTCCGCACGGCAGGCGCCGTCGCCGCCACGCCGTCGCTCGCCGATGAGCTGCCGCCGGAGGCGGTGCGCGCGGCCCAGGAGGATCCCGAGCACCTGACGAGCATCGAGCAGGACGGGCTGCCCGAGGCGTCGACCATCGAGGAGCTGCTCGGTCAGCTCGCCTGGCCGGAGGAGGTCGACGGCGCCGCCATCGTCGTCGAGCGCATGGTGGTCCCGCCCGAGGCGGAGCAGGACATGCCGCGGGACCCGGAGGCGGCCGTCGAGTACCTCATGGCGCACCCGGACCGGCAGGACGTCCGGATGGCCGCGGGGGTCCTGCGCACCGGGGAGTCGTGGTGCGCGCTGCGCAGCCGCAGCCACGACTTCGACGACGCGGTCGCCGGGTCTCCGGACGCCGTGCCGGGTCTGGTGGAGGCGCTCCGCGCCACGTTCGCCTGACGGCGGGCGAGGCCGGTACCGGAGCCCCCCCTCGACGGCGGGCGTGACGGCGCGGCCCCGTCAGCCGGCGGCGGCCTCGCGGGTCAGCGGGCGGAGGCCTCGCACGTCGGCATCGACCCGCCGTCGCCGGCCGCGATGGCGTCCACCGCGTGACGCGCCTCGCCCAGCGTGCCGACCCGCACGACGCGCAGCCCGTCGGGGACGTGGCCGACCACCTCGCTGCAGTTGCCCTCGGGCGCGAGGAACCAGTCCGCGCCCGCCCGCTGCGCGCCGACGAGCTTCTGCCGGATGCCGCCGATGGGCCCGACGTGCCCGGCGAGGTCCATCGTGCCGGTGCCGGCGATCTTCTCCCCGCCCGTCATCTCGCCGGGCGTCAGGGTGTCGATGATGCCCAGCGCGAACATCGTGCCCGCGCTCGGGCCGCCGATGTTCTCGATGTCGAAGTCGACGTCGACGGGCATCTCGACCTGCGGGTCGAGCAGCACCCCCAGCAGGGAGCCGGGCGGCGTCTCGGCCGGCCCCAGGGCGGTGTCCGGGTGGCCCATGGTGGCGAAGCTCAGGTCGGTCTCGCTGCCGTCGCGCACGACCCCGAGCGTCACCTGTGTGCCGGCGGGTGTACGGGCGAGGACTGCGGAGAGGTCGGAGAAGCTCCTGATCTGCGTCCGCTCCTCCCCCTCGGGCTGGATGGAGGAGATGACGTCGCCGCGCTCCACGACGCCGTCCGCCCCGGACCCGGGGGCGACGCCGCTCACCGTCAGGACCATCGGGACGTCGTAACCCAGCTCCTGGAGGGCGGCGACGGTGGCGTTGTCCTGCGAGGAGGTCATCTGCGCCGTCGACTGTTCGTCGATCTGCTCTCGCGTGGTGCCGTCGGGGAAGACAGCCTCCACCGGGAGCACGACCTCGTCCTCGGCCAGCCAGCCGGCCAGGACGTCGGCAGCTGTCACGGGGTACCCGGGACCTCCCACCACCGAGACGGTGGTGAGCCGCAGCTCGCCCGAGGTCGGGTACGTCTTCGCGCCGTCGACCTCGATGAGCGGCTTCCCGTCGACCTTGCCGAGGGTGTTGACCGTCGGGCCCGGTCGCTGGACCGCATAGGGCAGCGGCACCAGCATGATGACGAGGAGCATGGCCGAGAGCAGGGCCCCCGAGAGCACCATCGTCACCGCACGGCGGGAGACCTGGGGCTCGTCGTCGGGACCGTGCGGGTCGAGGAGCGCCGTGTCGCCGGCGGGCTGCGGGGTGCCGTCGGCGGGCTGGTCGGGCGTGGGTCGTCGGTCGTGCCCGGCCCGGCCGGCGTCCTGCTCGTTCACCGGGTCATCATGCCGCACGATGCTGGATGTCCCCTGGGCGGGCCGCCGAGGAAGCCTGCTCAAGGTGTTGTGGGTCGTCTTCTCGGCTTGCCCCGAGCCGTCCGCGGCGCGGCGCGCTGCGCCGTGAGCGAACCACCGCGTGGCCTCCGGCGCCGCCGCTGCAGACGCTCGCCGCTGCCGGTTACCGTGGAGGCCCACCACCGTCAGGAGCTGCCATGAGCCAGGACCCCACCCGCCCCGAGGGCGGCGAGCCCCACAGCTGGGAGGAGCTGCTGCGCTCGATGATGGGGCCCGAGGCCGCCGAGGAGGCCATGCGAGCCATGCGTGCCTCCGGCCTCGACCCCGAGGCGATGTCGCGCGCGGCCGGCCTGCCCGCGGACCGCAACCAGCTGATGATGATGATCGGGCAGATGCAGCAGCTGCTCGCCTCCGGCGGCGGCGATCCGGTGAACTGGCGCCTCGCCCACGACCTCGCCCGGCAGACGGCGCACACGGGCGGCGACCCGTCGGTCACCGCCGCCGAGGCGGAGCGAGTCAGGTCGGCGCTGTCCGTGGCAGACCTGTGGCTGGACGCCGCGACGGACCTGGGGCCCGCCGGCGGCCGGTACGAGGCGTGGAGCCGCGCGGACTGGGTCGAGCGCACGCTGCCCACCTGGAAGCGGCTCTCCGAGCCGGTCGCGACGTCGGTCTCGCAGGCGCTCGTCGAGACCATCGAGGCCCAGGCCGAGCACCTGCCGCCGGAGTTCCGGGCGATGGCGTCGCAGATGGGCCCCGTCGAGGGCATGCTGCGCCAGCTCGGCGGCGCCGTGTTCGGCATGCAGGTCGGGCAGGCGGTGGGGACGCTCGCGCGGGAGGCGTTCGGCCCCGCGGACACCGGCCTGCCGCTGGTGGAGGAGCCGGCGACGGCGCTTGTCCCGGCCAACGTCGCCGACTTCACCGAGGGGCTCGACGCGCCCGCCGAGGAGGTCCGCCTCTTCCTCGCGGTGCGCGAGGTCGCGCACGCGCGGCTCTTCGCCCACGTGCCGTGGCTGCGGGCGCACCTGCTGGGCATCGTCGAGGCGTACGCCCGGGAGATCACGATCGACACCGAGGCGATGGAGGAGGCGGTCCGCGGGATCGACCCCACCGACCCGGAGCAGCTGCGGGAGGCGTTCTCGGGTGGCGTGTTCGCCCTCGAGCAGTCCCCCGCGCAGAAGGCCGCGCTCGTCCGGCTGGAGACCGCCCTCGCGCTCGTCGAGGGCTGGGTGGAGGAGGTCACCGCCCAGGCGGTCGCGCCGCACCTGCCGCACGCCGTCCCCCTGCGCGAGATGCTGCGCCGACGCCGGGCGACCGGCGGACCGGCCGAGCAGACGTTCGCCACGCTCGTCGGCCTCGAGCTGCGACCGCGTCGCCTCCGGGAGGCAGCGACGCTGTGGGCGTCCCTGGGCGCGGAGCGCGGCACCGCCGAGCGGGACGCGCTGTGGTCGCACCCTGACCTCATGCCGACGCCGGAGGAGCTGGACGACCCGAAGAGCTTCGTCGCCACCCGGCGTGCCGCCCGGGCCGCCGAGGAGGACGTCGACGCGGCGCTCGCCGCCCTGCTGGGGGGCACGCTCCCCGAGGCCGCCGGTGCGCCTGGCTCGGAGACGCCCGGTACGGACGCGCCGGGCTCGGAGACGCCTGGTATGGACAGGCCGGGTACTGACACGCCGGGCACGGACGTGGATCCGGAGACCGACGACCCCACGGACGAGGGCGATCAGCCGGCTCGCTGAGCAGACGGCTCGACTGAGCAGACGGCTCGAGCAGATGTCTCGGGCACCGGCCGTCCGCCGCCCTCTGGGTGGCGGCCGCCGGTCGTGTGTCTCTCCGGTCCCGAGCCTGTGGATGGACCGCGCGAGGTCGGGGCTGACCGTGCCAGAGTCCGTCGCACCAACTGGCGACGACGGAGGGCGAGATGCGGCTACGTCCGGGACTGCGAGTGCTGTGGCGGCGCAAGGGCGAGAGCCAGGTAGGTGTCGACCCGAGGTGCGCCGTCGTCCTGGAGAACCTCACGCCGGGCGAGCAGAACGTCCTCGACTACCTGCGGCACGACCCGACGGAGGCGGACCTGGTACGGGTGGGCCGGACGTCCGGGGTGCCGGTGGCACGGGTGCGCGAGCTGGTCACGCTGCTCGAGAGGTCCGGGGTGCTCGACCCGGCCCCTCGCACGCGCCCTCCGGGGTCCGCGGAGTCGCCGGACGAGGCCTACTGGTCCCGCCTCCTCCCCGACGGTGACGGCGCCGGCCTCATGGCACGCCGCGCGTCGGCCACGGTAGCCGTCGTCGGGCTGGGCCAGGTAGGGATGCGCATCGCCACGCATCTCGCCGAGGCAGGCATCGGGACGATCCTGCTCGAGGACGACTCCGCCGTGCGGGAGCGGGACGTCGGGCCCTACCACCCGCGCGACGTCGGCGGACGGCGGCGGGAGCGCTCCGAGGCACAGCTGCGGTCGCTGTTCCCGCAGCTCCGGACCGATGCACCCACCGGTACGCGCCCTGACGTCGTCGTCGCGGTCTCCGCCGGGGTGGCAGATCCCGTGAAGCTCCTGCCGCTGCTGCGCGAGGACGTCGTTCATCTGCCGGTCGTCGCGGGGGACGTGGACGTGGCCGTGGGCCCGCTCGTGGTTCCCGGCCGCAGTCCCTGCACCCGCTGCCTCGACCTGCACCGCACGGACGCGGACCCGGCATGGCCGGCGCTCGCGACGCAGCTGCGGGCCTCGCCCTCCCCTCCCGTGTCGAGCCACCTCGCGCAGCTCGGCTCCGCCGTCGCGGCGAACCAGGTCCTGGCGCAGGTGGACGGACGTGAGCTCGTGGCGGACGGGACGAGCATCGAGGTAGGTGGGCTGAGCCCTCTGCCGCTGGTCCGCCCCTGGACCGTGCATCCCGCCTGCGGGTGCTCGGGGGTGGGTCAGGAGGACATCGCCCGGCCGCAGCCGGCGCCATCGCGTCCGGGCGCCGCCGGCGCTTCCTCCACCGAGCGAGAGCCCTCGACCGAGGAGCGGGAGCTCGCCGCCATCGGCACGTCCTAGAGGGGGCACGCTCGGTCCGCAGTGGGCAGGCTCGCACGCAGACCCGCACGAGTGCAGGTGGTCAGCGGCCGGACAGGCGCGAGGCCCCGCCGACCGCCGACCCGCACGACTGCACGTGGCCGGCGGCCGGACGGGGCGCGAGGTCTCGCCGACGCCCACCCGCACGACTGCACGTGGCCGGCGGCCGGACGGGGCGCGAGGTCCCGCCCGATCGCCGGCAGGTCACCGGGGAGTGTCGCCGTCGGCGCTCACGCGGCCGCCTCGTCCTTCCGCGGACGACCCCGGCCACGCTTACGGGCGACGACGACCCCGTCGACGAACACCTCGCCACCCCAGACGCCCCAGGGCTCCTGACGCTGGAGCGCACCGGCCAGGCACGCCTCGCGCACCGGGCACTCCCGGCACAGGGCCTTCGCCATCTCCACGTCGGCCGTGCGCTCGGCGAACCACAGGTCGGAGTCCTCGGCGGACTGGCACGGGGTCGCGGCCGCGCCCGTGCTGGAAGGGGTGGAGAGAACTCCCCAGCCGGCCTCACCGACGAAGGGTGCTGCGGTGGACCTGGCCGGGGTCGCGGGCCAGGAGACGGATGATCCCTGGCTGATCTGGTCGAGTAGAGCCGTGAGCTGCACAGCTGCTCCTGTTGGGTCGTTCTGTGTCCGGGGCTTGGGGCCACGGGACGTCATCTACGACGACGGCCGCGGTCCCGATCGGGATCGCGGCCGGAGCAGGCAGCTCAGGTGGTGAGCTACGTCCGGGTGCTGATCCCCAGGGTGGTGCCGAGGAGCCGGGCGCGACGACGCGCCACGGCCGGGTCGGTGCCGAGGGCAGACTTCTGCCCGGGCACGACGAACGTGGACGCCATCAGGCTGACGGCGATCACGGCGATGACGTTCTTGATCACTTCCAGGCACCTCCCTCGGCTGCGGGGACCCCTTGTGCTGGCTAGGCGGGATCCGGTCGATTCGGACAGCAAGGAGCCTAGACCCGCCCGTCTCGGGCGGGCAATCCTTTTTGTGGGGGATCTTTTCGGGCGCGGACTCATCCTTCAGGAGGAGTGACGTCGGGCGCCCAGGGGGAGACAGGCGTCAGCGCGCGAGCCACTCCTGGACGTCCACGTCCTCGCCCCGGACGACGGCGAGAACCTGCCCGCCGTACGCCTCGAGCTTCGTCGCGCCGATGCCCCGGAGGACCGCCAGCTGGCGCAGGTCCTTCGGCTTCGCGGTCGCGATCGCCTGCAGCGTGGTGTCGTGGAGCACCGTGTAGGCCCGCTTGCTGATCGCCTTCGCCACCTGGCCGCGCCACGACCGGAGCCGCTCGAAGAGCTCGGCGTCGGCGGGGTTCTCCTCGAAGAACGTCTCGGTGCGCGACCTGGCAGCGGCCCGACGGGAGAGACCGCCGCGGCGGGCGGCGGCTGCGTCGTCGGGCCAGATGCCGTCGAGGAAGCGCGACCGCTTGCGGGAGGCGCGGCCCCCCACGGTGCGTGCGCGGGCGAAGGAGAGCTGAAGGTGCTCACGTGCGCGGGTGACTCCCACGTAGAGCAGCCGGCGCTCCTCCTCCACGGCGGCGTCGCCCTCGGCGAGCGAGATGGGGAGCAGCCCCTCGGAGACGCCGACGAGGAAGACGGCGTCCCACTCCAGCCCCTTGGCGGCATGGAGGCTCGCGAGCGTGACCCCTGAGACGGTGGGTGCGTGCTGCGCCGACATGCGCTCGTCCAGCTCCGCGACCAGGCCGGCCATGTCCGCCTCGCGCGTCCGGTGCAGCTCGTCCGCCAGGCTCACCAGCGAGTTCAGGGACTCCCACCTCTCGCGCGCGGCCCCGCGCGCGGCGGGCGGGGCGGGTGCCCAGCCGACGGACGAGAGCACGTCGCGGACCGCCTCGGGCATCGGCTGCCCGGCGCTCGCGCGCACGGCGCCGCGCAGCATCACAATCGCCTCGCGCACCTCGCGCCGGGAGAAGAAGCGCTCCCCGCCGCGCACGAGGTAGCCGATCCCGGCGTCGGCGAGCGCCTGCTCGAGCGCCTCGGACTGCCCGTTGGTGCGGTAGAGGATGGCGATCTCGCTGAGCGGCACTCCCTCCTTCTCCAGGGCCGCGATGCGCTCGGCGACGCCGCGGGCCTCCGCGAGGTCGTCGTCGTACGTCTCGAACCGCACCGGCACCGAGGAGGGCCGCTGAGCCACGAGCTCGACGGCGGCCGCGTTGCGGTGGCGCCCGGCCCGGGAGAGCACCTTGTTCGCGAGGTCCACCACCTGCGGAGTCGACCGGTAGTCACGGACCAGGCGCACCACCGGCGCCCCCTCGAACCGCCGTGGGAAGTCGGTGAGGAACCGCGGCGTCGCACCCGTGAAGGAGTAGATCGTCTGGGAGACGTCGCCGACGACGCAGAGCTCGCGGCGACCACCGAGCCAGAGGTCCAGCAGCCGCTGCTGGAGCGGGGAGACGTCCTGGTACTCGTCGACGACGAAGTGGCGGTACTGGGTCCGGACCTGGGCCGCGATGTCCTCGCGCTCGAGCAGGATGCCGACCAGGAGGAGCAGCACGTCCTCGAAGTCGATGACGCCGCGCTCGTTCTTGACGTCCTCGTAGACGCTCAGGAGCCGGGCGATGGTGGCGTGGTCGTGACCTGCGACCGCCTCACGGCCGGCTCGGGCCGCCTTGGCCGCGTAGTCGTCGGCCGTGACGAGCGAGACCTTCGCCCACTCGACCTCGCCGGACAGGTCACGGATGGCGGTGCGGTCGGCGCCGAGGCCGAGCCGGCCCGACGCCTCGGCGACGAGCGAGGCCTTGTGCTCCGCGATCCGCGGAAGCTGCCCGCCGACCGCCGTCGGCCAGAAGAAGGAGAGCTGCCTCAGGGCCGCCGCGTGGAAGGTGCGTGCCTGGACACCGCCGACGCCGAGGTCGCGCAGGCGGGACCGCATCTCCCCCGCGGCGCGAGCCGTGAACGTCACCGCGAGCACCGTCTGGGGGTTGTACACACCGGACAGCACCCCGTTCGCGATCCGGTAGGTGATGGCCCGGGTCTTGCCGGTCCCTGCGCCGGCAAGGACGCAGAGGGGGCCGGTGAGGTGCTCGGCGACGGCCCTCTGGTCGTCGTCGAGCATGTCCAGCAGTTCTTCGGTGCTCGTACTCATCCCGGCCAGTCTCTCAGCCGCCGCCGACACTGACGGCGCACGGTCCCCAACGTGTGCGGTCCCACTGCGAGGCCGTCCCGCGTACCTGCGCGCCGCCCATGGTCCGATGCGCGTGCGCGGTCCCACTCGCCGGGTCTCGGGGCCGCGGGAAGAATCAGAACGGTCCGGACGTTCTCGGAAACAGAGGGCGTCCCGCGCCCCGACGAGAACGACGAGGGCCCTGCGGGGCCTGCGACACCGACAAGGGCCCGCGGCGCCCGACGACGAGAGGAGCAGCTATGACGGCTCAGGCACCCGAGGCCGGCACCATCACCATGTACTCCACCACCTGGTGCGGCTACTGCCGGCGGCTCAAGACGCAGCTCGACCGTGAGGGCATCCCCTACAACGAGGTGAACATCGAGGAGGACGAGACGTCCGCGTCGTTCGTCGAGTCGGTCAACGGCGGCAACCAGGTCGTTCCGACGGTCGTCTTCCCCGACGGGTCTGCTGCCACGAACCCCTCGCTGGCCGACGTCGTCGAGCGCCTCAAGAGCTGAGCACCCCCGCCCTACCAGGCGCCGCGGGCCCTGTCGCACCGAGCCGGTGCACGGGGCCCGCTGCCGTCTCCGGCTCCGTGAGCGTTCAGGCGTGCGACCCGCTGTTCACAGCAGGCCGAGCAGACTCCCGGGAACCGCGATGCCGAGGAGTGTCCAGCTCACGACGGCGACGGCGATCTGCAGATGGACGAGCGTCACGGTTGTGCCGATGAGCGGGGGCAGGAACCAGCGGAGCCGCTGGAGCGAGTCGACGTGGTCGTCGATGCGTGACGGGAACGAGACCAGCTTCCAGAAGCCACGGATCCTCGACATGACGCGTAGACCGCCTCGCGCGATGACGGACCGGAGCGCCTCTCCCAGGTCAGCGTCGAGGTCCGCGAGGTCGGTGAGGGCAACGAGGTCCTCGGCGAGTGCGCCGACGTCCTGCGTCGCCCGGAGGTAGCGGGCGCGCCGAACGAGGAAGAAGACGACGGCGGCACCGCCCAGCGCTGCGACCACCAGACCGATCTGCCGCGCTGGGGAGTCCCACCCCGACGCGAGCCAGGTCAGCACCACGAGCGGCAGCACAGGAAGCAGCCCGAGCAGCAGGGACGGCAGCCGCAGCACGCGGACAGCGAGGGCAAGGACCGGCGCCAGCTGGGCGAACTGCTCGCGGAGGCTCGGGTCGACGACAGGCTCTGAGGTCTGCACCGGGACGTCGTGGCCTTTCACGTCCAGTTCCGGACTGCTTTCGTTCACGCGCGGATCTTCTCACCGGCGTCGCGCTCGGTGAGAGTGACCCGCCCAGAGGTGAAGCTCAGGCTGTGGTCGGCGTCGGCAGCGGACCGCCGAACCACTCCTCGATGAGGGCCCGCGCGATGGACGACCGCATCGGGAGCAGCACCTCTCCTGTGCGTGCCGCCGAGGCAAGCTCGCCGCGGGTGAAGAACCGGGCCTCGGTGATCTCGACGCCGTCGACCCTGACCCGGCCGTCCGAGCTGTCCGCGAGGCGTCCACGGAAGCCGAGCATCAGCGAGGCAGGGAACGGCCAGGGCTGCGACGCGACGAACTCGACCGAGCCGACCTCAAGGCCCGCCTCCTCCATCACCTCGCGGGCGACGGCAGCCTCGATGGACTCGCCAGGTTCGACGTAGCCGGCGAGCGTGGAGAAGCGCCGCGCCGGCCAGTGGGCAGCGTGCCCGAGGAGGATGCGGTCGTGCTTGTCGGTGATCGCCATGATCACGGCGGGGTCGGTTCGCGGGTAGTGGAGCGATCCGTCGGCGGTGCACCGGCGCACCCAGCCCGCGTCGATGACCTCGGTCGGCTCGCCGCACCGTGGGCAACGGGGGTGGCGGACGTGCCAGGCGCTGACGGCGACGGCCGTGGTCGCCAGGCCGGCGTCCCTGTCTGGCAGTGCGTCGCCGATGTCTCGCAGGTGGCGGAAGTCGAGCGTGGCCACGACGTCCACGAGGCCGGCGTCCTCTACGACGGGCACGCCGTCGAGGTCGCGCTCCTCTCCCAGGTGCTCCGGGAGCGTGAGGGCGAGGTAGGCACCGTCGTCGTCGCGCCCGAGGTACACGACGTTGTCGGCGCCCCACACGTTGCCCGGGACCTCAGCGGGTGAGCGCAGGTCGAGGGTCGACCCGCGCGTCGCCACGAGCCCGCGCTGCACGAGCACGACCTGGGTCGTGGCGTCGGCCACGAGGCGACTGACGAGTCCCTCGACCGGACGGGAGACGGCATCTGGATCGACGGTGGACCGGGCCAGCGGGAGGACGTCGTGCACGGGGCAACCGTACGGTGTGGAACGCCTGCGGACCGGCGCCTCGGCGCGACGGGCGCTGCCGCGCCGCTGCGATGCTGCTCCTGAACCACAGGAGGTGCGCCCTCAGTGTCGGGGTGTGGTGTGTCGGGGGTGTTCGATCTCGGTGCCGTCGCGGCGGTAGAACTTCCAGCGGGTGTGTCGGCGTTCGATGCTGATGCGGCGTTGGTGGACGTGTTCGTGGTGGTGCCAGCACAGCAGGACGCCGAGCTTGGTGTCGGTGCGGCCGTGGTGGTCGTGCCACCAGATGGAGTGGTGGATCTCGCCCTCGCCGGGCGGGGCGTCGCAGCCGGGGTAGCGGCAGTTCTTGTCGCGGGCGATGATCGCGCGGGTCTGGGCGGTGGTGAAGAGGCGTTCCTCGCGGCCGACGTCCAGGGCCTCGGAGTCGGGGCCGAAGACGACGCGGTGGAAGCCGCCGTCGCAGGCGAGGCGGGCCAGCAGGGTCGGGGCCAGGGCGGTGCCGTTGGGCAGGGTCGCCGGGGCGAGGTCGGTCAGGGCGGCGGGGTCGAGGTCGGCGGTGATGACGGCCTCGGGCAGGTCCTGCCCGCACCCGCACACCCCGCCCCCGCCCTGTCCTGCCGTGCCGGGGTGCGTGGCACCGGCGGCGACCGCGCCTGCGGCCCGGTCCGTGCCCGCGGGGCGCGGATCGTCGGCGGCGGGAGGGGCGGGGAGGCCGAACGCGGCTCCGGCGTGCCCGGCCGGTCCCGCCCCGGCGGCTCCGGCGTGCCCGGCCGCGTCGTGCCCGGTCGGTGCAGGGGCGTCGGGGAGGGGGCAGGTGGGGTGGCGGCGGGCGGGCCGGGTCGCGGCGATCAGGCGCTGGAGGGTGTCGAAGGGGACGTGGACGGAGAGGTGCGGGCGGATCCGGGCCCCGGGGCGCAGGGTCCCGGAGTCCAGCCCGAGCCGGGCCAGCCCGGTCAGGTTGGCCGCGTTGCGCTGGCGCGGGGTCCGGCGGTCGTCCCGGGCGGGGACCCCGCCGCGGGCGGCCAGCGCGGTCAGCACCAGCTGCCCGCTGGCGCGGGAGAGCCACCCGCCGGGCACGTACCCCTCGGTGGTCTCCGCGAGGTAGAACTCCTCCCGGCCGGACTCGGCCACGTAGGCCCGGTCCGCGGCGTCGGGGTCGGCGCGCTGGGCCCAGTGCTCCACCGCGGTGGCGAACGCCGAGGCGTCCAGCTCCCGGGCGTGGCCCAGCAGGAACTCCTCCCCCACCGCCTCGTCCCGCAGCGTGGCCCGCCGCGCGTCGGTGCCGGTGGTGTGGCGCACCAGGGCGCTGACGTGGTCGGCGGAGATCTCCCCGGCGGCCAGCGCCTGCGCGGTGGCGGGCAGGTGGTCGCGCAGCGCCCGCGCCTGGCGCACCTCCCGCGCCGCCGACGCCCGGTGCTTCCCCGTGCGGGTGCGGTACCACGCGGCCATCGACCGCGCCCCGTCCAGCGCCCACAGCCCGTCCGCCTCCACCGTGGCCAGCGCCTTCGCGTTCAGCGCCTCCAGCCGGCGCCGGACCTCCTCGACCCGGTCCAGCACCCCCAGGGTCACCTCGCCCGGCACGGTGTGCAGGTCGATCCCGGCCAGCTCCTCCACCATCTCCCGCACCCGGTCCAGCCCCACGGTCACGGCCGCGGCCGGGCTCCCGGCCCCCTCCACCAGCGACATCCCCACCACCCCTCCCCCCGCGGTCCGTCCCGGAACGAATTCCTTCCCACCAACGCTATCGAACGCCTGTTCGGACGTAAAGGCGTGACGGCCCATTCCGAGGAATTTGTGGAAACGCTGGCAGCCCGGCCACCTGTGCATCACCACCGCCCGCGGAAACGCCGGCACCCCTGCCGCCCGTGGACCATCAGACGCTGTGGAAACGTCGGCATCTCGGCAGCCTGTGGACAACCACGAATCGGAAGCACTGGCAGTTGAAAGTCCGCGAATACTTCCTGCATAAGAAGGGCCTTGTCGCGTGCAAGTGCCACTGGCTCACGACGTTGTCGCCTGCCTCGCGGGCAATCTCGACAGGGGAAAAAAACGGGGAGTCGGCTTTCAGCACCGCGTTCTCCAGAAATCATCTGTGTCGGTGCCGCATCATTGGACCCCGAATGATGGCGCAGTTCGGCCCGGACATTAATCGCCGTGCAAGGGGCAATAAAGATCTGACGCGAAGCAGACGTGCTCACCCGTTGGCGGCAGCGAGCGAACGTTCGAGCGCCAAGGTGCCGCCCTCCCTGGCCTTGGCAGAAGACCCGGCCAGTGTCTTGGCAGGAGATCCTGCCAGCAGCAAAATGGCAGGCACTGGTAACCCGGATTCGCTGCCCATCCAGCGCTGAATCGGAAGCGTCATGCCCAGACAGAGACGAGCAAAGGACGACCCCGAGCACCTCGACGGTCCACCCGTGATTGACGCGCTCACAGCTCACTCAGCCCACGACCACGCAGATCGCGGTGCCGGCGCAACCGGCACCGGTGACGGGGGTGCTGCTGAGGAGAACACGAACGCGGCTGAGGTGAGCCGCACCCGCATCGAGGAGCTCGCGTCATGGATCGACGGCTACATCCGCGCCTGGAACAGCAACGACCCCGACGACATCGCCTCGCTCTTCACCGTGGACGCCGAGTACCGCACCGAGCCCTTCGCCGACCCCGTCGAAGGTCGCGACGCGATCGTGGCCTACTGGCTGGCCAACAGCGACGAACCGGGACGCACCACGTTCGCCTGGACCCCCGTGGTGGTGACGTCCAACGTCGCCGTCGTCGAAGGAACCACCGACTACCGGGACGACCCGCCGCGGACGTACAGCAATCTCTGGGTCCTCCGCCTGGACGGGAGCGGCCGATGCACGTCGTTCACAGAGTGGTGGATGCAGCACCCCACCGAGATCTGACTTGCGCCGGGTCGGCCGCCCGGCAGAGGACGAGCACGGCGGTCCACCAGGCGGCGATAGGTCGGTCTACCAGGCGGCGACCGACCGACGCGACGACCTGACCGCGGCTCAGACTGCTCGGAGAGCAGCACCCCGCCGGGCGGAGACGATCGTGGACTGCCCCAGCACCCGTGTGCCGGCGTAGACCACCAACGACTGCCCGGGCGCGATCCCGCGCAGCGGCACTGACAGCCGGGCCTCCAGAGCCCCCTCCGCCCCGCCGTCCGTCCCGTCAGTGCGGCCAGACCGAGCACGTCGCACCGAGGCCGCGACCGGCTCCCCGTGGGCGCGGACCTGCACCTCGGCGTCGACCCACTCCCCCGCGGGGACGTCGTCGGCGAGCCACACCGTCTGGTCCGCGTGCAGCTCGTCCACCGTCAGCAGCTCACTGGGCCCGACGACGACCTGGTTCGTCTGCGGCCGCACCTCCAGCACGTAGCGGGGGCGCCCGTCGGCCGCGGGGCGCGTCAGCCCGAGGCCCTTGCGCTGCCCCACCGTGTAGGAGTACGCGCCGTCGTGCTGCCCGAGCACACGCCCGTCGGCGTCCACCACCTCGCCCGGCCGGGCGCCAAGACGGTCCCGGAGGAAGCCCTGGGTGTCGCCGTCGGCCACGAAGCAGATGTCGTACGAGTCCGGCTTCGCGGACACGCTCAGACCTCGGGTGGCCGCCTCGGCGCGCACCGCCTCCTTCGACGGGGCGGCCCCGAGGGGGAACATCGACCGTGCGAGCCGGTGGGCGCCCATCACCGCGAGCACGTAGGACTGGTCCTTCGCCGGGTCGGCGGCCCGGTGCAGCTCTCTTCGGGTCCCGCCGGCGCCGTCGGGAACCTCCACGATCTGGGCGTAGTGCCCGGTGACCACCGCGTCGAAGCCGAGCGCGAGACCACGGTCGAGCAGCGCGGAGAACTTGATGTGCTCGTTGCAGCGCACGCACGGGTTGGGCGTGCGGCCCGCCTCGTACTCCGAGAGGAAGTCCGCGACGACCGTCTCCTCGAACTCCTCCGACAGGTCCCACACGTAGTACGGGATGCCGAGGACGTCGGCCGCACGGCGTGCGTCACCCGCGTCCTCGATGGAGCAGCAGCCGCGCGAGCCGTTGCGGTGCTGCGCCCTCGAGCGGGAGAGCGCCATGTGGACCCCCACCACCTCGTGACCGGCGTCCACCGCTCGCGCCGCCGCCACCGCGGAGTCGACCCCGCCGGACATCGCTGCCAGCACGCGCATCAGGCCGCTCCCCCCTGCGCGACGACGGAGCCGCGTGCCGCGGCGTCGTCCGGGACGCCGGGCCTGCGCGCCGGCCGGTGCCGCGCCGCGTGCGCCCGGCGGGCGTTCTCGACGACGCCGGGCAGGGCCGCCACGACGGCGTCGACGTCCTCCTCGGTCGTGGTCCGGCCGAGGGAGAAGCGCAGCGCCGAGCGTGCCAGCTCCTCGTCACGGCCCATGGCGACCAGCACGTGCGAAGCCTGCTGCACGCCCGCATGGCAGGCCGAGCCGCTCGACGCGGCGATCCCCGCCATGTCCAGACCGAGCAGCAGCGCGTCGGCGTCCGCCCCCTCGATGGTGAGGTGGGCGATGCCCGGGTGCCGCCCCTGCCCCATGGGAACCGCGGACGCGGGTCCCGCGGGCACGGGTCCCGTGCGCCCGGATCCCGTGAGCGCTGGTCCAGTGAGCGCAACCCGGTCGACCTTCTCCCGGACCGCAGTGACGAGCCGGTCCCTGAGGCGGCTCAGCCGCGCCTCCTCGGCCTCCTGCTCGGCGACCGCCAGCTCCACGGCGAGCGCCAGGGCGCGCGCCCCGGCCACCGCCAGCGTGCCCGACCGCACCCCGCGCTCCTGCCCGCCCCCGTGCTCGACCGGCGTGAGGGCGAACGAGCGGCGCGCGACCAACGCCCCCGTCCCGACCGGAGCGCCGAGCTTGTGCCCGGAGAGGCTCATCGCGTCGAGCCCGGACAGGGCGAAGTGCACGGTCACGTGCCCGACCGCCTGCACGGCGTCGGAGTGCACCGGCACCCCGGCCGCGTGGGCGAGGTGGACGACCTGCTCCAGGGGCTGGACCACGCCGATCTCGTTGTTGGTCCACATGACCGAGACGACGGCGACGCCTCCGCGGCCGAGGAGCGCCTCGAGGTGGCCCAGATCCAGCACGCCGTCAGAGTCGACGCGCAGCCGGACGAGGTCGGCGCCGTCGTGCGCCGCGAGCCACTCGGCGGTCTCCAGGACGGCAGGGTGCTCGATCGCGGAGACGGCGACCGTGCGCAGCCCGTCGTCCGCGCCTCGCCTCGCCCAGTAGCCGCCCTTCACCGCGAGGTTGTCCGCCTCGGTGCCGCCGGAGGTGAAGATGACCTCGGCCGGCTCCGCCCCGACGGCGGCGGCCAGCTGCTCACGAGCCTCCTCGAGCCGGCGGCGGGCGTCGCGCCCCGCGGTGTGGAGGGAGGAGGGGTTGCCGACCCGGGAGAGCTCCTCGGCGTAGCGCTCCGCCACTTCGGGGCGCACGGGCGTGGTCGCCGCGTGGTCGAGGTAAACGGTCACGCCGACCAGTGTAGGGACCGTGCCCCGGCGCAGGGGCGACCTCTCCCGGGCGCGGACCGACACGGCCGAGGCTCCGGCGCGGACGCCGGACGGGGCAGGTAGTCTCACGCCATGCACCTCGGCGTCGACCTGGGCACCACCCGCACCATCGTCGCCCTCGCCGACCGGGGGAACTATCCCGTCGTGTCGTTCCTCGACGAGGACGGCGACGCCCACGAGAACTTCCCCAGCGTCGTCGCCGCCGAGGACGGCGAGCTCGTGCACGGGTTCGAGGCGCTCGCCGCGGCCCGCCGGGGCGCGCCGCTGCTCCGGTCGTTCAAGCGCGCGCTCGCCGACCCCGACGTCGGTGCCGGCACCCTGCTCACCGTCGGCGACCTCGAGGTGCCCCTGCTGGACCTCCTCACCGGCTACCTCTCCGCGGTACGCACGGCGCTGCGCACCCGGTCCAACCTCTCCGACGCCGTGGACGCGGTGGCCCTGGACGACGGCGTGCCGCTGCGCGCCGTCGTCGCCGTCCCCGCGCACGCCCACGGCGCCCAGCGCTTCCTCACCCTGGAGGCGTTCCGTCGGGCCGGGTTCGAGGTCCTCGCGCTCGTCAACGAGCCGTCGGCGGCCGGGTTCGAGTACACCCACCACCGCGGCGGCACGATCAGCTCGCGCCGCACCCGCGTCGTCGTCTACGACCTCGGCGGGGGCACGTTCGACGCCTCCCTGGTGGACGTGGAGGGGCACCGCCACGCCGTGCTCGGCTCCAACGGCCTGAACCGCCTCGGCGGCGACGACTTCGACGAGGTGCTGGCACGGTGCGTGCTCGAGACGGCGGCCCCAGGCGCGGCCGCCGCGCGCAGCCTCGAGGATCTCGGACGGCTCGAGCGTGACGACCTGCTCGACCGGTGCCGCGAGGCGAAGGAGCGCATCGCGCCGCAGTCGCGGCGGGTGGTCGTCGAGGTCGGCGACACGGATGTCAGCGTCCCCGTCGACACCTTCTACGCCCGGGCCACCCCCCTCGTGGAGGCCACGGTCGAGGCCATGCGTCCCCTGCTCGGCGGCCTCGACGACGCCGCGGGCCTGACCGACGTCGCCGGCATCTACCTGGTGGGCGGCGCGTCGGGGCTGCCGCTGGTCCCCCGCCTCCTGCGCGAGCGGTTCGGCCGCCGCGTCCACCGGTCCCCGCACCCCTCCGCCTCCACGGCGATCGGTCTGGCGATCGCGGCCGACGACGAGGCCGGCTTCACGCTGTCCGACCGGCTCTCCCGTGGATTCGGTGTCTTTCGCGAGCGCAGCGGCGGCGCCGCGGTGAGCTTCGACCCGATCCTTGGCGCCGACACCGCGCTGCCCGAGCGGGAGGGCGTGGTGGCCGTCCGCCGCTACCGCGCGGCGCACAACCTGGGCTGGTACCGGTTCGTCGAGTGCGCGGGGATCGACGACGACGGCGAACCGCGCGGTGACGTCGTGCCGTTCGCGGACGTCCTCTTCCCGTTCGACCCGGCGCTGCGGGACGGCCGGGACCTGCGCGACGTGACCGTCGAGCGGCGCGAGGGCTGCCTGGTCGAGGAGCGGTACCTCGTCGACGCGAACGGCATGGTCGAGGTGCAGATCACCGACCTGGACACCCGGTACACCCAGCGCCACGCCATCGGCACCTCGGCGTCCCGCCGTGCCTGGGCCGCGGCGCGCCCCTGGTCGCGCCGGGGCTGAAAGACGCCGGCGACGAAACTCCCGCCGTGCCGACGCGGCCGCGCGCGACGAGGATGGCTCGTGCGGTACCCGCCGCAGCGGCATCAGCCACAGCGCGGGGCCGGCCGCTGCGGCCGGCGGCGCGGGAAGGATCGACGATGGCCACGTTCAAGGTCGGCTACTTCGTGGGGAGCCTCGCGAAGGACTCCATCAACCGCAAGCTCTCCCAGGCGCTCATCAAGGTCGCCCCCGACACGCTCGAGTTCACGGAGATCCCCATCAAGGACCTTCCGCTGTACAGCTACGACTACGACGCGGACTACCCGCCGGAGGGCCGGGCGCTGAAGGACGCGATCGCCGCGTCGGACGCCATCCTCTACGTCAGCCCGGAGTACAACCGCTCGATCCCCGGCGCGCTGAAGAACGCCATCGACTGGGGCTCGCGGCCGTGGGGCCAGAACGCGTTCGCGCGCAAGCCGTCCGCCATCATCGGCGCCTCGATCGGCGGGATCGGCACCGCGGTGATGCAGTCGAGCATGCGCAGCGTGCTGTCGTTCCTCGACTCCCCGCAGCTCAACGCCCCGGAGGCGTACATCCACTTCAGGCCGGAGGACTACGGGCCCGACGGGGAGTGCACGAACCCCTCGACGCGGGAGTTCCTCGCCACGTTCATGCGGGAGTTCGAGGCCTTCATCCAGCGCGTCCACGCCTCGGCGCCCGGGCACATCGGACAACACCCCGACACCGACCACGCCGAGCGCGGCTGAGCCGCCGGCCCAACAACGCCGCCGGCCCGGCCGACCGGCCGACTCAGCTACGCAGCCGGCGCGGCCCCGCCGGCCCGGCCCAGCCGGCTCAGCCCCGTAGCCGGCGCAGCTCCTCGATCGCCTGGGGCAGCACGTCGTTGAGGTCGCCGACGATTCCCAGGTCCGCCATCTCGAAGATCGGCGCCTCGGGGTCGGAGTTCACCGCGACCACGGTCTGCGCCGCCTGCATGCCGGCGGTGTGGTGGATCGCGCCCGAGACACCGACGCCGATGTACAGCCGCGGCGAGATCGTCACGCCCGTCTGCCCCACCTGGGCGGCGTGCTCGATCCAGCCCTCGTCGGTGGCCACGCGGGTGGCACCGACGGCGGCCCCGAGCTCGTCGGCCAGCTCGGTGACGAGGGAGAAGTCGCCCTCCACGCCGCGCCCACCGACGACGACGGTGCGCGCCTCGCCCAGCGGCGCACGCTCGCGGGGGTGCTCGGTGCGGGAGAGGACCCGAACCGCGCGCGCCGCGTCCGAGAACTCGACGGGGACCGCGACGACCTCCGGCTCGGCGCCGTCCACCGCGACGGCCTCGACGACGGTGGGCTTGACGGCGATGACGGGCACGCCGCGGGTGACCTCGCACGTGGTCTCCCAGGTGCCCTGCAGCACGACCTTCGAGGCCACCAGCGCGCCGTCCTCCACCGTGACGCCGGTGGCGTCGACCACCGCGCCGGAGTCGAGGGCGACCGCGAGGCGGGCCGCGAGCTCCTTGCCGGCAA
The DNA here is from genome assembly GCF_002563695.1 of Georgenia soli. Taxonomy (NCBI): domain Bacteria; kingdom Bacillati; phylum Actinomycetota; class Actinomycetes; order Allobogoriellales; family Allobogoriellaceae; genus Georgenia; species Georgenia soli. The sequence continues at coordinate 3,255,064 of NZ_PDJI01000004.1, read as the reverse complement.
AGCTCGACACCAGCAGGACCGCGGCCGGGTCGGCCTGCCGTACGGCGGCGAGCACAGCCTCCGCGGCGACGGCCGAGACCGTGGGCGCGAGGCCGCCGAGCTCCGGCGCGTAGACGGTGGCGACGCCGTAGCGTCCGAGCGCCGCGGTGTCCGGGGACTCCAGCACGACGGCGGAGACGGGGCCGGTGGTCAGCGAACGGGCGAGGGTGAGCACCTCCGCGGCCGGGTGGGTCAGGGCGCCGTCGACGTGGTCGGCGACGACGAGCAGGGGACGGTCGAGCTCGGGCATGTTCTCTCCTGCCTCAGACAAGCTTGTTCTCGACGAGGTACGCGGCGAGCTGGGCGCCGGCGTCCCCGGTGTCGGTGAGGATGCGCCCGGCCTCGCGCGGGGGCCGCGCGGCCGCGGAGCGGACGGTCGTGCCGGCGCCCGCGGTCGCGACGTCGGGCAGGTCGTCCAGGGACCAGGTGGTCACCGGCTTCTTCTTGGCCGCCATGATCGCCTTGAAGTTCGGGTAGCGCGGCTCGTTCGCCTGGTCGGTCACCGACAGCACCAGGGGCAGGTCGGCGCTCTGCCGCTCGTCGGCGTCGCCGATGCTGCGGGTGATCGTCACGGCGGAGCCCTCGAGCGTCACCTCGCTCGCGAGCGTGAGCGCCGGCAGGTCCAGCGCGGCCGCGAGCGCCGCGGGGACCATCGACGTCAGGCCGTCCATGGTGGCCATCCCGGTCACGACCAGGTCCACCGGCGTCTCGGCGCCGAGCGCCCGCACGGCGCCCGCCAGGACCTTCGCGGTCCCGACCACGTCGAAGCCGGCGATCCGGTCGTCGACCACGTGGACGGCCGAGTCGGCACCCATCTGCAGCGCCCGCCGCACCGCGTCGACGGCGTCGTCCGGGCCGACGGTCAGCGCGACCACCTCGGCGCCGTGCTCCTCGGCGAGGGCGACCGCGGCCTCCACGGCGTTCTCGTCGAGCTCGTTGAGGACGTCGTCCTCACCGCGCACGAGATGGCCGTCCTGGTCGAGGGAGCGGTCGGACTGCAGGTCCGGGACGTGCTTGACGCACACGACGATCCTCATGGGACCAAGATTGCCATCTGGCGCGCCCGGGCGCGGAATCGCCCGGTTCGCCCGCCTTCGCCGTGCACTCACCAGGCGGTCACCCTGCGCCGGCCGCCCGCTGTCGCCGCGCGGGGCGCGGCGCCGCCGGCCCGCGAGGGCGACGTGGCGTCCCGCGAGGGCGACGTGGCGTGCCGCGAGGGTGACGTGGCGTCCCGGTGGTCGCGGCAGCCGTCCTGGAAGCGGACCCGGCTGTCCCGGCGAGCGTGGCGCGCAGCAGGGACGGCCGCACGGGCAACGGCACGGACACCGAGGTTCCGTGAGGTTCAATGAGGAGATGAGCACGACGCTGCCCCTTGCCGCCTCGCGGCGCGCGGAGCCGTACACCGACACCGGCGCCGAGCTGGTCCCGGGCCACGCGGCCAACCCCCGGCGGCTCGGCGCGCACCTGGCCGGGGACGGCATCGACGTCGCGGTCCACGCCTCGCACGCCACCCGCGTCGACCTCTGCCTGGTCGACGTGGCGCCGGACGGCACGCTGAGCGAACGGCGGTTTCGCCTGCGCGGGCCGGTGGACGGCATCTGGCACGGCCACCTCCCCGGCGTCCGGTCCGGCCAGCGCTACGGGTTCCGGGTGCACGGCCGCTGGGACCCCGACGCGGGCCTGCTGCACAACCCCGCCAAGCTGCTGCTCGACCCCTACGCCCGCGCCCTGGCCGGGGGCGTGGAGCTGGTGCCGGCGATCCACACGCACACGGTCGGTGAGGACCTCGTCCCTGTCGGCGGCGAGATGGTCATCGACCCGCACGACTCCGCACCGTTCGTGGCGCACGGCGTGGTCGTCGACGACAGGTTCGACGGGGCGGTCGAGGGCCCGCGCGTCCCGTGGGCGGAGACCGTCGTGTACGAGGCGCACGTGCGGGGCCTGACGATGCGGCTGCCGGAGGTGCCCCCGGAGCTGCGCGGCACGTACGCCGGGCTCGCTCACCCCGCCACCATCGCCCACCTCAGGCAGCTGGGCGTCACCACGGTGGAGCTGCTGCCGATCCACGCGAAGTTCCCGGAGCCGTTCCTCACGAGGAAGGGGCTGACGAACTACTGGGGCTACAACACCCTCGGGTTCTTCGCGCCCGAGCCGACGTACGCCACGCGCGCCGCCCAGGAGGCCGGCCCGGAGGCGGTGCTGGCCGAGGTCAAGGGCATGGTCTCCCTGCTCCACGCCGCCGGCCTGGAGGTCCTCCTCGACGTCGTCTACAACCACACCTGCGAGGGCGGCGTGCACGGCCCGACGCTGAGCCTGCGCGGCCTGGACAACACCGGCTACTACCTCCACGACGGCACGGTGCCGGCCCGTCTCGTGGACATGACCGGCTGCGGCAACACCCTCGACTTCCGTCGCACCCGCGTGGTGCAGCTGGCCCTGGACTCCCTGCGCTACTGGGCGGGCGAGGTCGGCGTGGACGGTTTCCGGTTCGACCTCGCCGTCACGCTCGGCCGCGACGGCGCCGGCTTCACGCCGTCGCACCCCTTCCTCGTCGCCCTCGCCACCGACCCGCTCCTGTCCACCACCAAGCTCGTCAGCGAGCCGTGGGACCTCGGCCCCGGCGGCTGGCGGACCGGCCAGTTCCCGGCGCCGATGGCCGACTGGAACGACCGGTTCCGCAACACGGTCCGCACCTTCTGGCTGGCCGACCCGGCCGCCGCCGCCAAGGGCTACGCCGGGCACGACCTGCGGGACCTCGCCACGCGGCTCTCCGGCTCCGCCGACCTGTTCGGTGCCGGGGAGGTGCCCGGCGGGCGTGGCCCCCTCGCCTCGGTGAACTTCATCACCGCCCACGACGGCTTCACCCTCGCCGACCTGGTCTCCTACGAGCACAAGCACAACGAGGCCAACCTCGAGGGCAACCGCGACGGCACGGACGACAACCGCTCCTGGCACCACGGCGTCGAGGGGCCGCTCCCCCAGGACTCGCCGGCGGCACAGATCCTGCCGCTGCGCCGTCGTTCGATGCGGAACCTCCTCGGCACGCTGCTCGTCGCGGCGGGCACCCCGATGCTCACGGCCGGCGACGAGATCGGGCGCAGCCAGGGCGGCAACAACAACCCGTACTGCCAGGACAACGAGATCTCCTGGATCGGGTGGCGCCGCGACGACTGGCACGGCGACCTGCTCGAGACCGTCTCGTCGCTCCTGCGGCTGCGCCGCGAGCATCCCGTGCTGCGCCCGAGCCGTTTCGCGGCGGGGCGCCCGCGCACCGCGGACGACGTCCTGCCCGACCTGTCCTGGTTCGACGGCAACGGCGAGGCGATGGAGCCGGACGGCTGGCACGACCCGCACCAGCGCGTCCTGCAGATGCTCCGCTCCGGCCAGCCCGTCGGGGACGCTGACGCACTCGTGGTCCTCAACGGCTCCCTCGACCAGCAGCTGGTCACCCTGCCCGAGGGGCGGGGCCGGGACTACGAGCTCGTGTGGGACTCCGCGTGGGAACGGCCGGAGGGCGTGCAGCAGGCCGAGACCGAGCCGCTCGACCTGCTCGCCTCGCCCGGGGAGGCGGTGGACCTCGAGTCGCTCAGCATGCGCATCTACCTGGCCCGCTGACTCCTCGAGACTCCCGCGGCGCCGTCTCGACGCTCGGCAACGCCGACGCCGCATGCTCGACGACGACGACGCCCCGTCCCCGACGACGCCGCCGCCTCCCGTCGTCGGACGCCGCATCCCGACACCGCCGCCTCCCGTCGTCGGACGCCTCGCCGGCCCCCCGCGCGACGGCGCTAGGCTGGGACCCGTGCCGATCCGCGTGCGTCTGTGGTGGCCGTCCTGACGGACGGCTCCCCCGCGCACCCTTCCCCCCGGCCGTCCCGCGAGGCGGCCCGGCACGCCCCGCGGCGGCCCCAGACCTGAGGACCTCATGACCGAGCAGACCGACGTCGCCACCGACCTGGCGGACTCCACCAACGACGCGTCCCTCGAGCGCACCCGACGCCGCAGCGACGAGATCGAGGCGCAGATCGAGAAGGACCCGAGCGGGTTCCGCGTGCTCACCGGCGACCGGCCCACGGGCAACCTGCACCTGGGCCACTACTTCGGCAGCCTGCTCAACCGCGTGCGCCTCCAGCGGGCCGGGGTCGAGACGTGGGTCCTCGTCGCCGACTACCAGGTCATCACCGACCGCGACGGCGTCGGCCCCATCCGCGAGCGGGTCCTCTCCCTGGTCGCGGACTACCTCGCGGTGGGCATCGACCCGGACGCGAGCACGATCTTCGCCCACTCCGCCGTGCCGGCCCTCAACCAGCTGATGCTGCCGTTCCTGTCGGTGGTCACCGACGCCGAGCTGCGCCGCAACCCCACCGTGAAGGCGGAGCTGGACGCCACGGGCGACCGGCCCATGTCGGGGCTCATGCTGACCTACCCGGTCCACCAGACCGCGGACATCCTCTTCTGCAAGGCCAACCTCGTCCCCGTCGGCAAGGACCAGCTGCCCCACCTGGAGCAGGCCCGCGTGATCGCCCGCCGGTTCGACGAGCGCTACGGCCGCGCGGGCGACGGCTCCCGGCCGGTCTTCCCGCGGCCCGAGGCGCTGCTCTCCGACGCCGCCAGCGTCCTCGGCACGGACGGGCAGAAGATGAGCAAGTCGCGCGGGAACACCATCGAGCTCGGGATGGACGCCGACGCCACCGCGAAGATGCTCAAGCGGGCGGTGACGGACGCCGACCGCCACATCACCTACGACCCCGTGAACCGCCCCGAGGTCTCCAACCTCGTCCTGCTGACGGCGCTCTCGACCGGACGTGACCCGCACGAGGTGGCCGCGGAGATCGGCGACGGCGGGGCCGCGACCCTCAAGAAGGCCGCGACCGAGGCCGTGAACGAGATGCTCGCCCCGGTCCGCGCCCGCCGGGCGGAGCTGGCGGCGGACCCCGGCTACCTGCTGCAGGTGCTGCGCACGGGCAACGACCGGGCCAACGCCGTCGCCGAGGCGACGCTCGCGGAGGTCCGCGAGGCCATGCAGATGGTGTACTGACCGGCCCTCGTTCCCCTCCGGAGGCGACCGCCCCGGCAGTACGCTCCCCGCACGCGGACGAGGTTCGCCCGGCGGAGCGGCCGGGGCCACGGACCGACGCCGCCGGGCCGGTGACGCGGACGTCGCGACACCGCCCCGCAGGTGCCGACCGTCGCTGCTCGAGGAGATCCGATGCCCCCCACCCTCGAGCCCCGGTTCGCCGAGGACCGTGCCGGCATCCAGGACTTCCTGGCGTTCGGCTTCGTCCCGCGGCTCGCGCCCGGTGAGGCGCCGCTCGCCCTGCTCGCCGAGTGGGGGCGCCAGCCCCGGCGCCACCGGCCCGACGTCTCGGAGGACCAGCTCGTGCGCGAGGGGGTGCGTGCGCTGCGCGAGGCGTTCGAGCTCTGCGCGTCGCGCTCGCCGGCCGCCGGTGACCAGGTCGTCTTCCTCAGCGGCGGGCTGGACTCGCGGACCATCCTCGGCGCGCTGCTCGACCTGTTCGGCCCCGGGTCCGTCGTCGCGGCCACCTTCGGCATGCCGGGCGAGCAGGACTACGACTTCGCCGCCCAGGTCGCCCGGCGCGCCGGGGTGCGCCACGAACGGCTGGAGTCCTTCTCCGCGCCCTGGTCGACCGGTGCACTCGTGGACTCGGTGCTGGCGCGACGGGTGCCCCTTCCCTACCCGTTCGGCCAGCGGTACCTCAGCTACGTGCTCCACGAGCGCATCGGACGCGAGAACGTGTTCTGGGACGGCCTGTGCGGCGACGCCGTCAGCGGTGACTGGGCTCCCGGGGAGGACGAGCACTGGACGTGGGAGGCGGCCGTCGACGAGTTCTACCGCGAGCACCGGATCGCCGGCAGCGACGCGGTGCTCGACCCGGGCCTGGACCCCCGTGCCAGCATGCCGGCGGCACCGGTGCTCGACCCGTCCCTGCTCTCCTTCCCCGACCAGCTGGACTTCGGCGTGCGGCAGCAGCGGTACACCGGCACCCGGATCCCGTCCGGGTACACCGTGCACACGCCGTTCCTCACGGGGCCCTGGCTCGACTACATGTTCGGCGTCCCGGTCCGCCTCCGTCACCGGCAGCACCTCTACATGGAGATCCAGCGGCGGGCCTACCCTCGGCTGTTCTCGCTGCCGACCACGACGTTCGACGGCCAGTCGATGATGACCTCGGCCCTGGCGCGCCGTGCCCACCGGCTCGGCCGGCGGCTCCGTGACCGGGCGGCGCGTCTCGGGCTGCCGCTCCCTCCGGACGCACCGACCGGCGCGAACGACGCGCTCCGCCGGTTCGACCGCCCGCCGATGCGCGACATCCTGGTGGAGAACCTCGACGACCTCCGCCTCCGGGGCGTGCTGCACGAGCGCGCCGAGGGGGTGCTCTGGGACGCCAGGGAGGGCAGGCTCAGCGCCTCGATGACGAGCGTGCTCCTGGGCCTGGAGCTGAACCTCAAGGCGAGCGAGCGGGACGAGCCGGCCGCCCGGGACCCCGCCAGCGCCGTCGGGAGGACACCAAGCGCCGTCGGGAGGACGACCGACGCCGTCGGGGGGCCCGAGACGGGAGCGACCACCAGCTGAGGGCCGCGAACGATCCGCATCCCGGCGCAAGGACCACGGCAGAGGACCGGCCCCCGCGCCTGGTGGCGCGGGGGCCGGTCCTCTCACCGCAGGAGGCTCAGTGCTCCGCGGACGCCGCCAGGCCGAGCTCGGTCGGCGCGGCCAGCATCGGGTTGTCCGGCACCACGCGCACGGTGTACCCGAAGGGGCCGGTGGCGTCGAGCACGCGGGACCCGGCGAACGCGTGCCGCCCGCCCTCGTAGCTCTCGGTGTGCTCGAGCGGGAAGACCCGCAGGTTGCTGAGCGTGTCGTTGTCGTCCACGAGGCCGCCGACGACCTGCACCTGCACGTCCTCGGGGCGCAGGTCCCCGAGGTTGACGTAGGCGGTCACGCGGATCTCGTCCCCGACGTTGACCACGTCCGAGACACCGTCCGACTCCACGTGGTCCACGCGGACCCCGTGCCAGCCGGACCGCACCCGGGCCTTCCAGCCGGCGAGCTCGCGCGCGCCCGCCAGGCCGTCGCCCGCGATCTGCCGCGAGCTGCGGGCGACCGGCGTGTACAGCGTGGTGACGTACTCCCGGACCATGCGGGTGGCCTGGACCTTCGGCCCCAGGGTCGCCAGCGTGTGGCGCACCATCTCCATCCAGTGGCGCGGGACGCCGTCGGCGTCGCGGTCGTAGAACCGGGGCACCACGGTGTCCTCGAGCAGCTCGTAGAGGGCCGAGGCCTCCAGCCGGTCACGCTCGGCCTGGTCCTGGACGCCGTCGGCGGTGGGGATGGCCCAGCCGTTGCGGCCGTCGTACCACTCGTCCCACCAGCCGTCGAGGATGGAGAGGTTGAGGGCCCCGTTGAGGGCGCACTTCATCCCCGAGGTGCCGGAGGCCTCCAGGGGCCGCAGCGGGTTGTTGAGCCACACGTCGCAGCCGGGCATCAGCGTCTGGGCCATGGCGATGTCGTAGTTCGGCAGGAAGACGATGCGCTCGCGCACGCCGGCGCCGTCGGCGAACTGGACGAGCTTCTGGATGAGCCCGACGCCCTGCTCGTCGTCCGGGTGCGACTTGCCGGCGACGACGATCTGGATCGGCCGCTCCGGGTCGGTCAGGAGGCGGGTCAGGCGCTCCGGGTCGGACAGCATGAGGGTGAGCCGCTTGTACGTCGGCACGCGGCGCGCGAACCCGATCGTCAGGACGTCGGGGTCCAGCACGTCGTCGGTCCACCCGAGCTCGGCCGGCGAGGCGCCGCGGTCGAGCCAGGACTTGCGCACCCGGCGCCGGGCCTCCGTGACGAGGTTCTTGCGCAGGGTCGCGCGCATCTGCCACAGCTCGGCGTCGGAGAGGCCGCCCTGCTCGGGCGCGAGCAGGAAGCCCTCGCCGGACTCGACCTGCTCCGGGGCCAGCTTGCTGCCGATGAGCTCGGCGAAGGCCGGGTCGAGCCAGGTGGGGCCGTGGACACCGTTGGTGATGGAGGTGATGGGCACCTCGGTGGTGTCGAACCCGGGCCACAGCTGGTGGAACATGCCGCGGGAGACCTTGCCGTGCAGCTTCGCCACGCCGTTCGCGCGGCGGGCGCTGCGCAGCCCCATGATCGCCATGTTGAACACGCCCGGGTTGCCGCCCTCGAAGTCCTCGGCGCCGAGCGCGAGCACCTTGTCCAGCGGGATCCCGTCGATCTCGGCGCTGCCGCCGAAGTACTCGGCGACCAGGTCGGTGCCGTAGCGGCTGATGCCGGCCGGCACCGGGGTGTGGGTGGTGAAGACGGTGCCCGCCTTGACGGCCTCGAGCGCCTCCTCGAAGGACAGGCCCTCGCCCTGCACGAGCTCGCGGACGCGCTCGACGGAGAGGAAGCCGGCGTGGCCCTCGTTGCAGTGGTAGACCTGCGGCGCGGGCGCCCCGGTCAGCCGGGAGTGGGTACGGACCGCCTTGACGCCGCCCATGCCCAGCAGGAGCTCCTGGCGGAGCCGGTGGTCGGCCGAGCCGCCGTACAGGCGGTCTGTGACCCGGCGGGCCTGGTCGTCGTTCTCGGCGATGTTCGAGTCGAGCAGCAGCAGCGGCACGCGGCCCACCTGCGCCACCCAGATCTGGGCGTGGAGGGCCCGCCCGCCCGGGAGGTCGAGCGTGACGCGCGCGGGGGTGCCGTCCTCCTCGCGCAGCAGGTTCAGCGGCAGGTTGTCCGGGTCGAGCAGCGGGTACGTCTCGTGCTGCCAGCCGTCCCGGGTGAGGGACTGCTTGAAGTAGCCCGCCCCGTAGAGCAGGCCCACGCCGACGATCGGCACGCCGAGGTCGGAGGCCGACTTGAGGTGGTCGCCCGCGAGAATGCCCAGACCCCCGGAGTACTGGGGCAGCGCGGCGGTGATGCCGTACTCGGCCGAGAAGTAGGCGATGGCGTCCGGCTTGTCCGGGTCGGTCAGCTCCTGCTGGTACCAGCGCGGTTCGGCGAGGTAGGTGCTCAGATCCTCGTCGAGACGCCGGACCTCCGCGATGAGCGTCTGGTCGGCAGCGAGAGTCTCGAGGCGCCTGGGGCTCAGGGACCCCAGCAGCGCGACGGGGTCGCCGTGGACGCGCCGCCACAGCTCCGGGTCGAGCGAGGCGAAGAGGTCGCGCGTGGGCGTGTGCCACGACCAGCGCAGGTTCTGGGCGAGACGGTCGAGGGGGGCGAGCGCCTCGGGGAGGACGTTGCGGACGGTGAAACGACGGATGGCTCTCACCCGCACGAGTCTAGACGTCAAAAGTGAAAATGTTGCAGGCCCTTTCACACGCTTTTGCAAGCCGTCCGGGCCGGGACGCCCCGCGGGCCAAACTGCCATGTCGGCCGGACCTCGATAGGTTCTTCGCTGTGAGCACCACCCAGCCGAAGGACCGTGCCCGCGCAACGGGCACGACCCCGTCCGTGCCCCGTCCCGCCCCGTTCGCGCCGATCGGCCGTATTCCCGTCGTGGAGGTCTCTCCCGTGCTGGAGGACGGTCGCTGGCCCGCCAAGGCCACCGAGCGCGAGGCCTTCCCCGTGCGCGCCACCGTCTTCCGCGAGGGTCACGACGCCGTCGCGGCCACCGCCGTGCTGGTGGCCCCGGACGGCACCGACCACTCGTGGGCGCGCATGTACGACATCGCGCCCGGCCTGGACCGCTACGAGGCGTGGCTGGTCCCCGACGCCCCGGGCGACTGGGGCTTCCGGGTCGAGGGCTGGTCGGACCCGTACGCCACCTGGGCCCACGACGCGCGGCTGAAGATCGACGCGGGCGTCGACGTCGAGCTCATGCTCACCGAGGGGGCGCTCGTCCTCGAGCGCGCCGCGGACCGGGAGCTGCCCGCCGACGCCGCCGCCGTGCTGACCGACGCCGTGACGGCCCTGCGCGACACCGCGCGCCCCGCGCAGGCCCGGCTCGCGGCCGGCACCGCGGCCGAGGTCCGCGCCGTGCTGGACGCCCACCCGCTGCGCGACCTCGTCTCGCCGTCGGCCACGTACCCGGTGGTCGTCCACCGCGAGCGCGCGCTCTACGGGTCCTGGTACGAGATGTTCCCCCGCTCCGAGGGCGCCCGGCGCGACCCGGAGACCGGCCGCTGGACCTCCGGCACCCTGCGCACCGCGGCCGAGCGGCTGCCCGCGATCGCCGACATGGGCTTCGACGTCGTCTACCTGACCCCGATCCACCCGATCGGTTCCACCAACAAGAAGGGCCGCAACAACTCCCTCGAGTCCACGCCCGAGGACCCGGGCTCGCCGTACGGCATCGGCAGCCCCGACGGCGGGCACGACGCGATCCACCCGGACCTCGGCACCTTCGAGGACTTCGACCACTTCGTCGCCCGGGCCCGCGAGCTCGGGATGGAGGTCGCCCTCGACGTCGCCCTGCAGGCGTCCCCGGACCACCCCTGGGTCACCGAGCACCCCGAGTGGTTCACCACCCGCGCGGACGGGTCGATCGCGTACGCCGAGAACCCGCCGAAGAAGTACCAGGACATCTACCCGCTGAACTTCGACAACGACCCCGAGGGGATCTACACGGCCGTCCGGGACGTGCTGCAGACCTGGGTCGACCACGGCGTCACGGCCTTCCGCGTCGACAACCCGCACACCAAGCCGCTGAACTTCTGGCAGCGCCTGCTCGGGGAGTTCCACGAGCGCCACCCGGAGGTCATCTTCCTCGCCGAGGCGTTCACCCGGCCGGCCATGATGCGCACCCTGGGGGCGATCGGGTTCCACCAGTCGTACACGTACTTCACGTGGCGCACCTCCAAGGGCGAGATCGGCGACTACCTCACCGAGCTGGCCACCGAGACCGACGCGCGGGTGCGTCCCAGCTTCTGGCCGACCACCCACGACATCCTCACGCCGTACATGCAGCAGGGCGGCACCGCCGCGTTCGCGATCCGGGCCGTCCTGGCCGCCACCGGCTCGCCCACGTGGGGCATCTACTCCGGCTACGAGCTCGTGGAGAACGTGGCCCGGCCCGGCGCCGAGGAGCAGATCGACAACGAGAAGTACGAGTACAAGCAGCGCGACTGGTCCCTCGCGGACAGCCTCGGCATCGCCGACCTGCTCCGCTCGCTCAACCGGATCCGCCGCGCCCACCCCGCGCTGCAGCGCCTGCGCGACGTCCACGTCCACCCGACCACCGACGACGCCACGCTCTGCTTCTCCAGGCGCGTGCCCGCCGAGCACTCGCCCACGGGTCGGGAGGACACGGTCATCGTGGTGGTGAACCTCGATCCCTACGCCACCCGCGACGGCGTCGTGCACCTCGACCTGGAGGCCCTGGGGCTGCGCCACCCCGGCACCGACGCCCCCGTCATGGAGGTCACCGACGAGCTGGGCGGTGAGCGGTACTACTGGAACGACCACCCGTACGTGCGGCTCGACCCGCACGGCCGCTGCGCCCACATCCTGAGCGTGAGGGCCCTGTGAGCGCGCCCTCCACCGGCGCCGGCCCCCACGGGGCGGACGCCGCACACTCGGCACCCGTCGCCACCAGAACCACTCCCCCGGCGGGCACGCTGCCGGCCCCGGTCCACCCGGTCCGGCACCTCGGCGCCGACCGGCCGGGGCTCACGCCCGACCCCGACTGGTACCGCACGGCCGTCTTCTACGAGGTGCTCCTGCGCGCCTTCCACGACTCCGAGGGCTCCGGCAGCGGCGACCTGCGCGGCCTGATCGACCGCCTGGACTACCTCCAGTGGCTCGGCGTCGACTGCCTGTGGCTCCCGCCGTTCTACCCCTCGCCGCTGCGCGACGGCGGGTACGACGTCTCCGACTACACCTCGGTGGACGGCCAGTACGGCACCCTCGACGACTTCGTCGAGCTGATGGACGAGGCGCACGCCCGCGGCATGCGCATCATCATCGACCTGGTCATGAACCACACCAGCGACCAGCACCCGTGGTTCCAGTCCTCCCGGTCCAACCCGGACGGCCCGTACGGCGACTTCTACGTGTGGTCGGACACCACGGAGCGCTACCAGGACGCGCGCATCATCTTCGTCGACACGGAGACGTCCAACTGGACGTTCGACCCGGTGCGCCGGCAGTACTTCTGGCACCGCTTCTTCTCCCACCAGCCGGACCTGAACTTCGAGAACCCGGCCGTGCAGGAGGCGATGTTCGACGTCGTCCGGTTCTGGTGCCGGCTCGGCGTGGACGGCTTCCGGCTGGACGCGGTGCCCTACCTCTTCGAGGAGGAGGGCACCAACTGCGAGAACCTGCCGCGCACGCACGAGTTCCTGGCGGACCTGCGCGCGATGGTCGACCGGGAGTTCCCGGGGACGATCATGCTGGCCGAGGCGAACCAGTGGCCCGAGGACGTGGTGGAGTACTACGGCACCGAGGAGCGCCCCGAGTGCCACATGTGCTTCCACTTCCCGGTGATGCCGCGCATCTACTACTCCCTGCGGGAGCAGCGCGCGAGCGCCATCCGCGACATCCTCGCCGACACCCCACCCATCCCGGGCGGGGCGCAGTGGGGCACGTTCCTGCGCAACCACGACGAGCTGACGCTCGAGATGGTCTCCACCGAGGAGCGTGCCGCCATGTACGGCTGGTACGCCGAGGACCCGCGCATGCGCGCCAACGTCGGCATCCGCCGCCGGCTCGCGCCGCTGCTGGGCAACTCCCGCGCGGAGATCGAGCTCGCCCACGCCCTGCTGCTCTCGCTGCCCGGCTCCCCGACGCTGTACTACGGCGACGAGATCGGGATGGGCGACAACATCTGGCTGCCGGACCGCGACGCGGTTCGCACGCCGATGCAGTGGACCCCCGACCGCAACGCCGGCTTCTCCACCGCCGACCCCGGCAAGCTGTACCTGCCGGTGGTCCAGTCGCTGGTCAACCACTACGCCGCGGTCAACGTCGAGGCCCAGCTCGCGCAGCCCACGTCGCTGCTCCACTGGGTGCGCGGCATCCTCGAGGTCCGCCGTCGGCACCCCGTCTTCGGCACGGGCGACTTCGTGCCGCTGCACGTGGACAACGACGCCGTGCTCGCGTTCACCCGCAGCAACGAGCACGAGACGATGCTCTGCGTCATGAACCTGGCGAACACGCCGCGCTCCGCGACGGTCCGCGTCCCCGGGCACGCGGGGGCGAGCCTCACCGACGTCTTCGGCGGGGCACGCTTCCCCTCCGTCGGCCCCGACGGCTCGATCACCGTCACGCTCGGCTCCCGGGACTTCTTCTGGCTGCTCGTCTCCCGGGCCGACGACGGCGAGGCCGCCGCCCCGCTGGGCGGGATGCCGGCGTCCGTGCGCCCGGCCGCGCCGGAGGAGCCGGCAGGGTCCGCCCGGACGACGGCGGAGCCGGCCGGGACGGTCACGCCCGCCAGGCCCTCGGCCGACTCGCCGGCCTCCCGCCCGGAGACGTACGTGGTGCCCACCTCCACGTCCGCCCCGCGGCCACCGACGCTCCCTCCGTCGGCTCTCCCGCCGGCCCCGCACGCGGGCCCGGCGCCGGAGGTGCCGTCGGCACCGTGGACGGGGCTCGAGTCCGACCCCGTCGCCGTCACCCCGGAGGAATGATGGCCACTCTCGACCCACCGTTCTCCCAGCTGCTGCCGGCGTGGATGGCGCGCCAGCGCTGGTACACCGGCAAGGGGACCGAGCCCAGCCTCGAGCGCGTCGGGGGCCTGCGGCTGCAGGACCCGGCCGGCGAGGTCGGCGTCGAGGTCCACCTCGTCCGGGACGTGGGCGGCGCGGCGCCGGTGCTCTACCAGGTGCCGCTGACCTACCGCGGTGCGCCGCTGGCCGGCCACGACGACGCGCTCGTCGCCACCACCGAGCACTCCGACCTGGGGACGCGGTGGGTCTACGACGCCTGCCACGACCCCGTCGGCGCGGCCGCGCTGCTGCGCACCGTGACCGAGGAGCTCGAGCTCGCGCCCGACGGGCCCCCGGGGACCGGCCGCGCCCGCGGCCACCGCACCGGGCTGCTGCCCGCGCTGACGGTGCGCGGCTCACGCGTGCTGCGCGGCGAGCAGTCGAACACCTCCATCATCTTCGACACGGTCGACCCCGACGACGGCGACGAGCGGCCGGTGATCCTCAAGCTGTTCCGGGTGCTCCACGCCGGCCGCAACCCCGACGTGGAGGTCCAGCAGGCCCTCGCCCACGCCGGCTCGACCCGCGTGCCGCGCCCGGTCGGCGACCTGCTGGGCCAGTGGCCCTCGCCCGACGGCGCGCACCAGCTCTCCGGGCACCTCGCCCTCGCCCAGGAGTTCCTCCCCGGTGCGCCCGACGCCTGGCGGGTCGCGCTCGACGCGCTCGAGCGCGGCGAGGACCTCGCCCCGCGCGCCCGCGCGCTCGGGGAGGCGACCGCCGAGGTCCACGCCACCCTCGCCGCGGTCCTGCCCACGGCGGAGCCCGACGAGGCCGCGCGCGCGGAGACGCTGAGGGGCTGGCGCGCGCGGTACGCCACCGCGTGCGAGCACGTGCCCGACCTCGCCGCCCGCGCCGAGCAGGTGGAGGCCCTCCTCCAGGCCGGCGCGTCGGCCTGGTGGCCGCGGCTGCAGCGCATCCACGGCGACTACCACCTCGGGCAGGTCCTCGACGTCCCCGGCCGCGGCTGGGTGCTGCTCGACTTCGAGGGCGAGCCGCTGCGCCCGCTCGCCGAGCGGACGCTGCCCGACCTGCCGCAGCGGGACGTGGCGGGCATGCTGCGCTCCTTCGACTACGCCGCCGGCTCCGTGCCGGCGGCCGACGGGCAGCAGTGGGCCCACCGCGCCCGGGAGGCGTTCCTCGACGGCTACGCCCACATCTCCCGGAGCGACCCGCGGGACGAGCCGGCCCTGCTGCACGCCCTCGAGCTCGACAAGGCCCTGTACGAGGTGACCTACGAGGCGCGCAACAGGCCGGACTGGCTGCACATACCCCTCGCGGGGGTCGAACGCATCCTCGGGGCCTGACCACCGGGCCCCCGCGGGCGACGGGAAGCGCGCCCGCACGGCTGATGGAAGAGTGAGACACATGGATCGTGAACCACACACCGAGGCCCTGTCCGGCGCGCCGTCCGACCCCACCGCCGTTCCGGTCCCCGTCGACCCGGGGCTGCTGCGGGAGGTCGCGCTCGGCCGGTACCACGACCCGCACTCGGTGCTGGGCGCCCACGTCGGGCCCGCCGGGGTGACCGTGCGCACCGTCCGCCACCTGGCCGACGCGGTGGCTGTCGTGACGGCCCACGAGACCTACGAGGCCGTCCACGAGCAGGACGGGGTCTGGGTGGCGGTGCTTCCCGGTGACCAGATCCCCGACTACCGGATCCGGGTGACCTACGGCCGCGAGACCTCCGTCGTCGACGACCCGTACCGGTTCCTGCCGTCCATCGGCGAGATGGACCGCTACCTCATCGGCGAGGGCCGGCACGAGGAGCTGTGGAACGCCCTGGGCGCCCACGTGCGCCGCTTCCCCGGCGAGATCGGCGAGGTGCACGGCGTGAGTTTCACCGTGTGGGCGCCGAACGCCCGGGCGGTGCGCGTGGTCGGCGACTTCAACGCCTGGGACGGCCAGGGCACCTCGATGCGTTCCCTCGGGTCCTCGGGCGTGTGGGAGCTGTTCGTGCCCGGCCTCGGCGCCGGCACGCGCTACAAGTTCGAGATCGGCTACCCCGACGGTTCCTGGCACCAGAAGGCCGACCCCATGGCCCGGCGCACCGAGGAGCCCCCGGCGACCGCCTCGGTCGTCGACGAGTCCACCTACGAGTGGGGCGACGAGGACTGGATGGAGCGGCGGGCCGCGTCCGACCCGCACACCGGGCCGATGAGCGTCTACGAGGTGCACCTGGGCTCCTGGCGGCCAGGCCTGAGCTACCGCGAGCTGGCCGACCAGCTCATCGAGCACGTGCGCCGGCACGGCTTCACGCACGTGGAGCTCATGCCCGTGGCGGAGCACCCCTTCGGCGGCTCCTGGGGCTACCAGGTCACCTCCTACTACGCGCCCAGCGCCCGCTTCGGCACGCCCGACGAGTTCCGCTTCCTCGTCGACAGCCTCCACCGGGCCGGCATCGGGGTGATCGTCGACTGGGTCCCCGCGCACTTCCCCAAGGACGCGTGGGCGCTCGCCCGGTTCGACGGCACCCCGCTGTACGAGGACCCGGACCCGCTGCGCGGCGAGCACCAGGACTGGGGCACGTACGTGTTCAACTTCGGCCGCCGGGAGGTGCGGAACTTCCTCGTCGCGAACGCCCTGTACTGGCTCGAGGAGTTCCACGTCGACGGGCTGCGCGTGGACGCCGTCGCCTCCATGCTCTACCTCGACTACTCCCGCCAGCCCGGCCAGTGGCGCCCCAACGTCCGCGGCGGTCGCGAGAACCTCGAGGCGATCAGCTTCCTGCAGGAGACCAACGCGACGGCCTACCGCAAGGTCCCGGGGATCGTGATGATCGCCGAGGAGTCCACCGCCTTCCCCGGGGTCACGGCGCCGACGTCGGTCGGCGGCCTCGGCTTCGGGCTGAAGTGGAACATGGGCTGGATGAACGACACCCTCCGCTACCTCGCGGAGGAGCCCATCAACCGTCGCTACCACCACGGCGAGCTGACGTTCTCGCTCGTGTACGCGTTCTCGGAGCAGTTCGTCCTGCCGCTGAGCCACGACGAGGTCGTGCACGGGAAGGGCTCCCTGCTGACCAAGATGCCGGGCGACCGGTGGCAGCAGCTCGCCGGGGTGCGCGCGCTCCTGGCCTACCAGTGGTCCCACCCGGGCAAGCAGCTGCTCTTCATGGGCCAGGAGTTCGCCCAGGAGGCCGAGTGGAGCGAGGCCCGGGGGCTGGACTGGTGGCACATGGACGACCCCGGGCACGCCGGCGTCGCCGCCCTCGTGGCCCGGCTCAACGAGGTCTACCGGGCGCACCCGGCCCTGTGGTCGGACGACTTCTCGCACACCGGCTTCGAGTGGATCGAGGCGGGCGACGGCGACCACAACACCCTCAGCTACCTGCGCCGCAGCAAGGACGGCCAGGACGTCGTCCTGTGCGTCATGAACTTCGCGGGCACCCCGCACGAGGGCTACCGCGTCGGCTTCCCGATGGCCGGCGGCTGGCGGGAGGTCCTCAACACCGACGCCGCCGAGTACGGCGGCTCCGGGGTGGGCAACCTCGGCCGGGTCGAGGCGAGCGAGCCGATGTGGCACGGCCGTCCGGCGTCGGCAGCGCTGCGTGTGCCGCCCATGGGTGCCGTCTGGTTCGTCCCCGAGGACTGAGATCGCCCCGCGCGGTGCGCACCCGCGCGCCGCGACCGGACGAGATCGAGGTGGTGGTTCCCGACGGAACCACCACCTCGAACTCGTCGGGCGGGAGGTCGGGCGCTAGTACAGCGCGCTTGCCAGCGCCCGGCGGGCCGGGCTGACGTCCGGGTGAGTGGGTCCGGCGATCTCGAACAGCTCGAGGAGCCGGACGCGGACCTGCTCGCGCTCGTCGCCGGACGTCGCCCGGACGACCCGCACCAGCCGCTCGAAGGCGGCCCCGAACCGGCCGGTGGCGGCCTCGACGTCGGCGGCCGCGAGGTGGGCGGCCACGTCGCCCGGCGCCGCGGCGGCCGCGGCGGCGAGGACCTCCTCGGGGTCGTCGTGGTCCACCCGGCGGATCAGCTGCACCTGCAGCAGCGCCGCCCGCGCCTCCTCGTCGCCCGGGTTCTCCTTCAGCGCCCTGGTGTAGGCGGCCTCGGCCGCGTCCAGGTCGCCGCGCTCGATCGCCTCGAGGGCCTCGGCGTGCAGCGGCGGGAGCGGCGGCTCGGCGGGTTCCTCCGCAGCGGGCTCCTCGCCCGGGGACAGCACGCCGGTGACGCCGTTCTGGGCGGCGATGCGCAGCACCTCGTCCAGCACCTGCCGGATCTGCTCCTCGGGGTAGGCCCCCTGGAACAGGGGGATCGGCTGCCCGCCGACGACCGCGACGACGGTCGGCACGGACTGCACCTGGAAGGCCGCCGCGATCTGCGCGTCCGCGTCGACGTCGACCTGGGCCAGCTGGAACCGGCCCCCGTACTCGAGGGCGAGCTTCTCCAGCACCGGGGTCAGCTGCCCGGACGCGGCCGAGCGCGCGGAGTACAGGTCCACGAGGACCGGCACCTGGGTCGAGAGCTGGACCGTCTCGCCGAAGGTCGCCGCGGTCACCTTCACGACGATCTCGCCCGGGACCGCGGCGCCGGCCCCGCCCCCTGCCGCGCCGGGTGCGCCAGGGGCGCCCGGACCGCCCGGGGCGGTCTGCCGCGGCGTCGCCAACGACGACAGGTCGACGGCGCCGTAGAGGTTCATACCAGGCGTGGGCTCGCTCATCACTTTCCTTCGTCCGGGTTCGCTGATGCTGACCCTACGCCGACCACGACCTCCGGGCGGCTAGCCCTCCGCCGGTGCCGCGGCGTCGTCACGGGTGACCTCCATGAGGACGGTGGTCGCGCCGAGCGGACGGATGGTCTTGTCGTCCGCGTCGGACGGCGGGACGTAGAACGCCATCAGGACGTCGGAGGCGCCGGTGACGGTGCCCAGCACCTCGGTGTTGCTCCCGAGCAGCGCGCCGAGGGTGCCACCCGCACGCAGCTCGGAACCGGGAACGGTCTTGCGCAGCGTGAGGTTCGACCGCAGCTCGCCGACGACGATCGCCCCGCCGTCCGCGGTCGCCAGGGAGAGCGGTCCGTCGTTGCCCGGTTCTGCGGAGACCTTCGCCTCCCCGGCCGCCTCGATCGCCTTGTCGAGCTCGGCGGTGCTCTCCGCCCTCGACTTCTTGTAGGGGTCGTCGGCGAACTGGTCCGCGTACTCGGAGTCGCCCTTGTTCAGGGTGTCGACGTAGCGCGCCACCACGTCCGAGGGCGGGACCACGAGGTTGTCGGCGTCCGCCGGGACGACGGCGGAGCCTGCGTCGGGGTGGGACATCGCCGGGGTCTCGATGCCCGGGAAGAGGGTCACCCAGCCCCACAGCCTGTACTGATCGCGCGCGTCGGACTGCTCCAGCACCAGCAGCAGGGGAAGGTTGGCCCCCTCGGGCACCTGCGAGATCACGACGACGGGTCGTGGGAAGCCCTCGGTGGCGGGGACGGCCGCCACCTGGGGCGCCGTAGTGAGCGCGTCGGGCGCGCTCTTGCCGTCGGTCGCGTCAGCCAGCTTGTACTCCGCCGCACGCATGTCCAGGGCGGGGCCACCGACGCGCGGCTTCAGCAGCTCGGGGTCGCGCGCCTCGTCGGCCTCGGCGACGGTGGCCTGCACGTCCTCGAGGACGCGGGCCAGCCGGTCCTCGTCCAGCGCGGGCGGCGGGGTCTCGGCGACCGCATCGGGCTCCGGCTGGGGCAGCTGGGCACTGCAGCCGGCCAGGAGCGCGGCGGAGAGACCGACGCCGGCGAGGGCGGCGCGCACGCGCCGGATCCGTGGGCGGCTCATCGCTGCTCCTCCCCCTCGTCGGTCGGCCGTCGTCGTCCGCCGAAGCCCCACAGCGAGCGCCATCCCTGACGGTCCTCGGGCTGCGCGTCCGGCTCGTGCTCCTCGGTGATCGTGGGCTCCTCGGCAGGGGTGTTCTCGTCGGCCGGCTCCACCACGGGCATCGCCGCCGTCTCGTCGGCCGGCTCCACCACGGGCATCGCCGCCGTCTCCTCGGTCGACTCCACCACCGGCATCGCCGCCGTCTCCTCGGTCGAGGTCACCACCGGCATCGCCGCCGTCTCCTCGGTCGAGGTCACCACCGGCATCGCGGCGGTGGCCTGGTCGCCGGTCTCGTCCTCGGTCCACTCCGCGGCCTCCTCGGCGGCGCGGGCGCTCTCCCGGGACGACCCGGCCGTCGCTCCTTCAGCGGCCGGCGCAGCCGCGGCGGCTCCGACAGCCGCGCCCGTGGCGGCTCCGGCACCCGCGCCCGTGTCCGACGGCTCGTCGACGCCGTCGCGACCCGCTCGCAGCTCCGCCGCCCGGTCGGACGCGGGGACGACCCCGGCGCCGCGCGCCACGCCCGCGGAGGCCGTGTCGTCGTCGGGCGCGAGGGGGTGCTCAGCCGTCGCGGCGTCCGTGACGGCCTCCGGCTCCCGGGCGGCCCGCAGCTCCTCGGCGCGCGCCGACGCCGGGACGATGCCCGCGCCCCGCGCCACGCCGGCGTCGTCGAGGCCGCGCGCGGAGGTCACAGGGATCTCACCGGTCGTGGCGACCACGGGGATCTCACCCGTGCGCCCACGACCGCGGCGGCGTGCCTCCGCCCGCTCCCGCTCCCGCAGCTCGCGGCGGGTCAGCCCGGCGCCCGCGGCGGCCGGCAGGACCACGGTCTCGTCGTCGTCGGCGGCCCCCACGGGCGCGGGACGACGGCCGGACTCCCGGGCGCCCAGGACCTGGAGCACGAGCAGCGCGATGCCGGCGATCATGAGCAGGCCGCCGAGGATCAGGCCGGGAACCAGCCAGGGCGTCCTGACCTCGACGTCCCAGGTCAGCGTGACCTCGGGCGCCGGCGCGGTGCCGTCGGTGGCGGCCAGCAGGCTCCACCGCCCGTCGCGGTCGGCCCAGGTGAGCTCGGCGCTCCCGGTGCCCGTCTGCTCCGCCACCCACAGGTCGGAGCCGGCCGGGTTCGGCAGCGCGGCCGGCTCGGCGGGCTCCGCCGTCGCGCCCTCGGTCGGCTCCTCGGTCCCGCCGGCGGCGACGTCGTCGACCTTGAGCTGCTCCCAGCTCTCCAGCCCGGTGATGCGGGTGTGCGCGGCGGTGCCGACCCAGGCGTCGACGTCGGCGGTGCGGCCGACGGCGAGCACCACGGGCTCGTCGCCCCCCGCCGTGGCCCTGATCGTCACGTCAGGCCCGACGGCGTCGAGCACCCCGGCGTCGGAGACGACGACCGGAGCCTCGGGCCGGGACGGCAGGGAGAGAGTTGCAGTGTCCGTCGGGCGCCAGATCGTCGCCGAGGCGATCGCAGCCAGAACCGCGATCGCTCCCAGGACGACGAGCGCGACGGCGAGGGTCCGTCGAGTCACGTGGGTGGGTTTCCTCCCGTCAGGATGCCGTGCGGCATCGTCAACTCGCCAGAATACGGCGCACGCCTCCCCCGCGCTCTTCGCGTGCGCGCTCCCACGATGCCATCCCGGCCGTCGGGACGCACCCACGGCAACCGCGCGACCTCCGTGACAGGCCGGCGCAGCACCTCCTCCGCACGCCCGCACGGTTCCCCGGCACGCCGCGCCGCACAACCACCCCCAGGTGCGCGACCGACCTGACGCACCGCGGTTACCGTGGACGGGCGGACCAGCGAGCAGGGCGAGCAGGAGAGGGCGGCGGACATGCAGGAGCCCGTGACGAACGAGGACCGGCCGGCGTTCCCGGTGGTGATGCGCGGCTACGACCGGGCGCAGGTTGACCAGCGCATCCACGCGCTCGAGACGGCGCTGACCGACGCCCGCCGCGAGGTGGCCACCCTCGACGCCCGCCTGCTGAAGATCTCGGGCGCGCTCTCCGAGGCGCAGCAGCGGCTGAGAGAGAACGAGCGTCCCTCCTACGCCGGCCTCGGCTCGCGCGTGGAGCAGCTGCTGCGCTCGGCGGAGGAGCAGGCGCTCGACGTCGTCACCCGGGCCAACGCCGACGCCGAGCGGACCCTGGACCGCGCCACGCAGACCGCCCGGGCGCTGACAGAGCGGGCGGAGCAGGAGGCGGCGGCGCTGCTCGCCGACGCGCGCCGGGAGGCCGACCAGCTCACCGAGGGGTCGCGGGCCACGGCGCACACCACGCTGGACAACGCCCGCCGCCGCGCCGAGGAGCTGGTGGCCGCCGCCGAGCGGGAGGCCGCCCGGTCGAAGGCCGCGATCGAGGCGGAGCTGGTCGAGCGCCGCGCCGGCCTCGACCGAGAGCTCGGCCTCCAGCGTGCGCTCGCGGACCAGGAGGTCACCGAGCTCAGGGCGCGCACGGAGACCGAGGCCAGCCAGCTGCGCGCGGCCGCCGAGAAGGAGGCGGAGGAGGCCCACCGCGCCGCCGCCGCGCGTGCGGCCGCCGTCGTCGGGGACGCCGAGGCGCGGGCCGCGGACGCGGAGCGACGGCTGACCGAGGCGCTGGACCGCACCGAGCGCACGCTGCTCGAGGCGGACACCGCTGCCCGCGCGCGGCTGAAGGAGGCCGACGAGGAGGCCACCCGCACGCTCGCCGACGCCCGGGCCGAGGCCCGCCGGCTGCGCGAGGAGGCGGAGGAGGCCGCCGACGCGGCACGGACGACGGCGCAGCGCCAGGTCGAGGAGCTGACCCGCCAGCGGGAGTCGATCACCGGGTACCTGGAGGAGATGCGGGGGCTGCTCGCCGTCCGCGAACCCGCGCCGCCGCCCCCGCCGCCGGCGCAGGCCTGAGCGCCGGGCGGGCGTGTCTCAGCGCAGCATCCGGACCTCGGTGAGGGAGCCGCGCGCCGCCACGGTGCGCCGTTCGCCGTCGAGCTCGAAGCCGTGGTGGCGGAAGAAGCCCTGCGCGTGGGCGTTCCCCTCCTCCACCCAGACCTGGCACGGGGCGTCCCCGACGGCGAGCTGGAGCAGGTGGGTGCCCGTGCGGCGCCCGTGCTCCTGCGCGACGACGTGGAGCAGACGCAGCTCCAGCGGGCGCACGTGGCCGGCGCCGGGCGCGACCGCCATCGCGAACCCCACCGCCTCCCCGTCACGGTGCGCCAGCCAGACGGTGGGGCCGTCGGGGTCGGAGAGCAGCCGCTCCCACTCGCCGGGCCCCGCGGCCTCGCGCTCGGCGTACACGTCCGCGGGGATCTTCTCGCCGTAGGTCTCGCGCCAGCAGCGCAGGTGCACCGCCGCGACGGCCGGCGCGTCGAGCACGGTCGCGGGACGGATCCGCGCGGAGGGTTTCTGGTCGGGCATGTCCCCAGGGTAGGACGCGCCACGTCCCGGCCCGCCGTACGGTGAGGCCGTGGACGAGTGGGCACAGCGGCGCCGGGACGCCGCCGTCGAGCGCGCGGAGCTGCTGGCGCGCCGCCGTCGTGGCGAGGCGGACCGGGCCGCCGCCATGCTGCGGACCTTCGCCGCGGCGGCCCGCCGGGCGGGCCTGCCGCCCCGGCCGCTGCGGGTGCAGGGCTACGGCGGCCGGGGCACCGCCCGCACGGACCTGACCGGGTGGTACCTGCGCGGCGACCGCACCGCCGCCGTCGGCACCGACGGCCACTTCTACGTCCTCACCGCGCGGCTGTCGGTGCTCGACCGCCTGCGCGGCACCACCGCGGCCCCGCAGGAGCCGCCGCTGGTCCTCGGCGCGGGCGGCAAGGACGGCGACTCCGTGGACCTGTCCACGGCGCTGACCCGCCTGCTCCCGGGCTGGGAGGACTGAGGGGCGTCAGGCCCGCAGGCACCGCTCGCGCAGCGCGCGCAGGGCGGTGGCCACCTCCTGGGGCTGCTCGACCGCGCTGAGATGCCCGGCCCGCGGCACGACGACGACCTCGACGTCGCGCAGCGCCGACGCCATGGACTCCGCGTCGTCCTGCGAGCTCTGGAGGTCCTCGGCGCCGCGCAGCACGAGCGCCGGCACGTCGAGCGCCTCCAGCGCGGCGAGCCGGTCCGGCCGGGCCGCCATCGCACGCTGGGCCCAGGCGATCCCCGACGGCGGAGCCTCGGCGAGCCAGCCGCGCACCTTCTCGACCACCTCGGGTCGTTCCGCGTGCGACGTCGTCCCGAGGACCTTGCCGATCATCGGCGCCACGGCTCCCGCGCCCTTCGGACCGGCGGCCTCCTCGGCGACGCGCAGGCGGTCCTCCCTCGCGGCCTCGGGGTCGGGCGCTGCCCGGGTGTCCAGCAGGCCGACGCCCGCCAACAGGTCAGGGTGCCGCTCCGCGAGCGCCAGGGTGGCGTAGCCGCCCATCGACAGGCCGGCGACCACGGCCCGGTCCACGCCCGCCTCGCGCAGGGTGCCTGCGACCGCGTCGGCGTACAGGGTCAGCGTGGGCTCCGACGGCGCGCCGAACGCCTCGGCGAGCTCCTCCGTGGCGGGCGAGCTCCCGAAGCCGGGGGCGTCCAGGGTGATCACCGGCAGGTCGTCGAGCTCGGCGAGGACGTCGTCCCACATGCGGCGGTCGAGCGGGAACGCGTGGAGCAGCACCAGGGGCACCGCTTCGTCGGGTCCGTTGCGGGTCAGCGAGAGCCGTGCAGTCATGGGGCCGAGCATGTCACGGGCGTCACGGGCCCGCAGGCCGCTCGAGGGCTCGCGGGCGCTGCCCCGTCGACGGCGCGCTCACCGGACGGGCCGGCGCCTGCCCCGTGCCTGCCAGCACGCGCGGTGCCAGTGACGCCGGTCGTCCATCGCGGCCTGCTGCCCGAGCAGGTGCTCCGTGCGCCAGGCCACCACGTGCGCGGTGCCCGGGGGGATCAGCTGGTCGCAGCCGGGGCAGCGGTAGGACTTCTCCGAGCCCCGCACCTGGCGCACGGTGTAGTCCTCGCCGTCGGGCCCCGTCTCCGTCCTGGGCAGGGCGCGCAGCCGGTCCGGGTCCAGGGGCACGTGCCCCTCGCCGTACGGGCGGCGGCGGGATCGACGGGATGACGGCACGCGTCGATTCTCTCAGGCCTGCACGTCTGTCAGCTCGGACAGCTCACCGGTCCGCGCGACCTGGGCGTACCAGCGCGCGGAGTCCTTCGGCGTGCGCACCTGCGTGTCGTAGTCGACCCGGACGATCCCGAAGCGCTTGGTGTACCCGTACGCCCACTCGAAGTTGTCGAGCAGGGACCACACGAAGTAGCCGCGCACGTCCGCGCCGTCCTCGATCGCGCGGGCCACGGCGTCGAGGTGGCGGCGGACGTAGTCCAGCCGCTCCGGGTCGTGGACCCGGCCGTCCTCGTCGACCACGTCGGGGAAGGCGGCGCCGTTCTCCGTCACCATGAGCGGCAGGCCGTCGTAGGCGTTGTCCAGGGCGGTGAGGAGCTCGTAGAGCCCGTCGGGCTCGATGTTCCAGCCCATGTCGGTGAGCGGTCCGGCCGGGTCGAGGAACTCCACCCGGTCGAGCCCCACCCAGGGGCTCGCCGCCCCGTCCCCGTGCCCGCCGGTACCGCCCGTGGCGGTCTCGCCCGGCTCGCGCCGGCGCACGTAGTTCGTCGAGTAGTAGTTCACCCCCAGCACGTCCAGGCGCTGGCGGATCTGCACGAGGTCGCCCGGCTGCACGAACGACCAGTCCGTCAGGTGCGCGGTCAGCTCACGCAGCTCGACCGGGTACGAGCCGTCCAGGAGCGGGCCGAGGAAGATGTGGTTCCCGACGAGGTCGACCTCGTGGGCCGCCTCGAGGTCCGCCGGCCGTTCGGGGTCGGCCGGACGGGTGACGTGCAGGTTGAGCGTGACGGAGACGTTGGTCTCCTCGCCCAGCTCCTCGCGGATCGCCTGGGCGGCCAGGCCGTGCGCGAGGTTGAGGTGGTGCGCCGCGGCGAGCGCGCCGGCGGGGTCGGTGCGGCCGGGCGCGTGGACGCCGGAGGCGTAGCCGAGGAAGGCGCTGCACCAGGGCTCGTTGAGCGTGGTCCACACCTCCACGCGGTCGCCGAGCTCCCGGGCCATGGCGCGCGCGTACTCGGCGAAGGCGTAGGCGGTCGCCCGGTTGGTCCAGCCGCCCTCGTCCTCGAGCTCCTGCGGCAGGTCCCAGTGGTACAGCGTCACGACCGGGTTGATGCCGGCCTCGAGGAGCGCGTCGACGAGGTCGCGGTAGAAGGCGACGCCCTCGGGGTTGAGGTCGCCGCGCCCGCCCGGCTGCACGCGCGGCCACGAGATCGACAGCCGGTAGGCGTCGAGGCCCAGCTCGGTCATGAGCGCGACGTCCTCGCGCCACCGGTGGTAGTGGTCGGCGGCCACGTCCCCGGTGTCGCCGTTCACGGTCCGGCCGGGGGTGTGGGAGAACGTGTCCCAGATGGAGGGACCCCGGCCGCCCTCGGAGGCGGCCCCCTCGATCTGGTACGCCGCGGTCGCGGCGCCCCACACGAAGGACTCGGGGAACGTGCGCGGGCTCATGCGGTGACCTCCTGGCCGTGGCGGATGACGCGGAGCGGACGCAGCTCGGCGTCCGTGACGAGCAGGTCGGCGCGGCGCCCCGGCTCGAGGGCGCCGACGGTGGGGTCGCCGAGGACGCGGGCCGGGCCGGCGGACGCCATGTAGACGGCGTCCAGGAGCGGGACGCCGCCGTCGGCGGTGGTGCGCACGACGTCGAGGAGGTGGGCGGTGCCGCCGGCGATCGAGCCGCCGCCGCTCAGCCGGGCCACTCCCCCGGCAACGGTGACGTCCTGCGAGCCGAGCCGGTAGGCGCCGTCGGGCATCCCGGCGGCCGCCATGGCGTCGGTGACGAGAACGGCGTTGTCCCGGCCGACGAGCTCGTGGACCTCCCGGACGACGGCCGGGTGCAGGTGGGTGCCGTCTCCGATGAGCTCGACGACGGCGCCGCCACGGCGGGCGGCGGCGAGGAACTCCCCGATGGGCCCGGGGTCGCGGTGGTGCAGCGGGTGCATGCCGTTGAACAGGTGGGTCACGGTCGCGCGGCCGGACCGCGGGTTCTCGGCGGACGCGAGGAGCGCCGCGCCGGCCTCCAGGGCGGCCCGGGTGTCCTCGGGGCCGGCGTCGGTGTGCCCCCAGGAGGGGAGCGCACCGCCGTCGACCAGCGCCGCGGCGACGCCGTCGCGGTTCCCGGGGTGCTCGGGCGCCACCGTCATGGTGACCACGTGACCGCGGCCGACCTCCAGCAGCTCCGCCGTCAGCGCCGGGTCCGGCTCGATGATGAGGTCCGGGTCCTGGGCACCGCAGCGCACCGTCGACAGGAACGGCCCCTCGAGGTGGATGCCGGCGATCTCCCCGGCGTCGGCGAGGTCGGCGAGGAGGCGTACACCGTCGCGCAGCGTGCCCGGCGCGGCGGTGACGAGGGAGGCGACGAGGGAGGTCGTGCCGTGGCGGCGGTGCTCGTGGACCGCCCGCAGGACGTCCTCGGGGCTCGTGGCGTCGGGGAAGGACGCGCCGCCGCCGCCGTGGCAGTGCAGGTCGACGAGGCCGGGCAGCACCAGGACGCCGGGCTCGGCGGCGGGCGTCCCCGCGACGGCGGGGAAGCCGGCGGCCTCCGCCTCGGCCGTGGGACCCACCCAGGCGATCGTGGTGCCGTCCAGGACGACGGCGCCGTCGTCGATCACGCGCTCCGGGGTGACCACCCGGCCGCGAACCACCGTCAGCTCAGCCATGGGTCCATCCAACACCCCGGGCGGTGCCCGTCCCGAATCGACGCTCAGAAGAGGCGGGACTCGACGTCGTCCAGGCCGCGCATCGCGTCGTAGTCCAGCACGACGCACCGGATGTCCCGGTCGGTCGCCAGGACCCGCGCCTGCGGCTTGATCTCCTGCGCGGCGAACACGCCGCGGACGGGGGCCAGCAGCGGGTCGCGGTTGAGCAGCTCGAGGTAACGGGTGAGCTGCTCGACGCCGTCGATGTCGCCGCGGCGCTTGATCTCGACGGCCACGGACACCCCGGACGGGTCCTTGGCCATGATGTCGACGGGGCCGATCGCCGTCGGGTACTCGCGGCGCACCAGCTGGTGCCCGGGTCCCAGGAGGTCGATCTGCTCGGCGAGCAGCTTCTGCAGGTGCGCCTCCACGCCGTCCTTGACCAGGCCGGGGTCCACGCCGAGCTCGGCGGAGTGGTCGGCGACGATCTCGTGGATGCGCACCACCAGCCGGTCGTCCGTCTTGGTGTTCTGCACCGTCCAGACCTCGCGCACACCGTGCTCCGCGTCGGGGCCCTCCGCCTCCTCCACGACCAGCCGGCACGGCGGGCTCATCCAGTTCAACGGCTTGTAGGAGCCGCCGTCGGAGTGCACGAGCACCGAGCCGTCCGCCTTCACCATGAGCAGGCGGGTGGCCAGGGGCAGGTGGGCGTCGAGACGCCCGGAGTAGTCCACGGAGCAGGTGGCGATGACGACGCGCACTATCACTCGGCTTTCGTTCGGGGGCGACCTACACGAAGTAGTCGCCGCGCGGCGGGGCGGACTCCAGCCAGCTCACGAGGCCCGCCAGGGACTCGCGCCGCATGGCCAGGTGCACCTCGCCGCCGGGCAGGCTGCACAGGATCTCGCTCACCTGGTCCGCGCCGCCGGGCGAGCGGTGCACCCGTTCACGCACCTCGAGGTCGTCGCGCGCGAAGGTCCGGTCCGGGCGCAGGGACAGCGAGACCAGCCGGTACCAGTCCACCCGCCCCACGCCGAAGACGGCGATGCCGCTCGTCCACTCGCGCCGCCCGGCGGGCCGCAGCGCGCACTCGAAGGAGCCGATGCGGTGCGCCAGACGGCGCACCCGCACCACGAAGAGGATCAGCAGCAGGCCCGCGACGAGGGCGAGGACCAACAGGACAGCCCCAGCCGTCCCCGCCCACGTCAATGCGGCCTACCGCAGGTTCTCGGCAAGTACGTCCGCGCCCTCGACGACGACGGTCACGGCGTCCTCGTCGACGGACACGAACCCGGACGTGACGTCCACGGTCACCACGGACCCCGAGGTCGGCGTGATGCGGACGACCCCCGGACGCAGCACCGCGAGCACCGGCTGGCGGCCGGGCAGGATGCCCAGGTCGCCGTTGGCGGCGGGGACGACCACGCTGGTGGCCTCCCCGCCCCACAGGCGGGCGGTCGTCGAGACGACGTCTACCTTCATCGCCACAGCGGCGACCTCCTCGATCTGGTTCGCGTCAGCGGAGCTCGGACTGGATCTTCGACCAGGCGCGCTCGAGGTCCTCGATGCCGCCGATGTTGAAGAACGCCTGCTCCGGGACGTGGTCGTAGTCGCCGTCGGCGATGCGCTTGAACGCCTCGACGGTCTCGGCGACCGGCACGGTCGAGCCCTCGACGCCCGTGAACTTCACGGCCGTGTAGGTGTTCTGCGAGAGGAACTGCTCGATGCGGCGCGCACGCGCGACCGTGACCTTGTCCTCCTCGGAGAGCTCGTCGACACCGAGGATGGCGATGATGTCCTGCAGCTCCTTGTTCTTCTGCAGGATCGACTTCACGCGGGTCGCCACGTCGTAGTGCTCCTGGCCCACGTACTGCGGGTCGAGGATGCGCGAGGTGGAGGCCAGCGGGTCCACGGCCGGGTACAGACCGCGCGAGGCGATGTCGCGCGAGAGCTCGGTCGTGGCGTCGAGGTGCGCGAACGTCGTGGCCGGCGCCGGGTCGGTGTAGTCGTCCGCGGGCACGTAGATGGCCTGGAGCGAGGTGATGGAGTGCCCGCGCACGGAGGTGATGCGCTCCTGCAGCTGGCCCATCTCGTCGGCGAGGTTCGGCTGGTAGCCCACCGCGGAGGGCATGCGGCCCAGCAGCGTGGACACCTCGGAACCGGCCTGGGTGAAGCGGAAGATGTTGTCGATGAAGAGCAGCACCTCCTGCTTCTGCACGTCGCGGAAGTACTCCGCCATGGTCAGGGCGGAGAGGGCGACGCGCAGACGCACGCCCGGCGGCTCGTCCATCTGGCCGAAGACGAGGGCCGTCTTGTCGAAGACGCCCGCCTCCTCCATCTCGACGATGAGGTCGTTGCCCTCACGGGTGCGCTCACCGACGCCCGCGAAGACGGACACACCGCCGTGGTCCTGCGCGACGCGCTGGATCATCTCCTGGATGAGGACCGTCTTGCCGACGCCGGCGCCGCCGAACAGGCCGATCTTCCCGCCCTGGACGTACGGGGTGAGCAGGTCGATGACCTTGATGCCCGTCTCGAACATCTGGGTGCGGGACTCGAGCTGGTCGAACTCCGGCGGCTCGCGGTGGATGGGCCAGCGCTCGGTGATCTCGAGCTGCTCGCCCTCCTTGAGGTTGAGCACCTCGCCGGTCACGTTGAAGACGTGGCCCTTGGTGACGTCACCGACCGGGACGGAGATGGGGGCGCCGGTGTCGACGACCTTCCCGCCGCGCACGAGGCCGTCGGTCGGCTTCAGCGCGATGGCGCGGACCAGGTTGTCGCCGAGGTGCTGGGCGACCTCGAGCGTCATGGTCGACGTCCCGCCGGCCTCCTCGCCGAGGGAGACCTCGGTGGTGAGGGCGTTGTACATGTTCGGGATGGCGTCCGCCGGGAACTCGATGTCCACGACGGGGCCGGTCACACGGGAGATCCGGCCGACGCCGGGTCCGGCGGTCTTCGCCGATTCGGTGGCAGTGGCAGTCATTTTCTGGTTCCTTCGCTTGTCCCCGGTCGGGTGGATGGGCTCACCGGCTCGACGCGAGCGCGTCGGCACCGGAGACGATCTCGGTGATCTCAGACGTGATGTCGGCCTGACGGGCCGTGTTCGCCAGCCGCGTGTAGTCGCGGATGAGGTCCTCGGCGTTGTCGGTGGCCGTGTGCATCGCCTGCTGGCGCGCGGCCAGCTCGGAGGCGGCCGCCATGAGGAGCTCGGAGTGGATGCGCCGGCGCACGTACATCGGCAGCAGCGCGTCGAGCACCTCGTCCGCGCTCGGCTCGAACTCGTACAGCGGCAGCGGCTCCTGCCCGGGGGGCGTGACGCCCTCGACCACCTCGAGAGGCAGCATGCGACGCACCTCCGGCACCTGCGACACCATCGAGACGAAGCGGGTGAACACCACGTGCACCTCGCTGACGCCGCCCTCCTCCTCCGGAGCGAGGAACGCGCTCAGCAGGGTGTCGGCGATCTCGCCGGCCCGCTCCGCCGTCGGGGCGTCGGAGCCGCCCGTCCACGAGCGCACGACCTCGCGCCCACGGAAGCGGAAGTACCCCTCGCCGCGGCGGCCGCTGACGAACAGCACCGGCTTCTTGCCCTGCTCCTCGAGCTCCTCGAGGAGGCGCTCGGTGGCGCGCAGGACCGTGGCCGAGTAGGCCCCGGCCATGCCGCGGTCCGACGTCACCACCAGGACCGCGACACGCGGGGTGTCGTCGCGTCCGGAGATCAGCGGGTGGTCCAGGTTGGCGTGCGCCGCGACGGCGGAGACCGCCCGGATCAGCGCACGCGTGTACGGGTCGGCCCCCTGGGCGGCCTTGCGCGCCTTGCCGATGCGCGAGGCCGCGATGAGCTCCATGGCCCGGAACATCTTCTTCAGGGTCTGGGTGGCCCTGATCTTCTGCTTGTAGACCCTCTGCTCGCCAGCCACGTCAGCCTCGCTTCGTGCTGACGATCTGCTCCTGCGAACGCTCCGCCTCGACCTCGTCCACGTCCACGTCGGGCTCGGCACCGAGGGGGTTGCCCTCGGCGTCGAGGAAGCCCTTGCGGAACTCCTCGACACCGGCGCGCAGCGCGTCCTCGGTGTCGGGCTCGAGCTTGCCGGTCTCGGCGATGGTGGACAGCACGGAGGTGTGGCGACGCAGGTGGTCGAGCAGCTCGGACTCGAAGCGGGCGACGTCCTGGACGTCGACGTCGTCGAGGTAGCCGTTGGTGCCGGCCCAGATCGAGGCGACCTGGTCCTCCACCGGGTACGGGGTGTACTGCGGCTGCTTGAGCAGCTCCATGAGCCGCTCGCCCCGGGTGAGCTGCTGGCGCGTCGTCGGGTCCAGGTCGGAGGCGAACATCGCGAACGCCGCCATGGACCGGTACTGCGCCAGGGTGATCTTCAGCGTGCCGGAGACCTTCTTCATCGCCTTGATCTGGGCGTCACCACCGACGCGCGAGACGGAGATACCGACGTCGACGGCGGGGCGCTGGTTGGCGTTGAAGAGGTCCGACTGGAGGAAGATCTGCCCGTCGGTGATGGAGATGACGTTGGTCGGGATGTAGGCCGACACGTCGTTCGCCTTGGTCTCGATGAGCGGCAGACCGGTCATCGAGCCTGCGCCGAGCTCGTCCGAGAGCTTCGCGCAGCGCTCGAGCAGGCGGGAGTGCAGGTAGAAGACGTCGCCCGGGTAGGCCTCGCGGCCCGGCGGGCGGCGCAGCAGCAGCGACACGGCGCGGTAGGCCTCGGCCTGCTTGGACAGGTCGTCGAAGACGATGAGGACGTGCTTGCCCTGGTACATCCAGTGCTGGCCGATGGCCGAGCCGGTGTAGGGGGCGATGTACTTGAAGCCGGCCGGGTCGGACGCCGGGGCGGCGACGATCGTGGTGTACTCCAGCGCGCCGGCCCGCTCGAGCGTGCCGCGCACGGACGCGATCGTGGAGCCCTTCTGGCCGACGGCGACGTAGATGCAGCGCACCTGCTTGGTCGGGTCGCCGGACTCCCAGTTCGCCTTCTGGTTCAGGATCGTGTCGAGCGCCAGCGCGGTCTTGCCGGTCTGGCGGTCGCCGATGAGGAGCTGACGCTGTCCGCGACCGATCGGGATCATCGAGTCGATCGCCTTCAGGCCGGTCTGCAGCGGCTCGTGCACCGACTTGCGCGCCATGACGCCGGGAGCCTGCAGCTCCAGCGCGCGGCGGCCCTCGACGCCCTGGATCTCGCCGAGGCCGTCGAGCGGCTGGCCGAGGGGGTCGACGACGCGGCCGAGGTAGCCCTCGCCGACCGGCACGGACAGGACCTCGCCGGTGCGGCGCACCTCCTGGCCCTCCTCGATGCCGGTGAAGTCACCGAGGATGACGACGCCGATCTCGCGCACGTCGAGGTTCATCGCCAGGCCGAGCGTGCCGTCCTGGAAGCGCAGCAGCTCGTTGGCCATCGCGCCGGGCAGACCCTCGACCTGCGCGATGCCGTCGCCCGCCAGCGTGACGTGCCCGACCTCTTCGCTCACCGCCTGGGTGGGTTCGTAGGAACTCACGAAGCTGTCCAGCGCAGCCCGGATCTCCTCGGGCCGGATCGTCAGCTCAGCCATCTGCTCTTCCTTCGTTCTGTGTGACCGCTGGGGCGCGGTCGGTGCTACATGTCAGTTCGTATCGGTGGGCGCTCAGCCCGCGAGCCGGCGCCGCGCGTCAGCGAGGCGGGAGGCCAGGGTTGCGTCGACGACGTCGTCGCCGACCTGGATGCGCAGCCCGCCGACCACGTCCGGGTCGAGAGCCACGTGCACCTGCACGGCGCGGCCGTGCTGTCGTTCGAGGATCCGGGTCAGCCGCTCGATCTGGGCCCCGGAGAGCGGGACCGCAGAGGTGACCGAGGCGACGAGCCGCTCGCGGCGAGCGGCCGCCTGGTCCGCCACCGAGCGCAGCAGCGCCGGGAGCGTGTGGTCGCGCGGCTGTGCGGCGGCCCGCACGGCCAGGGCGGCGGTCTCGGGGGTGACCTTGCCGGCCAGCACGCGGGACATGAGCTCTCCGCGACGCTCCGCCCCGGTCTCCCTGTCCGTCAGCGCGAGCCGCAGCTCCCGCTGGTCCGCGAGGATGCGCTCCAGGCGGTAGGTCTCGGCCTCGACCTGCTCGAGCCGTCCGGCCTGCTCCGCCCCGGCGAGGATCGAGTCCGCAGCCAGGATCTCGACGGCGTCCACGAGGTCACGCGGCTCGGACCAGCGCTCGCGCACGAGACCGGAGAGCAGGTCCACCGCCTCGGCGTCCACCTTGCCGGTGAACACGTCGCGCGTGAGGCCCGCCTTGTCCTCGCCGTCGCGGGACGGCTCGGTCAGGGCGCGTCGCAGCGCCACGGAGGCGTCGAGCACGTCGACCACCCCGAAGAGCTGCTCGCCGAGCGTGCGCGCACGCTCGCCCGCCTGGCGCAGGACCGGCTCCCACCGCTCCCGTGCCCGGTCGAGGGCCGCCTGGCTGCTCGCCCGCATCACGCCTCCCGTCGAGCCGTGGCCCGGTCGGCCGGCTGCGCCTCGAGCTCGTCGAGGAACCGGTCGATGACACGGGACTGCAGGGCGTGGTCGCTGACCGACTCACCGACGATGCGCGAGGCCAGCTCGGTGGCCAGCATGCCGACGTCGGCCCGCAGCGAGATCTGCGCGGCCTGGCGGTCCGCCTCGATCTGCCGTGCGGCGTTCTCGGTGATGCGGTCGGCCTCGGCCTGCGCCTTGCCACGCGCCTCGCCGACGATCGCCTTGGCCTCGACCTGCGCCTGCTCGCGCACCTCGGCGGCGTCACGACGTGCCTGGGCGAGCTCCGCGGCGATCCGCTCCTCCGCGTCGGCGGCGGCCTGCTGAGCCCGCTCCGCCTGCTGCAGACCGGTCTCGATCTTCTCCGCACGCTCGTCGAGCATCGCCGTGATGCGCGGCACGGCGTACTTCACCAGGAAGAAGCCGATGATCGCGAGGCAGACGAGCGACCAGATGATGTCGTAGCTGGCGGGGAGCAGCGGGTTCTGGTTCGGATCCGCCGCCAGCGTGAGGGCGGTGGCCTGCATCAGAACACGAAGCCTGCGGCGAGGCCGATCAGACCGAGGGCCTCGACCAGGGCCATACCGATGAACATGTTGATGCGCAGCGGACCGGCCAGCTCGGGCTGGCGCGCCACGGCCTCCTGGGTCTTGCCGACCAGGATGCCCATGCCGATGCCGGGGCCGATGGTGGCGAGGCCGTAGCCGATGGTCGCGATGTCTCCGGTGATGTCCATGCGGAGGTGTTCCTTCCTGTGTGGCGTGGCCGGCGGCCACGTCGTTTCGTTTCCGCCCCCCGGCAGGTGCCGCGGTGACGACGTCTGTACTAGTGGGACTCGACGGACAGCTGGATGTACACCGCGGTGAGCACGGTGAAGACGTAGGCCTGCAGCACCGAGACGAAGATCTCGAACAGGGTGAAGGCGAAGCCCGCGGCGAGGGTGCCGACGCCGGCGATCGTCATGCCGGCGCCGCTCGCCTCGAAGAAGAGGTACTGCGTCGCCCCGAAGCAGAGCACCAGCAGCAGGTGCCCGGCGAGCATGTTCGCGAGGAGACGGACGGTGAGCGTGGCGGGCCGGATGATGAAGGTCGAGAGGAACTCGATCGGCGTCAGGATGATGTAGATCGGCCACGGCACGCCGGGCGGGAAGAGCTGGCTCTTGAAGAAGTGCCCGCCGCCCTGGGCCTTGATGCCCGCCACGATGAACGTGACGTAGGCGAGCAGCGCGAACACCAGCGGCAGGCCGACGACGGACGATCCTGCGATGTTCAGGAACGGCAGGATGCCCGTGATGTTCATGAACAGGACGCCGAAGAAGATCACCACGAGGATGGGGGTGTACTTGCGGCCGAGCTCACGGCCGAGCGACTCCTCGGCGATGCCCTTGCGCACGAAGTCGACCGCCATCTCCCCCATCGACTGCGCGCGGCCCGGGACGAGCCGGAGCTTCCGCGTGGCGAGCCAGAAGAAGAGGATGAGCATCGCGGTGGCGATGAGCCGCACCAGCGTGATCCGGTTGAACTCGAAGATCGTCCCCTCGAAGAGGACGGCCGGCGGGAAGAAGTCCGCGAGGCTCGGGCCGTGGAAGCCGCTTCCCCCCTCGGCGGCGAGCACGACGGCGGAGGTGCTGGAAGTCAGCATCGATGCGGCAGACAGTGTGTCCCCCTGGTGGCTCGGGTCGGGCACGAGTGCGTCCCCGGGCGCGTCCGACGACGGAGGTGTGCTGGGAACGCAGAAAGCCTAACGCATTCGCGGGGGTGCTCCGGACACCGTCTCACCGCCCGCCCGGCGGGGCCTACGCCTCCGGGTCGCGGGCCTCGCCCGTGCCGGCGGTGCCGGCCGTCGAGGGACGCGCGGACAGGTCCACGGTGGGCACCCGGGCACGCAGGACCGCCGCCATCTCGATGCCGAGCGACCCGAGGATCGCCAGGACCAGGACGACGAAGAAGACTCCCGGGGAGTAGAACTCCCGGTCGCGCACGATGAGCAGCACCCCGAAGAGCAGGAGCATCTTCACCAGCCAGCCGCCCACGCCGGCGGCGGTGGCCACCGGCAGCGGCTTGTCCGCGGTGAGCATCATGGTCGCGACCGTGCCGACCATGAAGAGCGCGGCGATCCCGGCTCCCATGAGGGCACCCCACACTCCCGGCGTGCCGGCGACGAGGTAGCCGACGACGGAGCCGAGGACGGCCAGCCCCACGACCAGGACGCCGAGGCGGCGCAGGATGACGGAGTACATGTTCCGGGTCGCCCGGCTCGTCTCGTCGGGGACCTGGTGGGGGTTCTCGCTCATCCTCGGGACTCCTCCTCGGTGCGCACCGGGACGGCTGTCCCGGGCGGGGTGGTCGTGGGCGGGGCGGCCGCCGGGACGGCGCCCGCGGGGTCCGCCGTGGGCGCCGGGCGGGTCCTGCGCCAGGTGGGCGCCGTCGGTGGCGTCTCCCCCGCCGGGCGCCCGGCCGCGGCCGGGCTCGGGGCTGTCGGCGTCGCCGGCGGCGCGGGCCGCTGCTCCGGCTCGCGCGCGTCCGGCGCGGGGGCGTTCGCCACGGGGGCGTCCGGCACGGCCGCACGCCGGGAGCGCCCGCGCAGCCCGGGCAGCTGCGTGGCCGTCACGGCGACGGCCACGGCGACGGCGCCGGCGGTGCCCACGGCCACCTGGGTGGGGCTGTAGACGGCGAGGGCCACGGCGCTGAAGGAGACGACGGCGGTCCACATGTACAGGATCAGCACCGCGCGGCGGTGACTGTGCCCGAGGTCGAGCAGCCGGTGGTGCAGGTGCATCCGGTCGGGGTGGAACGGCGAGTGGCCCGCGCGCACGCGCCGGAAGACGGCGAGCGTCATGTCCAGCAGCGGCAGCAGCAGCACGGCCACCGGCAGCAGGATCGGCACGTAGGCGGGCAGCACCTGCGTGCTGCTCACGGTGGCCGGGTCGATCTGGCCGGTCACCACGATCGCGGCCGCGGCGACCGTCAGCCCGAGCAGCATCGCGCCGGAGTCGCCCATGAAGATCTTCGCCGGGTTGAAGTTGTGGGGCAGGAACCCGAGGCACACCCCCACCACGGCGGCGATCACGGCCGTGGCGAGGTTGGCGTAGTTGCCCGGCGAGGCGTCGCGGGTGAGCAGGTAGGTGTAGACGAAGAACGCTCCCCCGCCGATGGCGATCATGCCCGCGGCGAGGCCGTCGAGACCGTCGACGAAGTTGACGGCGTTGATGGCGACGACGACCACGAGGATCGTGGCGAAGAGCGAGAGCCGCGACGAGCCGATCGTGAGGCCGAAGATCGGGAAGGTGATGAGCTGGACGCCCTGCCAGGCCATGAAGCCCGCGGCGAGCACCTGGCCGACGAGCTTCGTCATCCAGTCCAGGTCCCACACGTCGTCCGCCACGCCGAGCAGGCACACCAGCGTCGCGCCGCCGAGGATCGCCCACATGCCCGAGGTCTCGAAGAACACCTCGTGCAGGAAGGGCACCTGGGATCCGACGACGAGCGCGGAGGCGAGCCCGACGAGCATGGCCACGCCCCCGAGGCGGGGCGTGGGGACGGTGTGCACGTCTCGTGCCCGCACGGGGGTCAGTGCCCGGGTCGCGAGCGCGACGCGCCGGACCAGCGGCGTGGCGAGGAACGTGATCGCCGCCGCCGTCAGCAGGACGAGCAGGTAGACCCTCACTGGGGGGCGTCACCCTCCCCGGGGCCGGTCGCGGTGGAGCCGTCGGTCGCGGTGGAGCCGTCGGACGCGGGCTCCTCACCGGGCGGGTCGGAGCCGGCGGCGTCGCCGTCGTCGGCCAGCTCCGGCGCGACGGCGGCGAGCTCCTCCCGGCTGAGGGCTCCCTGGCGCAGGATCGTGAGCCGCTCCGCCGTCGCGTCGACGATGGTGGAGGCGACCCCGCCGCCGGCGCGTCCGGCGTCGAGGTAGACGGCGACGTCGTCACCGAAGTAGCCGAGCGCCTGCGCCGCCGTGGTCGCGGACGGCTGCCCGGTCAGGTTGGCGCTGGAGACGGCCAGCGGGCCGGTCCGGCGCAGGAGGGCCAGGGCCGTCTCGTCGGCGGGCATCCGCAGCGCGACCGTGCCGTCGGTGTCGCCGAGGTCCCAGGCGAGGGAGGGCTGGGCGAGGCAGATGATCGTCAGGGGCCCGGGCCAGAACGCCGCGACGAGGTCCCGGACCACGTCCGGCACCTCGGTGGCGAGCCCGTCGAGGGTGCCCACGTTGCCCACCAGCACGGGCGGGGGCTGCTGCCGGCCGCGGCCCTTGGCTGCGAGCAGGGCGGCGACCGCCCGCGGGTCGAACGCGTCCGCGGCGATGCCGTACACGGTGTCGGTGGGGATCACGGCGAGCGCGCCGCGGCCCAGGGCATTGACGGCCTCGTCGAGCCCCGCGCTGCGACCCTCCGGGTCCTGGCAGTCGTACACACTCACGCGCACGAGTCTTTCACGGCGCCGCGAGGCGGCGTGACATCCTGTCCGGTGACATGAGCCCCACCGCCCGCCGACGCACCCGCCATCTCGTCCTCGCCGCCGCGGTCCTCGTCCAGCTCGTGGTGCTCTACGTCCCGCGGGTGCCCGACGTCGGCGCGGTCGGCGTCCCCGGCGCGGACAAGGTCGTTCACGCGGCGGTGTTCGCCGCCGTGACCCTCGCCGCGCTCCGGGCGGGCCTGCCCACCGTTCCCGTCCTGGTCCTCGTGACCGCGCACGCCCCGCTGAGCGAGGTGCTCCAGCACCAGGTGCTGCCCGGCCGGAGCGGGGACCCTGCCGACGTCGTCGCGGACCTGGTCGGGGTGGCCCTCGGCGCGGCGGCCGCGTGGTGGCTCACGGCCCGCGCCGCGCGCCCGGCCGCCGTCAGGGCCGCCGGGCCCGGACGTACCGGTCGCGACCCGTGAGGTCCGTCCCGGTGACGACGTCGGTGAACCCCGCGGCCACGACCAGGGCACGGACGGCCTCGGACTGGACCTCCGCGTGCTCCATCACGAGGAGACCGCCGGACCGCAGCAGCCGCGCCGCGGAGGCGACGACGGCGCGCGGCACGTCGAGCCCGTCGGGCCCGCCGCCGTAGAGGGCGAGGTCCGGGTCGTGCTCGCGCACCTCGACGTCGACGGGCACCTGGTCCGGCGGGATGTAGGGCGGGTTGGAGACGACGACGTCGACCGTGCCGTCCAGCTCGGGCAGGGCCGTGGCCGCGTCGCCGGCGTGGAGACGGACGTCCGGCGCGAGGGCGTCGACGTTGCGGCGGGCGACCGCGACCGCCTCGGCCGAGAGCTCCACGGCATGCACCTGCGCGCCGGGGACCTCGGTGGCCACGGCGAGCGCGATCGCCCCGGAACCGGTGCACAGGTCCACGACCACGGGGGCACGGCCGCCCACTGCTCGTGCCGCCTCGATGGCCGCCCCGGCGACGACCTCGGTCTCGGGGCGCACGACGAACGCGCCGGGCGCGGACTCCAGCACGAGGTGGCGGAAGGCCATCCGGCCGGTCAGGTGCTGGAGCGGCACCCGGAGGCTGCGTCGTCGGACGAGGTCCGCGTAGCGGGAGAGGAGATCCGCCTCGACCGGGGGCGCGAGGACCAGGGGGCCGCCCAGGAGGTGCTCGGCGAGCAGCCGGGCGTCGACGGCCGGGGACGGCACGCCGGCCTCGGCGAGCACCCGGCTCGCCCCGGCCACGGCCTGCCGCCAGGTCGGGACGCCACGGCCGGGGGCGGGGCGCGCACCGGCGGGCGGCGGGGCGACCGTCCCGCCGTCGCCGGGAACGGCGGTCATCCGCGGCCCGCGGCCGCGGCCGCGAGCCGGGCGGCCTCGTCCATCTCGACGGCGGAGGCGATGACCGGCCCGAGGTCGCCGTCGAGCACGTGGTCGAGGTTGTAGGCCTTGTACCCGGTGCGGTGGTCGGCGATGCGGTTCTCGGGGAAGTTGTAGGTGCGGATCCGCTCGGAGCGGTCCACGGTGCGGACCTGGGAGCGGCGCTGCTCGGAGGCGGCGGCCTCCGCCTCCTCCTGCCGGGCGGCGAGGAGCCGGGCGCGCAGCACGCGCATCGCCTGCTCACGGTTCTGCAGCTGCGACTTCTCGTTCTGCATCGACACCACGATGCCCGTGGGCACGTGGGTGATGCGCACGGCGGAGTCGGTGGTGTTCACGGACTGGCCGCCGGGACCGGAGGAGCGGTAGACGTCGATGCGCAGGTCGTTCTGGTCGATCTCCACCTCGCCCGGGTCGTCGACCTCGGGCAGGACGAGCACGCCCGCGGCGGAGGTGTGGATACGCCCCTGGGACTCGGTGACGGGCACGCGCTGCACGCGGTGCACGCCGCCCTCGTACTTCAGGTGCGCCCACACGCCGTCGGAGGGGTCCTGCGGGACGCCCTTGGCCTTGATGGCCACGGAGACGTCCTTGTAGCCGCCGAGGTCGGACTCGGTGGCACCGAGGATCTGGGCCGACCAGCCCTGCCGCTCGGCGTAGCGCAGATACATGCGCAGCAGGTCCCCGGCGAACAGCGCGGACTCCTCCCCGCCCTCGCCGGCCTTGACCTCGAGGATGACGTCGCGGGCGTCGTCCGGGTCGGTGGGGACGAGGACCCGGCGCAGCTCCTCGGCGGCCCCGTCGCGCGTGGCCTCGAGCGCGGGGAGCTCCTCGGCGAACGCCTCGTCGGCCTCGGCGAGCTCGCGCCCGGCGGTCAGGTCGCCCTCCGCGGCCTGCCACGCACGGTAGGCGTGGACGATGCGCCCGAGCTCGGCGTAGCGGCGCCCGAGCGTCCTCGCGCGGCCGGCGTCGGCGTGGACGGACGGGTCGGCCAGCGCGCGCTCGATCTCGGCGTGCTCGGCCAGCAGCGGCTCGACGGCCGTGAGGTCCTCGCTCATGCCTCTCCCTCGGTGGTCCGCTCCGGACCCTCGTACGAACTACGGTTCTGCGTACGACAACGCCGGCGGGAGCCGCGGACGGTGTCCGCGGCGTCACCGCCGGCGCCGGAAGGGTGCTACTTGTTCCGCTTGCCGTAGCGGGCCTCGAAGCGGGCCACACGACCACCGGTGTCGAGGATCTTCTGCTTGCCGGTGTAGAACGGGTGGCAGGCGCTGCACACGTCGGCGTGGATCTCGCCGGACGTGGCCGTGCTGCGGGTGGTGAAGGTGTTGCCGCACGTGCACGTGACGGTGGTGGTCACGTACTCGGGGTGGATGCCCTGCTTCATGTCTCTCCTAGGTTCGTGAGTGCCCCGGGTCGGGCGCGAGGGACCGCGTCCGTGAACCGGAGGCCGACGAGATATTGTGCCAGACCGCACCTGACGGCCGGAACCTTGTGTCCAACACCGCGGGCGTCCGTCCTGTTCCCGCCTGGGCGGACGGCCCGCGGATGTGAGCGACGTCTCCGTCTAGCGGATGGCGAGCTCGGGCTCGTGCGTGGGCGTCGGCGTCGTCTTCTGCACCGTCATGAGGAACTCCGCGTTCGACGACGTCTCGCGCAGCTTGCCCAGGAGCAGGTCGATGGCCTGCTGCTGGTCGAGCGCACCCATGACCCGGCGCAGCTTCCAGACGATCTTGAGCTCCTCGGGGGCCATGAGCAGCTCCTCGCGGCGGGTGCCGGAGGCATTGACGTCCACGGCCGGGAAGATGCGCTTGTCCGCCAGCTGACGGGCCAGGCGCAGCTCCATGTTCCCGGTGCCCTTGAACTCCTCGAAGATGACCTCGTCCATCTTCGACCCGGTCTCCACCAGGGCGGAGGCGAGGATCGTCAGCGAGCCGCCGTTCTCGATGTTGCGCGCGGCGCCGAAGAACTTCTTCGGCGGGTACAGCGCCGAGGCGTCGACACCGCCGGAGAGGATGCGGCCGGAGGCCGGCGCGGCGAGGTTGTAGGCCCGGGAGAGGCGGGTCAGGGAGTCCAGGAGCACCACGACGTCCTGGCCCAGCTCGACGAGCCGCTTGGCCCGCTCGATCGCGAGCTCGGCGACGATCGTGTGGTCCGAGGCCGGCCGGTCGAAGGTGGAGGCGATGACCTCGCCCTTGACCATGCGCTCCATGTCCGTGACCTCCTCGGGGCGCTCGTCGACGAGCACGACCATGAGGTGGACCTGGGGGTTGTTGACGGAGATCGCGTTGGCGATCTGCTGCATGATGATCGTCTTGCCGGCCTTGGGCGGGGAGACGATGAGACCACGCTGCCCCTTGCCGATGGGGGCGACGAGGTCGATGACGCGGGGCGTGATGGCCTTCGGCGTCGTCTCCAGGCGCAGCTGCTCCTGCGGGTAGAGCGGGGTCAGCTTGGTGAAGTCCGGCCGCTTGCGCGCCTGCTCGACGCCCATCCCGTTGACGGTGTCGAGGCGGACCAGCGCGTTGAACTTCTGGCGCTGCCCGGTCTGCTGCTCGCCCTCGCGGGGCTGGCGCACCGCACCGGTGATCGCGTCACCGCGGCGCAGGCCGTTCTTCTTGACCTGACCCAGCGTGACGTAGACGTCGTTGGGGCCGGGCAGGTACCCGGAGGTGCGCACGAAGGCGTAGTTCTCCAGGACGTCGAGGATGCCCGCGACGGGCAGCAGGACGTCGTCCTCGCTGACCTCGACGGGCTCGTCGAAGGCGAAGTCGCCCCGGCCCGTGCCGCGGCGCTTGCGGTCCCGGTTGCGGTCGCGGCTACGACGGCGCGAGCGCGAGCCGTGCTCGTCGTCGTCGCGGCGGTTGCGCCCGCCGAGCGGGGACTGGTGACCGGGCTGGTCGTGCTCGCCGTCCTCCTGACGGTCACGACGGCGGGCGGCGGCCTCGCCGAGGGCGTCGAGGGCACGACGCGCGCGCTCCTCCTCGGTCTCCCCGCCGTGCTCGGCGTTCCCGGCGCGCTCCGCGAGCTCGCGCTTGAGGGCCTCCTTCGCGTCCTCGTGGGAGGCGGTCTGCGCGGGGTCGGCGGCGGTCGGCGCGGCGGCGGTCACGGGTGCTGCGGCAGGGGCGGTGGCCCGGCGCGAGCCGCGGCGCTGGCGCTGCGCGGGCTGGACGTCGGGCAGCTGCAGCTGGGCCGGGGCCTCGGCCGCGTCCGACCCGGTCGGCTCGGACTCGGTGCGCTCCGGCTGTGGGCGCTCGGTGCGGGTGCGCTCGGCGCGGGCGGGCTCCGGGGACCGGCGGGTGCTGGGTTCCTGGGCGCGCTCGGCCTTGGCCGGCTCGGCGGCACGGCCCGGCTCGGCGGACTCCGACCGCTTCGGCTCGGCGGACTCCGACCTCTTCGACGCGGCGGAGTCCGGCTGCTTCGACGCGGCGGAGTCCGACTGCTTCGGCGCAGCGGTCCGGCCGGCGCCGTTGCCGTCGCCGCGGGCCTCGCGGATGGCGGCGACGAGGTCGCTCTTCCGCATCTTCGCCGTGCCCTTGAGCCCCATCTCGCCCGCGAGGGCCTGGAGCTCCGGGAGGCGCAGCGTGGTCAACGAGCCCCGGCGTGACCCGGCGGTGCCGGTGTTGGGGGCGTCGACAGTTTCGGTCACGAGGTTCCTTCCCTCGGTGAAACGTCCTCGGTCTGGTCGGCGCAAGGACGCGGGTCGGTTTACCAGCCGGGAGGGCTGGGTGGTGATGGGGTCCCCGCGCGCGGACGCTGCAGGCGCGTGGCGGTCGGGGCAGATGCTCCGTCTGTACGAAGACGCGGTAGACGCACCCAGGTGCGCGGAAACGTCCGCAGGGAGTCGGTGCACTGACGATGCTACCAGCCGTCGACTGCGCGCGCCGCACGATCCGG
Organism: Georgenia soli; assembly: GCF_002563695.1. Classification (NCBI taxonomy): domain Bacteria; kingdom Bacillati; phylum Actinomycetota; class Actinomycetes; order Allobogoriellales; family Allobogoriellaceae; genus Georgenia; species Georgenia soli. The sequence continues at coordinate 3,211,722 of NZ_PDJI01000004.1, read as the reverse complement.
ACGTGTTTCTCGCCCCAGGTCGGCGAATATCCCCGGTCAGCCGACGAGGTGCGCACCCGAGGTCGCGACGCCCGGGTCGAGCACCCGCCAGCCGTGCTGCTCCAGGGTCCGGGCGGTGGCGTCGTCGAGCCGCTCGAGCACCAGCACGCTGGGCCCGGCACCGGAGACGACAGCCGGCCAGCCGGCCTGGCGCAGGGCCCGGACGGCCTCGGCGGTGCCGCGCATGGCGTCGGCGCGGTACCCCTGGTGCAGCCGGTCCTCCGTGGCCGCCATGAGCAGGTCGCTCCGGCCGCCGAGCGCGAGCACCAGCAGCGCGGAGCGGGCGGCGTTGAACGCCGCGTCCGCGTGCGGGACCTGCGTGGGCAGCACCGCCCGGGCCGTGTGGGTGAGCAGCTGCGCCTGCGGGACCAGCACCGTGGGCCGCAGGTCGCCGGAGACGGGGATGCGGGCGGCGTGCGGCCCCGCGCCGTCCTCCCAGGCCGCGGTGGCCCCGCCGAGCAGCGCCGGGGCGGCGTTGTCCGGGTGCCCCTCGAGCTGGGTGGCGAGGTCGAGGAGAGCGTCGTCGTCGAGCGCCTCCGGCTCCGCCAGCAGAGCGCGGGCCGCGACCAGACCGGCGACGACGGCGGCCGCCGAGGACCCCATCCCGCGCCCGTGCGGGATGGCGTTGTGGCAGACGAGCTCCAGGCCCGCCTGCGGGGCCCCCGCCCGGTCCAGGCCGAGCCGCACGGCACGGACGACGAGGTGCTCCTCGCCGTCGGGCAGGGCGCCGTCCCCCTCCCCCACGACGCGGACCGTCGTCGGGCCGGCGACGGCGCGGACGGAGACCTCGTCCCACACACCCAGCGCCAGGCCCAGGGAGTCGAACCCGGGCCCGAGGTTGGCCGACGTGGCCGGGACCCGGACCCGGACGACGTCGCGCGCGAGCCGCACGGGCGTTACAGGCCCAGGGCCGCGACGGCGGCCTCGAGCGTGGGCGCGATGACCTCGGGCTCGACGGTGGTGTGGCCCAGCGCGGTCGCGGTGTCCTTCAGGCCGTTGCCCGTCACGGTGCACACGATCCGGGCCCCCGCGGGCACGCGGCCGTGCTCGGCGGCCTGCAGCAGCCCGGCGACGGAGGCGGCCGAGGCCGGCTCCACGAACACGCCCACCTCGGCGGCGAGCAGCGACTGGGCGTCGAGGATCTGAGCGTCGGTGACGGCGTCGATCCAGCCGCCGGAGTCGTCGCGGGCGGCCTCGGCGTAGTCCCAGGAGGCCGGGTTGCCGATGCGGATCGCGGTGGCGACGGTCTCCGGGTGCTCGACGGGGGCGCCCTTGACGAACGGCGCCGCCCCCTCGGCCTGCACGCCCCACATCTGCGGCACCCTGGTGGCCACCGGCGCCAGGCGCGTGGCGGCGTCGTCGACCGAGGCGGCCGTGGTGCGGCCGGCGTACTCGTTGTAGCCCATCCAGTACGCGGAGATGTTGCCGGCGTTGCCCACGGGCAGGACGTGGACGTCGGGGGCGTCACCGAGGGCGTCGACCACCTCGAACGCGGCGGTCTTCTGGCCCTGCAGGCGGTAGGGGTTGACCGAGTTGACGAGCGCGACCGGGTACTGCTCCGCGAGGTCGCGGGCGATGCGGAGGCAGTCGTCGAAGTTGCCGTCCACGGCCACGAGGGTCGCGCCGTGGACGATGGCCTGGGCGAGCTTGCCGGCGGCGATCTTCCCCGCGGGCAGGACGACGGCGCAGCCGAGGCCCGCGCGCACGGCGTAGGCGGCGGCCGAGGCGGAGGTGTTCCCGGTGGACGCGCACACGACCATGCGGGTGTCCGTGGCGGCGACGTTCGACATCGCCATGGTCATGCCGCGGTCCTTGAAGGAGCCGGTCGGGTTCGCGCCCTCGACCTTGACCCACACCCGCGCGCCGGTCCGCTCCCCGAGCACGGGCGCCTCGACCAGCGGGGTGCCGCCCTCGCCGAGGGTCACGACCGGGTCGTCGGCCCCGATCGGCAGCCGGTCGCGGTACTCCTCGATCACGCCTCGCCACTGGTGGGCCATCATGCTCCTTCGACTCGGGTCACCGAGATGACCTCGTGCACGTGCGGTTCCTCGGCCAGCCTCGCCACCGTGCGCTCGAGCGCCGCCTCGGTGGAGACGTCGCTGATGATCGTCAGCTGCGCGACGCCGTCCGCCGAGCGCTGCTGGCGGACGCTGTCGATGGACACGCCCTCCTCGCCGTAGACGCCGGCCACGGCGGCCAGCGTGCCCGGCGCGTGCGCCAGCCGGAGCTGGACCTGGGTACGGGCGGCGGTCGCGTCGGGGCCGTGCAGCGGCAGCTCGGCGTAGGTGGACTCGCGCGGCGCGTGGCCGCCGTGGACCTTGTGGTTCGCGGCGGCGACGACGTCGCTGAGCACCGCCGAGGCGGTCGGCGCACCGCCGGCGCCCTGCCCGTAGAACATCAGGCGGCCCGCGGACTCGGACTCGACGACGACGGCGTTGAACGCGCCGTGCACCGCGGCGAGCGGGTGTGCGGCCGGCACGAGCGCGGGGTGGACGCGCACGCTGATGCCCTCTGTGCCGCCGGAGACCGTGCGGCGGGCGACGGCGAGCAGCTTCATGACGTGGCCCGTCTCGCGCGCCTCCGCCATGTCCTCGGCGGTGATGTGCCGGATGCCGGTGACGGGGACGTCGTCGATGCCCACGCGGGTGTGGAAGGCCAGGGAGGCGAGGATCGCGGCCTTCGCCGCGGCGTCGTGCCCGTCGACGTCCGCCGTCGGGTCCGCCTCGGCGTAGCCGAGCTCCTGCGCCTGGGACAGCGCCTGGTCGAAGCTGAGCCCCCGGGTGGCCATCTCGTCGAGGATGTAGTTCGTCGTGCCGTTGACGATGCCCAGCACCGCGGTGATCTTGTCCCCGGCCAGGGACTCGCGCAGGCCGTAGACGACGGGGACGGCGCCCGCGACGGCGGCCTCGTAGTAGAGGTCCGCGTCCCCGGCCTCGGCGGCGGCGTGCAGCTCGGGGCCGTGGGCCGCGAGGAGCGCCTTGTTGCCGGTGACGACAGTGGCGCCGGAGCGCAGCGCCCGCAGGACGAGCGTGCGGGCAGGCTCGATGCCGCCGATGAGCTCGATCACCACGTCCGCGCGACCGACCAGGCCCTCGGCGTCGTCGGTCAGCAGGTCCCGGGGCACCCACGGGTCCCGCTCGGCGGCGGTGTCGCGCACGGCGATGCCGACCAGCTCGAGATGGGCACCGCTCCTCGCCGCCCAGTCGTCGCCGTGCTCCCGGAGCAGGCGGACCACCTGGCTGCCGACCGTGCCGCAGCCCAGCAGGCCTACGCGCACGACGCCGTCGGTCGGACGGTTCTCAGTCACCAGCATCCTCTCGATCGCGGGCGGCACCGTTCGGCGCCGCGCCCAGGATAGGGGGCTGTCGGTCCCGGCCTCCGGGGCGTCTCAGCCGAGGTCGAGCGCGAGCAGGTCGTCCACCGTCTCGCGGCGCACGAGGACCCTCACCTCGCCGTCCCCGAGGGCGAGCACCGGCGGTCGCGGGACGAGGTTGTAGTTGCTGGCCATCGACCGGCCGTACGCGCCGGTCGCGGGCACGGCGAGCAGGTCGCCGGCGCGCACGTCGGCCGGCAGGGCCACGTCGCGCACGACGATGTCGCCGCTCTCGCAGTGCTTGCCCACCACGCGGGCGGTCACCGTGGCCGCGTCCGACCGACGGTCGGCGAGCGTGGCGGTGTACTCGGCCTCGTAGAGGGCGGTGCGGATGTTGTCGCTCATGCCGCCGTCGACGGAGACGTACGTGCGGGTCCCACCGCCGTCGAGGGCGACCTCCTTGACGGTGCCCACCCTGTACAGGGTCAGGCCGGCGGGGCCGGCGATCGAGCGGCCCGGCTCCACGGAGATGCGGGGCACGGGGGTGCCGAGCTCGGTGCAGACGTCGCGCACGGCGTCGGCGAGGGTCCGGGCGATCTGCTCCGGGGCGGGCGGGACGTCGTCGGCGCCGGTGTAGCGGATGCCGTACCCGCCACCGAGGTCGACCTCCGGGGCGAGGTGGCCGGTCTCCGCCGCGACCTGGGCACGCAGGCCGAGGATCGCGCGGGCCGCGACCGCGAAGCCCGCGAGATCCACGATCTGGCTGCCGATGTGCGAGTGGAGGCCGACGAGCTCGAGCTCGTCGTGGGCGAGGATCTCGTCGACGGCCTTGCGCGCCGCCCCGGAGGCGAGGGAGAGTCCGAACTTCTGGTCCTCGTGCGCCGTGGCGATGAAGTGGTGCCCGCCGGCGTGGACGCCGGTGGTCACCCGCACCATGACGGGAGCGCGCACGCCGGCCTCCCGGGCCAGGGCCGCCACCCGGCCCACCTCGGCGAGGGAGTCGACGACGATGCGCCCGACGCCGTGCGCCAGGGCGGTGCGGATCTCGTCGTCGGACTTGTTGTTGCCGTGCAGGCCGATGGCCTCGCCCGGCACGCCGGCGCGCAGGGCGACGGCGAGCTCGCCCGCGGTGGAGGTGTCGATGCGCAACCCCTCCTCGTGCACCCACCGGGCGACGGCGAGGGAGAGGAAGGCCTTGCCGGCGTAGTACACGTCGGCACCGGCCATACCCTCGGACTCGGCGAAGGCGGCGTCGAAGGCGGTGGCGAAGGCGCGGGCACGCCGGCGCAGGTCCGCCTCGTCGACGACGTAGGCCGGGGTGCCGTGCGTGCGGGCCAGCTCGCGCAGGTCGACGCCGGCGACGCTCAGGGCGCCGTCGCCGCCGCGGCTCACGCCGGTGGACCAGACGCCGGTGGGGGCGCCGTCGGGCTCGGGCGCCGTCCTCGGGGCCGCCGCGGGGGCGGCGTGCTCGGCGCTCACATCCGCTCCGGGGCCGAGACGCCGAGCAGGTCCAGGCCGTTGGTGAGGACCTGGCTGGTGGCGTCGTTGAGCCACAGCCGCGCGGTGTGGCCGGCGTCGACCGGGTCCTCCCCGCGCGGGGAGATGCGGGTCTGGCCGTACCACTGGTGGTAGGCGGCCGCGACCTGCTCGAGGTAGCGGGCCACGCGGTGCGGCTCACGAAGGCGCGCGGCGTGGGCGACGGTCTCCGGGAACTGCCCCAGCGCCCCGAGCAGCTCGGCGTCGGCGGGGTGGTCCAGGGCCGCGGGGTCGAAGCCGTCACGCGGGACGCCGTGCTCCTCGGCGTTGCGGGACGCGTTACGGGTCCGGGCGTAGGCGTACTGGACGTAGTAGACGGGGTTGTCCAGGTTCTTCTCGCGCAGCTTCTCCCCGTCCAGGGCGAGGGGCGAGTCCGCGGGGAAACGGGCCAGGGTGTAGCGCACGGGGTCCGTGCCGATCCACTCGATGAGGTCGCGCAGCTCGATGATGTTGCCGGCGCGCTTGCTCATCCGGGCGCCGGCGACCGAGACGAGCTGGCCGATGAGGATCTCGATGTTGCTCTCCGGGTCGTCCCCCGCGCACGAGGCGATCGCCTTGAGCCGGTTGACGTAGCCGTGGTGGTCGGCGCCGAGGAGGTAGATCTTCTCGCCGAACCCGCGGTCCTTCTTCGACAGGTAGTACGCGGCGTCGGCGGCGAAGTAGGTGGGGCTGCCGTCGGCGCGCACGAGCACGCGGTCCTTGTCGTCGGAGAAGTCCGTGGTGCGCAGCCACACGGCCCCGCCGTCGTCGTAGACGTGGCCCTGCGTGCGCAGGCGGTCGACGGCACCCTCGACGGCGCCGCCGTCGTGCAGCTCACGCTCGGAGAACCACACGTCGAAGTGGACGTTGAAGTCGGCGAGGGTCTGCTCGATCTCCGCCATCTGCAGCCGGTACCCGAGCTCGCGGGCGACGGCGACGGCCTCGTCGTGGGGCAGCTCCGGCAGGTCGGGGCGCTCGTCGAGGACCTTGCGGGCCAGCTCGGTCACGTACTCGCCCTGGTAGCCGCCCTCCGGGATCTCGCCGCCGGTGGCGCGGGCCAGGATCGAGGCGCCGAACTTGTCCATCTGGGAACCGGCGTCGTTGATGTAGTACTCCGGGACCACCTCGGCGCCGGACGCCCGCAGGAGGCGGACCAGCGCGTCGCCCAGCGCGGCCCACCGGGTGTGGCCGATGTGCAGCGGCCCGGTCGGGTTGGCGGAGACGAACTCCATGTTGATCCGGTGCCCGGCCAGTGCGTCGTTGCGCCCGTAGCCGGCCCCGGCCTCGACGACCGTGCGGGCCAGCTCGCCGGCGGCGCCGGCCTCGAGCCGGATGTTGAGGAAGCCGGGGCCGGCGACCTCGGCGGCCGCGACGCCGTCGGCGTCGCTCAGGCGCGCCGCCAGCAGCTCTGCCAGGGCCCGGGGGTTCGTCCCCGCCTTCTTGGCCAGCTGCATCGCCACGTTGGTCGCCCAGTCTCCGTGCTCGCGCTGACGGGGCCGCTCGACCCTGGGCTCGGGGACGTCGTCGGGGGCGAGGGCCACGTCACCGGAGGCCACGGCGTCGAGCAGGACGGTGCGGATCAGGTCGGCTAGCTGGGCTGGGGTCACCCGGCCAAGGGTAGTAGGCGCCCGGGACGGGGCGAGATCAGCGTCCGCCACCGCCCGGTGGGCCTCGTCACAGGACCTGACGGTCCGCAGGGCACCGCGGGAGCGTGACCTGCACCACTCCCCCGCCGCACGGCCCGCACGGAGGTGAAGCGTCGCCCTCACGGCTGATAACATCACCAGGCGCTGTCAGCAGCGGCGCCCCTTTAGCTCAGTGGATAGAGCGTCTGCCTCCGGAGCAGAAGGTCGCTGGTTCGAATCCAGTAGGGGGCACCGGAACCAGAGCCCCCGCCCTACCGGCGGGGGCTCTTCTCGTGCGGCGGGCGCTCTTCTCGTGCGGCGGGCGCTCTTCTCGTGCGGTGGGCGCTCTTCTCGTGCCGCGACGCCTGGTTCCGTGGGCGGCGTCGTCCTGCCGGCCCCGCTGCTCACGCCGGCTCCCCTCACGCCACGACGAGCGCCTCGTACCACGGCACCGGCAGTCCGCCGACGCAGGCGCGCGCGGTGACCTGCGGGTCGGCCCCCAGCAGCACCGCCTCGAGGGCGCCGTACGCGGCGAAGCCCATCACGCGTGCCACCGTGGCGGTCTCCGTCCCCAGCACCGTGCCGTCGTTCTGCAGCGGCAGCAGCGTGCGGCCCGCCGCCTCGATGAGGCGGTCGGTGACGGCCCGCGAGAGCGTGGGGTCGCCGTCGGGACCGATGAGGGCCGCGTAGGCGGGACGCTGACCGGCGGCGTGCGCGAGCAGGCCCTCCAGCCACACCGTGCTGTCGCCGCCCGCCTCGAGCTCGTCGATCCGGTCGAAGAGCTCCCCGAGAACCGCCCCGGCGAGCTCGGTCACGGTGCGGAAGTGCTTGTAGAAGGTTGTCCGGTGCACGCCGGCGGCCCGGCACAGCCCGGCCACGGAGACCTGGGCCAGCGGCGCCTCGACCACCAGCTGCGCCATGGCGCGCCCCAGCGCCGCGCGGGTGCGGCGCGTGCGGGGGTCCATGTAGTGCTCTGAGCTCACCGTTTCATCATGCCGCCGATACCCGGGGTCAGGTGGCCGAAACGACGCACGAGATCTGCGGCGAGGGACGACACCTCCGCACCGGGGAGGACCGGGGAGGACGGGCGCCGCTCGTGCCAGGTGCGCGGGCGGGGAGGACGGGCGCCGTCAGTGCCAGGGGCCGCGGGCGGTGAGGACGTCGCGCAGGACGCGCGGGCGGTCGGAGACCAGCCCGTCCACCCCGAGATCGAGCAGCGCGTGCATCTGCGCCGGCTCGTCGATCGTCCAGACGTGGACCGCCAGCCCGTGGCGGTGCGCGGCGCCGACGAACCGCGGGGTGACGACCGGGACGCCGCGGTGGGAGACCGGGACCTGGGTGCACACCGCACCGTCCGCGGGGCCCGGGAGCCCGCGCAGCGCCCGCCGCTGGGCAGGCCCGGGCAGCCGGGAGGCCGCGGCGAGCCGGACGATGTCCCGGCGCCCCAGGCTGGTGGCCACCCGGGGGCCGAGCGCGGCCCGCAGGCGCGCAAGACGGGCGTCGGAGAAGGACGCCAGGCACACCCGGTCCCACGCGGCCGTGCGCCGGACGGTCTCGGCCAGGGGCTCCACGACGGCGTCGTCCTTGGCGTCGATGTTCACCCGCAGCCCGGGGAAGTCCGCGAGCAGCTCGTCCAGGCGCAGCAGGCGCTCGCCCGAGCGGTCCCTCAGCCGGGAGAGCCGGTCCCACGTCATCTCCCTCACCGCGCCGGTGCCGTCGGTGACCCGGTCGACCGTGGGGTCGTGCGAGAGGACGACCACCCCGTCGGAGGTCGCGTGGACGTCCGTCTCCAGGTAGCCCAGCCCGAGCGAGACCGTGTGCTCCACGGCCGCGCGGGAGTTCTCCGGTACCTCCAGCCCGCCGCCGCGGTGGGCCAGGGCGATCGGACCGGGACCGTCGAGGTACGCGCTCATCCGGCACATCCTGCCCGAGAGACAGGCGGGGTGGGCGCACTCACACACGCCCGAAGGGAAGTATGTGGTGACGGCCCATCGGAGGGCGGTGTCCCGGTTTCGTAGGTTGCTCGGCATGAGAGACGACGACGGGGTCGGTCTGGGCGGGCGCACGGCCCTGGTGACCGGGGCGGCCAGCGGGATCGGTGCGGCGGTCGCCCGCGAGCTGGCCGGGCGCGGCGCGCACGTCCTGGTGTGCGACGTCGACGCCGCCGGCGCCGAGGCCGTCGCGGCCCAGGTCGGCGGCGAGCCGTGGGCGGTGGACCTTACCGACACCGCCGCCCTCGCGGACCTGCGCCTCGACGCCGACATCGTGGTCAACAACGCGGGCGTCCAGCACGTCAGCCCGGTCGAGGACTTCCCGCCGGAGCGCTTCGCCCTCATCCTCCGGCTGATGCTGGAGGCGCCGTTCCTGCTGGCCCGGGCGGCCCTGCCCCATATGTACGAGCGCGGGTGGGGCCGGCTCGTCCACATCTCCAGCGCCCACGGCCTGCGTGCCAGCGCGTACAAGTCGGCCTACGTCTCCGCCAAGCACGGGCTCGAGGGACTGTCGAAGGTCATCGCCCTGGAGGGCGCCGACCGGGGCGTGACGAGCAACTGCGTCAACCCCGGCTACGTGCGCACACCGCTGGTGGAGAAGCAGGTGAGCGACCAGGCCCGCGTCCACGGCCTCTCCGAGGAGGAGGTCCTCAGCCAGGTCATGCTGAAGAACTCCGCCATCAAGCGGCTGCTGGAGCCTGAGGAGGTGGCGCAGGCCGTCACCTACCTGTGCTCCCCCGCCGCGGCCTTCGTCACCGGCAGCAACATCGTCCTCGACGGCGGGTGGTCGGCCCGCTGAGCCGCCGGGCCGCTGGTCCCCGCGATGAGACCCACCGTACCCCTCCCGGGCCCTGTCCCCGGCGGGACGGGACCTCTCCCGGGCGGCACGCGCCCTCTCCCCGGCGGCACGCGCCCTCTCCCCGGCGGCACGCGTCCGGTCCGGCCCGCCTCCCGACCGCCGTCGGCCACAATGGCGGGCGTGAGAGGCACGGAGTATCTGGAGCTGCTGGCGCGCGACGCCTCGCCGGTCGAGTTCGAGGGACCGCTGCTCGCGGCCCGCACCGCGGGCGCCGACGCGGAGACCGTCGAGCGCCTGGAACGCGCCAAGACGCTCGCCCTGCAGGTGCGGAGCGTGCTGGAGTCGCGCCGGCGCCGCGAGACGGAGCTCACCGCCCTGTTCGAGACGGCCAGCGACCTCGCCTCGCTGACCGACGTCGACGCCGTCCTCGAGGCTATCGTGCGGCGCTCGCGGCAGCTGCTCGGCAGCGACGTCGCCTACCTGTCCCTCAACGACGAGGAGGCGGGCGACACCTACATGCGGGTGACGGTCGGCTGCTCCTCCGACCTCTTCCGCGCCGTGCGCCTGCCGATGGGGGCCGGCCTCGGCGGCCTCGTCGCCCAGACCGCCACGCCGTACGCGTCGGCCACCTACTTCCAGGACGAGCGGTTCAATCACACCGACGGCATCGACTCCGCCGTCGCGGACGAGGGCATCACCTCGATCGTCGGGGTCCCGCTCCTGCTGGGCCGGCGCGTGATCGGGGTGCTGTACGCGGCCAACCGGACGGTCCGGCCGTTCGGCCGCTCCGACATCGCCCTCCTCAGCTCCTTCGCCGCCCACGCGGCGATCGCCCTCGACAACGCCCGGCTGCTCAGCGAGACCCAGCTGGCGCTCGACGACCTCCGGGTCGCCAGCGAGGAGCTGCGGGAGCGCACCACCAGCGTCGAGCGCGCCGCCGACGCCCACGACCGGCTCCTCGAGCTGGTCCTGCAGGGCGGGAGCGTCGACGACGTCGCGCGCGAGGTCGGCGAGGTCCTGGGCGGCGACGTCGTCACGGTGGGGCAGGACGGCACACCCCTGTCCGGGACCGACGAGGCCACCCCGGCGGCGGTCTGCGAGCGCCACGCCGAGGTCGCGCGGGTCGCCGTGACCACGAGCCGCACGAGGACCGGCGAGGGGGTCGTCGCCGCCCCGGTGCTCGCGGGCGGGGAGACGCTCGGCGCGCTGGTGCTGCTCCGGGACGAACCGCTCGACGAGGCGGACCGCCGCATCCTCGAGCGGGCGGCGCTGGTGACCGCGCTGCAGCTGCTCTTCCGCCGCTCGGTCGCGGCCGCCGAGGAACGGCTGCGCGGCGAGCTGCTCGACGACGTCCTGCTCGGGCGGGACCCGCAGGGGTTGCGCGAGCGCGCCCGCCTCGCCGGGGCGGACCTCGACGCGCCGCACGCGGTCGTCGTCACGGAGGTGGTCGGCGACCGCTCCCGGGCGGTGCAGGCGGCGGCGTTCCTGGCGGGCGGGCACGGCGGCCTGTCCACGCTCCAGGAGGGGCACCTCGTCCTCATCCTGCCCCGTACGGACCCGCGGGAGGCGGCCCGGACGGTCAGCGCGGAGCTGCGCCGGGCGACGGGCCAGCCGGTCACCGCGGGGACGGCCGGGCCGGCGCGCGGGCCGGCCGAGATCGCCTCGGCGCGCGCCGAGGCGGCCCGCTGCCTGCAGACGCTGCTCGTGCTCGGCCGCCGCGGCGAGGTGGCCGGGGTGGAGGACCTGGGCTTCGTGGGCCTGCTGCTCGGCGAGGACCGCGACGTGCCCGCCTACGTGGCCTCGGTGCTCGGGCCGGTGCTCGACTACGACGCACAGCGCGGCACCGCGCTCGTGGGGACGCTGCGCACCTACTTCGCCCAGGGCGGGAACCTGAGCCGGACGGGCTCGGCCCTGCACGTCCACGCCAACACCGTCACCCAGCGCCTCGAGCGGATCACGAACCTGCTCGGTGAGGGGTGGAACGCCCCGGAACGACAGCTCGAGGTCCAGCTGGCGCTGCGTCTGCACGCCCTGCTCGGCGACTGACCCGCCCGCCGCCCGCCCGCACCGTCACGGCCCTCACCGTCACGGCCCTCACCCTCACGCACCTCACCCTCACGCACCGCCGTGTCCGGACCAGCTCGTCCGGACGTGCCTGTCCGGACACGGCGGAGCGCCGTTCCCGCAGGGGGACCGGCGCTCGCCGTCGGCCGACGGTGGTCCGACCGAGGGGGTCAGGGCACCACCTCTGCGTCGGACAGTCCGGGTCGGTCTGCGGCGGCGCGCGGCTCGGGGGCGTCTCCCCCGGCCCCGGAGGCCCCTGCCGCCCCCTCCTCCGCGCGCCGGCCGCGCCTGCCGCGCCGGCCGCGGAACGCGTGGAGCGCGGTGCCCCAGACACCGCGCCGGAAGAGCAGCACGACGATGACGAAGACGGACCCGGTGATGATGCCGATGCCCTCGAAGCCCGAGGAGGCGAGCTGGTCCTCGAGGATGACGATGATCGCCGCGCCGACGATGCCGCCCCACAGCGTGCCGATGCCGCCCAGCACGGTGATGAGCACGACCTTGCCGGAGGTGGTCCAGTTGACCTCCTGCAGCGAGACGAACCCGTGGCTGATGGCGAAGAGCCCGCCGGCCAGTCCGGCCAGCCCCGCGGAGAGGACGAAGGCGGCGATCTTGTACTTCTCGACGTCGTAGCCGAGCGCGCGGGCCCGCGGGACGTTGTCGCGGATGGAGACCAGCACGCGCCCGAACGGGGAGTGCACGATCCGCCAGGCCATCCACATCCCCAGGACGATGATCGGCAGCGCCGCGTAGTAGAAGTAGAAGGAGTCGGTCTCCACCGCGGTGATGCCGAAGAACGTCTTGGGCACGGACTGCAGCCCGTTCTCCCCGCCCGTGACGTCGCGCCACTGGTTGGCGAGGAAGAAGATCATCTGTGCGAACGCCAGGGTGACCATGGCGAAGTAGATCCCCGCGCGCCGCACGGAGAGGTAGCCGACCGGCAGGGCGATGAGCATGGCCGCCACGGCGCCGGCGAGCACCGCCAGCGGGAACGGCACCCCCAGGTGCACGGCGACCAGACCCGTCACGTACGCCGATCCGCCCCAGTAGGCGGCGTGGCCGAAGGAGAGCAGGCCGGTGTAGCCGAGCAGGATGTCGAGCGCGACGGCGAACAACGCCCAGCAGGCGATGTCCATGGCCACCGGCGGGTAGATGACCCACGGCAGCGCCAGCGCGGCGACGAGTCCGACGGCGAGCAGGCCCCACGTCCTCAGCGACCGGCGGGCGAGGCGGGCGGGGGCGGTCCGGCTGGCGGCCCGCTCCTCGAGCAGCGTCTGCGGTGTCGAGCTCATGCCCGTTCCTCCCGTCCGAACAGCCCGGCCGGGCGCAGCAGCACGACGACGGCCATGAGCACGAAGATGACGATCTGAGAGAAGTTCTGCGCGTACGCCTGGCCGAACGCCTCGACGAGACCCACCAGGAACCCCGCGACCACGGCGCCCACGATGGACCCGAGGCCGCCGATGACGACGACGGCGAACAGGATGATGATGAAGCTCGACCCCATGTCCGCCGTGATCGCGCGGAAGGGCGCGGCCAGCACGCCCGCCAGCCCGGCGAGGGCGATCCCGAAGCCGAACACCGGGGTGACCCACCGGCCGACGTTGACGCCCAGCGCCCTGGCGACGTCGGGCCGCTCGGTGGCGGCCCGGACGATCATGCCCACCCGCGTGCGGGTCATCACGAGCCACACCGCGAGGCACACCAGGACGGAGAAGAGGAAGACGAACACCTGGTACGTCGGGAGGCGCAGCGCGCCGAGCGTCAGCTGGCCGGTGAGGATCTCGGGCCGCTCGTACGGCAGGCCGGAGACGCCGTAGCGGCGCTTGACCAGGTCCACCAGGAAGAGCGACAGACCGAAGGTGAGCAGGAAGTTGTACAGCGGCTCCAGGCGCAGCAGCCACTGGACGAACAGCCGCTCGACGACCACGCCGAAGCCGAAGAGCAGGAGGGGCACCACGAGGAGCGCCCACCAGAAGTTCAGGCCGGTCACGTCGAGGAGGACGGCTGCGACGACCGCCCCCAGCATGTAGCAGGCGCCGTGGGCGAAGTTGACCACGCCGAGCACGCCGAAGATGACCGCCAGCCCGAGGGCCGCGATCGCGTAGAAGCTGCCCGCGGCCAGGCCCTGGATCGTGTACTGCAGGAAATCGTTCATCGCCCGTCCCTTCTCGTCCGGGGAGCGCCGGGTGCCACGAGGGCACCCGGCGCACCGTGGTGGCTGGGGGTCAGCCCATCTCGCAGCCGGCCTCGTCGACCGGCTGGAAGGCCTCCTCGGCGGGGATGGTGTTGAGGATGTTCTGGTAGTCCCACTCCTCGCTCACCTCGTCGGGCGCCTTCACCTCGGCGAGGTAGACGTCGTGGATCACCCGGTGGTCCTCCGCGCGGATCTTGCCGTTGCGCAGGAAGACGTCCTCGACCTCCTTGCCGTCGAGGTTCTCGACGACCTTGTCGGCGTCGTCGGTCTCGGTGGCCTGGACGGCCTCGAGGTACTGCAGCGCGGCGGAGTAGTTGCCGGCGTGGGCGAAGGAGGGCCGGCTCCCGGTCTCCTCGAGGAACCGGTCGGCCCAGGCCCGGGACTCCTCGTCCATGTCCCAGTACCAGGCGTCGGTGAAGGTGGTGCCCTCGAACTGGTCGACGCCGAGGGAGTGGATGTCGGTGATGAACATCAGGCCGACGGCGAGGCTGATGCCCTGGTCGCGCAGCCCGGCCTCGTTGTACTGCTTGACGAGGTTGATGAGGTCGCCGCCGGCCTGCATGGTGCCGATGACGTCCGGCTGGCCGGAGGCCGCCTTCGTCAGGAAGGTCGAGAAGTTGTCGTTCGGGAACGGGGTCGCGATCGAGCCGCTCACCGTGCCGCCGGCCTCGTCGATCGCCTCGGTGAAGGACTTCTCCATGTCCTGGCCGAAGGCGTAGTCCGGGTAGATGATCTGCCAGTCCTTGCCGCCGTTCTCCGTCACCGTCCTCCCCGTGCCGTTGGCGAGCATGTAGGTGTCGTACGCCCAGTGGAAGACGTACGGGCTGCACTGGGCGCCGGTCAGCTCGGTGGTGGCGGCCCCGATGTTGAAGTGCAGCTTCTTCTTCTGGTCGGCCTGGCTCGCCACGGCGAGGGCCGCCGAGGAGGCGGGGACGTCGAGGATGATGTCCGCACCCTTGCGGTCGTACATCTCCTGGGCCTTGGTGTTGGCGACGTCCGGCTCGTTCTGGTGGTCGGCGGTGATGACCTCGATCTGCTCCTCGGTGACGACGGCGTCGTCGCCGTACTTCTCGAGGTAGTCGGCCACGGCCATCTCCACGGCCTTCACGCTGTTCGGCCCGGACAGGTCCTTGTAGACGCCGGACTGGTCGTTGAGCACACCGATGACGATCTTGTCGTCGGTGAAGGCACCCTCGGCGCCGGCAGGCCCTCCCCCGGCGCACGCGCCGAGCAGGAGCGCCCCGGACATCACGGCGGCCGCGCCGCCGGCAAGCTTCTTGGTCATCTGAAGAACTCCTTCGTTCCTGGGTGGGGTCGAGTCGGTGGGCAGGGTGGATCGACTGGTGGGTGACGTGGGGCGGTGAGAGAGGGCCTCAGACGCCGAGGTGCTCGAGCAGGTCGTGCTCGCGTGCGACGAACTCCGTGTTGTCCAGGTGCTCGACGATGCGCCCCTGGGAGAGCAGGTAGTGACGGTCGGCGACCGTCGCGGCGAACTTCACGTTCTGCTCGATGAGGAGGACGGTGACGCCGGTGGCCTTCACCTCGCGCACGATGTCGCCGATGGCCGCGACGATGACGGGGGCGAGCCCCTCGGTGGGCTCGTCGAGCAGGAGCAGCCTCGCTCCGGTGCGCAGGACCCGGGCGATCGCCAGCATCTGCTGCTCGCCGCCGGAGAGCGTCGTGCCGGCGGCCCGGCGGCGGTCGGCGAGCACCGGGAAGGTCTCGTACACGCGCGCCAGCGGCCACGCCTTCTCCGACACCACGGGGGCCAGCAGCAGGTTCTCCTCCACCGACAGCGAGGAGTAGATGCCGCGGTCGTCCTGGACCCAGCCCATCCCCAGCCGGGCGCGGCGGTGGACCGGCACGCGCATGACGTCGGTGCCGTCGAGGGTGACCTGCCCGCTGGCGTGGCGGTGCAGCCCCATCACGGAGCGCAGCAGCGTCGTCTTGCCGGCACCGTTGCGACCGACCAGGGTGACGACCTCCCCGGCCGCCACGTCCAGGCTGACCTCGTCGAGCGCCCGGGCCTCGCCGTACCAGGCGCTGAGGTTGCGGATCTCAAGCATGGGCGGACTCCCCCAGGTAGGCGGTGATCACGCGGGGGTCGGTGCGGACCTCCTCGTAGCTGCCCTCGGCGAGGACGCGGCCCTGCTGGAGGACCGTGACCCGGTCGGCGAGGCTGCCGACGACGTGCATGTTGTGGTCGACGAAGACGACGGTGCGGCCGACGGCGATCTTCCTGACGAGGTCGATCGTGCGCGTGACGTCCTCGATGCCCATGCCCGCCGTCGGCTCGTCCAGCAGCATGATCTTCGGGTCCAGGGCGAGCACGAGGGCCATCTCGAGGGCGCGCTTCTGGCCGTACGCCAGCTCACCGGCCGGCTTGGTGGCGAGGTGCGTGAGGCCGACCTCCTCGAGGAGCTCGTCCGCGCGCGGCCGGAACTGGCGCATCAGCCGGTCCGACCGCCAGAACTTCCGGCCCGTCGTGGTGCGGCTCTGCAGGGCCAGCTCGACGTGCTCGCGCGGGTCCAGGTTCTCGAAGAGGCTGGTGATCTGGAAGGACCGGGCCACGCCCTTGTGGGCGATCTGCTCGGGCTGCAGACCCGTGACGTCCTCACCGTTGACCGAGATGGTGCCCGCCGTGGGGACGAGGAATCCGCTGAGCAGGTTGAACAGGGTGGTCTTCCCGGCCCCGTTCGGGCCGACGAGCGCATGCACGCCGCCGGCCGCCACGGTCAGGTCGACGCCGTGGACGGCCCGGAAGCCGCGGAAGTCCTTCGTCAGACCCTTGGTCTGCAGGGCGATCCCCTGTGCTGTCGTCACGCTGCCCCTCCGGTGGCTCCGTTGCCGCAAGCGCGGTGCAGTGAACGTTAGGAAGGGCGGCGCGGGGCAACCATGTGGGCCCCGGCCACAAACCACACGCCTGGTGTGGCGTCCGTCACCACCGTCACGGGTGATAGGTCCCTTGCGCGCCGGTGTCAGGGCCTGGTACGGCCCCGTCAGCCCCGGGACGGCGTCCGTCAGCACCGCCCCGGGCGGTAGGTCCCGTGGGCCCGGGCGACTCGGGCCGAGCCCCGGGTGACTCGGGGCGCGAGTGGTGGCCCCGTGCGCGGCGAACCGTCGCGGTGAGGACGACGGCGCGCAACCATCGGACGGTCCGCCTCGTGCGGCGGTCCCGTCAGCGGCGACGGCCCCGTCAGCGCGGCGGCGGAAGACTCAGCAGACCGCCGAGACCTCGACGGCGCCCTGTTTCTCGAGCCACGGCAGCGGGTCGGTCGTGGTGCCCTGGTCGTCGAGGTGGATCTCGAAGTGCAGGTGCGGCCCGGTGGAGTTGCCGTTGTTGCCCACCTCGGCGATGACGTCGCCCGCCGTGACGTCCTGGCCCTCCGTGACGTGGATGCCGTCCTTGTACATGTGGACGTACCAGCTGTAGACGGTCTGCCCGGCGATCTCGTGACGCAGGATCACGAGCATGCTCGAGCGCCCGTCCTTGCCCATGCCGACGTACTCGACGGTGCCGTTCGCGATGGCGTAGATCGGCGTGCCCAGCGGG
Organism: Georgenia soli; assembly: GCF_002563695.1. Classification (NCBI taxonomy): domain Bacteria; kingdom Bacillati; phylum Actinomycetota; class Actinomycetes; order Allobogoriellales; family Allobogoriellaceae; genus Georgenia; species Georgenia soli. The sequence continues at coordinate 3,194,626 of NZ_PDJI01000004.1, read as the reverse complement.
GCGGCGTAGTCGGTGCCCGTGTGGAACCCGTACGCACCGGAGAGCGGGTGCGAGCGGTTCCCGTAGTGGGAGGAGTTGCGGTAGGTGCCGTCGGCGACCGGGCGCACCAGCTGCTCCGTGCGCTCGGTGACGGCCGCACGGGCCCCGCTGGCACCGTCGAGCGGCGCGCAGGTCAGGGCGTTGCGGTCGGCGGCGCGGGAGGTCTGCAGCACCGTCGCGCGGCTCGAGGCCGCCGGGTCCTTCAGCAGGCTCGCGGGCACGGGGGCCACGGCGGCGGCCGCCGCTGGCTCCAGCACGTCAAGGATGCTCGTCTCGGGCGTGACGACGGCGGCGGCCTCGGCCCTCTCGGCGTCGGGTGCCGCGAAGCCGGTCAGCGGGGCGACGATGGTCAGCGTGCCCATGGCACCCAGCACCGCGGCCCGCGGCGCCCAGGAGCGCCCGTGCGCGCTGCTTGCGGTGGCCCGGGGTGCGCGCTGGACGGGCCGGCGGGTCGGCTCCGACCCGGAGGCGTGACGGAGGTCGCGACGCGAGAGCAGGCGCTCCTGCGTGGGCAGGACCTCCGTGTCGGTGGTGTCCCGGCGCGACGAGGTGGCGGTCACCGCCGCCGGGACCTCGGAGGTCAGAGCGGCCCCGAGGGCCAGGGCGGCCTCCTGCGAACGGCCTGGCCAGGCCCCGGCCGGCGTCCCGGCGCTCGGGGCCGGCGTCGGAGAGGTCAGGGCCGGCGCCTCGGCCGGTGCCGGGGCGGCTCCCGCAGTCGGGCCGGCCGCGGGCGCTGCGGCGCGCAGGTCCCGGCGCAGGGTCTGGGCGGTCTCCGGCTCGCGGGCCTCGGCACGCGCCGCGTCACGGGTCTGCCCGGCCGACTGACCGGGCTCCTCGGCCGCGCGACGGGTCTGCTCGGCCGACTGGCGCTCGCGCTCCGCGGCCTCGGCCGCCTCGCGTGCACGCTCGGCCTCACGGATCTGTCGTCGGGTCAGTGGTGCCGGGTGTCCGGGCACAGCACTTTCCGACATCGAGCAACCTCCGGAGGGTGGAGTGGTACGACCCGCTGGAGGTCGTTGTGAACCGCGATCTGTCACGCCCTGATTACGGTGCGTCACGGAACAATAACGAACGGGTCCCCGCCGGTCCAATACCCCGCGGAGGAGGCATGGGTCACGCCGGCCTCTCAGCGGCGCTCGGCGCGCTGCATCGAGTCGCGGACCTCGCCGACGAGCTCCTCGAGGATGTCCTCGAGGAAGACGACGCCGATGTCCTCGTCCGTCTCCGGCCCGGACTCCTGGACGACGCGGGCGAGGTGGGCGCCGGTGCGCTGCATCACGGCGAGCACGTCCTCGACCTCGTCGCCCGGCACCACGGACGCGAGCGCCCGGGTGCGCCAGGCCGGGACGGGCCGCTGCCGCCCCTCGCCGTCGGCGTAGAGCACGTCCTTGACGTGCAGGTAGCCCGTCAGCGAGCCGTCCGTGGCCACGAGCGGGAACCGCGAGAAGCCGGTGCGGGCGACCTCGCGCTCGACGTCCTCGGGGGTGCACCCCACGGGCAGGGAGACGAGCTCGGACAGCGGGACCATGACCTGCTCCGCCGTCTCCTCCGAGAACTCGATCGCACCGGTGAGGAGGCCGAGGTCGTCACTCAGCACACCCTCCGCCTGGGAGCGCTGCACGATGGAGGCCACCTCCTCCGCCGTGAACGCCGACGTCACCTCGTCCTTGGGCTCCACGCCCAGCACCCGCAGCATCGCGTTGGCGATCCAGTTCAGCGCGGCGATCACCGGGTGCAGCACCTTGGACAGCAGCACCAGCGGGGGCGCGAGCAGCATGGCGGCCCGCTCCGGCGACGTCACGGAGAGGTTCTTCGGGACCATCTCCCCGACGACGACGTGGAGGTAGACGACCAGGGCGATCGCGACCGTGAAGCCGACGACGTGGCTCGCCTCCGCCGGCAGCCCGGCGGCCACCATCGGCCCCTCGACGAGGCGTGCCACGGCCGGCTCGGCCACCACGCCGAGGCTGGTCGAGCACACGGTGACGCCGAGCTGGGCGCACGCCAGCATGAGCGTGACGTGCTCCATCGCGTAGAGCACCGTCCGCGCGGAGCGCGACCCCTGCTCGGCGAGCGGCTCGATGCGCGAGCGCCGTGCGGACATCACCGCGAACTCGGCGCCGACGAAGAAGGCGTTCAGCGCGAGCAGCACCACGCCCACGAGGAGAGCCGTGCCGGTGCTCATGCGGCCTCCTCGGGCAGGCCCCACACCCGCAGGCGGTCGACCCTCCGGCCGTCCATCTGCTCCACGTGCAGCACGACGTCCTCGACCCTGACCTCGTCGCCGACCCGCGGGATGCGGCCCAGCCGGTCCATGACGAGGCCGCCCAGGGTCTCGTAGGGACCGTCGTCGGGGACGTACAGGTCGGCCTGGTGCGCGAGCTCGTCGGGGCGCATGACGCCGGGGACCACCCATGACCCGCCCGGCCCGGCATGGGCGCCGGACCGACGGCGGTCGTGCTCGTCGGCGACGTCCCCGACGAGCTCCTCGACGACGTCCTCGAGCGTGACCACGCCCGAGGTGCCGCCGTACTCGTCCACGACCACCGCCATCTGCAGGCCCTCGTCGCGCAGCTGCACCAGCAGCGGGGCCAGCGCCAGCGTCTCGGGCACCCGGGGGGCGTCGACCATGAGCGAGGAGGAGGAGACCGGTACCTCCGCCCGCCGGTCGTACGGCACGGCGATGGCGCGGCGCAGGTGCACCAGCCCGACGATGTCGTCGTTGTCGTCCCCGATGACCGGGAAGCGCGAGTGCCCGGTGGCCCGGGCGAGGTCGACCACGTCGGCGGCCGTCTCCTCCCGGGTCAGGGTGTGGATCCGGCCCCGGTCCGTCATGACGTCGACGGCGGTGAGCGCGCCCAGCCCGATCGACCTGGTGAGCAGGGTCGCCGTCGAGACGTCGAGGGTGCCGTGCTCCGCGGAGCGGCGCACGAGGGCGGCCAGCTCCGAGGCCGAGCGCCCGCCGGAGAGCTCGTCGGCGGGCTCGATGCCGAAGCGGCGGATGATCCAGTTCGCGGACTCGTTCAGGCCGGTGATGACCGGACGGAGCGCCCGGGTGAAGACGCCCTGCACGGGGGCGACGAACCCTGCGGTCGCCAGCGGGTCGGCGAGCGCGAGGTTCTTCGGCACGAGCTCGCCGAAGACCATCGAGAACGTGTTGACGAGGAGGAGGGACAGGACGACGGCGGCCGGCGCGGCGGCCGCCTCGGCGAGCCCGGCGGAGCCGAGGGGCCCGGTGAGCAGCTCCGCGAGGGCCGCCTGGGTGGTGTAGCCGAGGAGGATCGTGGTGGCCGTGATGCCGACCTGGGCGCTGGAGAGCTCCAGCGACAGGTGCTTGAGCGCCCGGCTCACGGCCGCGGCCCGGCGGTCGCCGGCCGCCACCCGGCGGTCGACCGTACCGGGGTCGAGGGCGACGAGAGAGAACTCCGCGGCGACGAAGACGAACGTGCCGGCCGTCAGGACGACGCCGAGAAGGACGAGGAGCCAGTCCGTCAGCACGCGCCCCTCCGCCTGGCAGGTGCGGGTCTCGGGCTGCGTTCAGGAGGGTCGGCGGGATGTCGACCGCGGCGGGATCGTCGCATGGTGGGTCGATTGTACGAGCGGCGCCCGCGCCGTCCACCGCGGACGGCGGCGGACGTGGCGACGGCCCGGTCCGGCACTGACCAGGCCCTTGGTCCTAAGCTCTGGTGACGCCTCCTTGACCCGTGCTTGGTCGGCGCGCGTGCCGACCGGGCTCGCGGGTGTGATTTTCGGCCCTCCGGCGCCGGGTGGATCGCGACTGTCGGCCACGACCGCATAGGGTTGAAGGGATCTTCGTCACACCCCTGGAAGAGGGCGATTTCCGAGTGTCCACGCAGGAACACCACGACCCCATGGCCGCCTTCGGCGCCAACGAGTGGCTCATCGAGGAGCTGTACGAGAAGTACCGCCAGAACAAGCAGTCGGTCGACCCCGCCTGGTGGGACTTCTTCGAGGGCTACGAGGGTGGCGGGGCGAACGGCTCCGGCCCCGCCCCGGCTCCAGCCGCCCCGGCGGGGCGCACCACCGCCGAGGAGGGGGCCGCCACGCCCCCCGCCCGCGGAGGCGCCGCAACGTCCGCCGCGGACGCGGCGACCGCGGCCGCGGCCCCGGCGTCCCGGCCCAGCGCCGTCACGCGCGTCGACCCGCGCAGCGAGCAGCCCGCCACCGACGAGCTGCGCGGCGACCTCCCGCCCGCTCCCCCGGTGGCCGCCCAGCCGCCGTCGTCGCCCTACGCCGCCCGCGCGGCCGCCCAGGGCGAGGAGGCCCCGGCCGACGCCGAGGACGAGACCCTCAAGCTCCGCGGCGTCGCGGCGCGCACCGTCACCAACATGGAGGCCAGCCTCGAGGTGCCGGTCGCGACGTCCGTGCGCGCGGTCCCGGCCAAGGTGATGGTCGACAACCGCATCGTCATCAACAGCCACCTCTCGCGCAGCCGCGGGGGCAAGATCTCCTTCACGCACCTCATCGGCTTCGCCATGGTCGAGGCGCTGTCGGACATGCCGGACATGAACTACTCGTACACGCAGACCGAGGACGGCAAGCCGGGCGTCTTCCAGCCGGCCCACGTCAACTTCGGTCTGGCCATCGACCTGCCCAAGCCGGACGGCACCCGCAGCCTGGTGGTGCCGTCGGTGAAGAAGGCCGACGAGATGGACTTCGCCCAGTTCTGGGCGGCGTACGAGGACCTCGTGCGCAAGGCGCGCAACAACAAGCTGACGCTCGAGGACTACGCCGGCACCACCATCACGCTGACCAACCCGGGCGGCATCGGGACCGTCCACTCGATCCCGCGCCTGATGAAGGGGCAGGGCACCATCATCGGCGTCGGCGCGATGGACTACCCGGCGGAGTTCGCCGGCTCCTCCGCCAAGACCCTCGCACGGATGGGCGTCTCGAAGGTCCTGACCCTGACGTCCACCTACGACCACCGGATCATCCAGGGCGCCGCCTCCGGCGAGTTCCTCAAGATCATCCACAACAAGCTGATCGGCGCCGACGGCTTCTACGACAGGGTCTTCTCCGCCCTGCGCGTGCCGTACGAGCCCGTGCGGTGGATGAAGGACGTCGAGTACGACCCCGAGCTCGAGATGGGCAAGCCCGCCCGGATCGCCGAGCTCATCCACGCCTACCGTTCGCGCGGCCACCTCATGGCCGACACGGACCCGCTGGCCTACCGCCAGCGCCGGCACCCGGACCTCGACATCACCAACTACGGGCTCACGCTGTGGGACCTCGAGCGCAGCTTCCCCACCGGCGGCTTCGGCAAGTCCGGTCGGATGACCCTGCGCGACATCCTCGGCCAGCTGCGGGACTCGTACTGCCGCACGATCGGCGTCGAGTACATGCACATCGCCGACCGCGCGCAGCGCACCTGGTTCCAGGAGCGGCTCGAGACGCCGTACGCGAAGCCGAACCGCGAGCAGCAGCTGCGGATCCTGCGCAAGCTCAACGAGGCGGAGGCGTTCGAGACCTTCCTGCAGACGAAGTACGTCGGGCAGAAGCGCTTCTCCCTCGAGGGCGGGGAGTCCCTCATCCCGCTGCTGGACACGCTCCTGACGGGCGCCGCCCAGGAGGGCCTGGACGAGGTGGGCATCGCCATGGCGCACCGCGGCCGTCTCAACGTCCTGGCCAACATCGCCGGGAAGTCCTACGGGCAGATCTTCTCCGAGTTCGAGGGCAACCAGGACGAGCGCACCGTCCAGGGCTCCGGGGACGTGAAGTACCACCTCGGCACCGTCGGTGAGTTCACCGCCCCCGAGGGAGAGACCACCAAGGTCTACCTCGCGGCGAACCCGTCGCACCTCGAGGCGGCCGACGGCGTGCTCGAGGGCGTGGTCCGTGCCAAGCAGGACCGCATCGACCTGGGCGAGCAGGGCTTCTCCGTCCTGCCGGTGCTGATCCACGGGGACGCGGCCTTCGCGGGCCAGGGCGTGGTGACGGAGACGCTCAACCTCTCCCAGCTGCGCGGCTACCGCACCGGCGGCACCGTGCACGTGATCGTCAACAACCAGATCGGCTTCACCACCGGCCCGTCCAGCTCGCGCTCGTCGTACTACGCGACGGACATCGCCAAGGGCCTGCAGATCCCGGTGTTCCACGTCAACGGGGACGACCCCGAGGCCGTGGCGCGCGTGGCGGAGCTGGCGTTCGAGTACCGCCAGCGCTTCCACAAGGACGTCATCGTCGACATGGTGTGCTACCGCCGCCGCGGTCACAACGAGGGCGACGACCCCTCGATGACCCAGCCGGTGATGTACTCCCTCATCGAGAACAAGCGCTCGGTGCGCAAGCTCTACACCGAGTCGCTCATCGGGCGCGGGGACATCACCGAGGAGCAGGCCGAGGCGGCGCTGAAGGACTTCCAGCGCGAGCTCGAGCGGGCCTTCACCGAGACCCGCGAGGGCGGCTGGACCCCGCCGGAGGAGGCCGAGCAGGTCGCCGGCCTCGAGCTGCCGGAGTCCCAGCGCGAGGACGCCGGCACCATGGTCGGCTGGCAGACCGCCGTGGCGCCGGAGGTGCTCGAGCGCGTCGGCCAGGCGCACGTGCGCCCGCCGGAGGGCTTCGACGTCCACCCCAAGCTCAAGCAGCTGCTCGAGCGCCGCGAGAAGATGGCGCGCGAGGGCGGCATCGACTGGGGCTTCGGCGAGATCCTCGCCTTCGGCTCCCTCCTCATGGAGGGCACCCCGGTGCGGCTCGCCGGGCAGGACTCGCGCCGCGGCACGTTCGTGCAGCGCCACGCCGTCCTGCACGACCACCGCACGGGCGCCGAGTGGACGCCGCTGATGTACCTCACGCCGGACCAGGCGAAGTTCTGGGTCTACGACTCCTCCCTGAGCGAGTACGCGGCCATGGCCTTCGAGTACGGGTACTCCGTCGAGCGCCCGGACGCCCTGGTGCTCTGGGAGGCCCAGTTCGGCGACTTCGCCAACGGCGCCCAGATCGTCATCGACGAGTTCATCTCCTCCTCCGAGCAGAAGTGGGGCCAGTCCTCCTCGCTCGTGCTGCTGCTGCCGCACGGGTACGAGGGCCAGGGGCCGGACCACTCCTCCGCCCGCATCGAGCGCTACCTGCAGATGTGCGCGGAGGACAACATGGTCGTGGTCCAGCCGTCGACGCCGGCGAACCACTTCCACATGCTGCGCCGCCAGGCCTACGCCCGGCCCCGCAAGCCGCTGATCGTCTTCTCCCCGAAGCAGCTGCTGCGCCTCAAGGCCGCCGCCTCGCCCGTGGAGGAGTTCACCACCGGCACCTTCCGCCCGGTGATCGGCGAGGTCGAGTCCCGGGTGCGGGACGCCGCGGACCAGGTGGACCGGGTGCTGCTGTGCTCCGGCCGGGTGTACTACGACCTGGCGGCCCAGCGGATCAAGAACGACGACTCGCGCACCGCGATCGTCCGCCTCGAGCAGCTGTACCCGCTGGAGCTGGAGGAGATCCGGGCCGAGCTCGACGTCTTCCCGGACGCCGAGCTGGTGTGGGTCCAGGACGAGCCGCAGAACCAGGGCCCGTGGACCTTCGTGTCCGACCACCTCGGGGACGCCCTGGGCGGCCGGGAGCTGCGCGTCGTCTCCCGCCCGGAGGCGGCGTCGCCGTCGACCGGGTCGGGCAGGCGCCACAAGGAGGAGAACGCGGACCTGATGGAACGCGCCTTCACCCGCTGACCGGTGCCTCCGCGCACCGCGTGACCGACCCGCGAGGGGCCGGCCGGACCACGGGTCCGGCCGGCCCCTCGGCCGTTCGGGCACAGACGGCACTGCCGGGCGGCACGGCCCGGCACGGTCGGGCGGCACGGCCCGGCGCGGGTCCACGGGTCGGGCGCCGGGACGGGAGAGGATGGGGCTCACCGACGGAAGGGGAGGGTGTGGACGAGGGACTGCGTGTCTGCGTGATCGGGGACGAGCTCGTCGCCGGGCTGGGTGACGCCCGCGGCCTGGGCTGGGTGGGGCGCGTGATGGCCCGCACGTCGACCGAGGAGCCCGTCTTCGTCTCCCAGCTCGCCGTGCCCCGGGAGTCCACCACCGCACTCTCCGCGCGGTGGGAGACCGAGGCGCACCGCCGCTTCGGCGCCCACAGCGACAACCGCCTGGTGATCGGCCTGGGCTCCACGGACCTCGACGAGGGGCTCTCGCTCGCCCGCTCACGGCTCAACCTGGCCAACATCCTCGACGGCGCCGCCGCCTCCCGCGTCGGCTGCTTCGTCGTCGGCCCCCCGCCGCGTCCCGACGTCGACGGCGACGCGCTCGCCCAGCTCTCCCACGCCTTCGGCGACGTGTGCCAGCGGCGCCACGTGCCCTACGTCGAGACGCACGAGCCCCTGCGCACGCACGAGCAGTGGCACGCCGACGTCGCCGCCGGCGACGGCGTCCACCCGGGCCAGGCCGGCTACGGCCTGCTCGCTTGGCTCGTGCTGCACAACGGCTGGCACGCCTGGCTCGGGGTCCCCACCGACGCGGTCTGAGCGGCACGCCCGGCCCGCGACCCTCCGGTCAGGGCGAAGGTCCTGGGTGGTCATGGCTACAGTGGTGAGATGGCATCGGTCGATCTCGGTCTCCCCGGTCCGCCCCGCACGGCGGCCGCCGGCCCGGCGACGCCCCGGCAGGCCACGGACGACCTCGTGGACACCTTCGGGCGCGTGGCCCGCGACCTGCGGGTCTCGCTGACCGACCGGTGCAACCTCCGCTGCGAGTACTGCATGCCCCCGGAGGGCTTCGACTGGCTGCCCACCGCGGAGGTGCTCTCCGACGCCGAGGTGGTCAGGCTCATCACGGTGGCCGTCGAGCGGCTCGGCATCCGGGAGGTGCGCTTCACCGGTGGCGAGCCGCTGCTGCGCAAGGGCCTGGAGAACATCGTGGCCGCCACCACGGCGCTGCGCACGGACACCGGCGAGGTGCCCGAGACGTCGTTGACGACGAACGGGCTCGGCCTCGAGAAGCGCGCCGCCGGCCTCGCCGCCGCGGGGCTGCGCCGGGTCAACGTCTCGCTGGACTCCCTGGACCGGGAGACCTACGCGACCATCGTGCGGCGCGACCGCCTGCCCGACGTCCTCGCCGGCATCGACGCCTCGGAGGCCGCGGGGCTGACGCCGGTCAAGATCAACGCCGTGCTCATGCGCGGCCTCAACGACGCCGAGGCGCCCGACCTGCTCGCGTTCGCGCTGCGCCGCGGCTTCGAGCTGCGCTTCATCGAGCAGATGCCGCTCGGGCCGCCCGAGATGTGGAAGCGCGGCGAGATGATCACCGCGGGCGAGATCCTCGAGCGCCTGCGCACCCGGTTCACCCTCACGGCCCACGACCCCGGCGAACGCGGCGCCGCCCCGGCCGAGCGGTGGACGGTGGAGCCGACCGAGGACACCCCCGGCGGCACCGTCGGCGTCATCGCCTCGGTGACCCAGCCGTTCTGCGGTGCCTGCGACCGGACCCGGCTGACGGCCGACGGTCAGGTGCGCACCTGCCTGTTCTCCCGGACGGAGACCGACCTGCGCGGGCTCGTGCGCTCCGGCGCGTCGGACGCCGAGATCGCCGAGCTGTGGCGGGTGGCCATGTGGGGGAAGAAGGCCGGGCACGGCATCGACGACCCCGGCTTCCTGCAGCCGCAGCGACCCATGAGTGCCATCGGAGGATGACATGACGACCCGTCTCGACGCCGCCGCGGTCGGCACCCTCACCGCCCACGTCCGCTACTTCGCGGCGGCCGCCGAGGCCGCGGCCGTGCCGGCCGAGGACGTCGCGCTGACCGACGGTGCCACCGCCGAGGACCTCGTGGCGGCCCTCGCCGAGGCCCGCGGACCCGCCCTGGGCCGGGTCCTCGCGATCTCCAGCCTGCTGGTGGACGACGTCGTGCGCGAGGACCGGGACGCGCCCCTCACCGCGCCGGGTGCCGCCGCGGTGCGCGTCGACGTGCTGCCGCCCTTCGCGGGCGGCTGAGCCTCAGGCGCTGCCCGTCCACTCGTGGCTGCCGTCGGGGAACACCTGGCGCTTCCACACGGGCAGGCGCCGCTTGATCTCCTCGACCAGCTCCGCCGTCGCCTCGAAGGCCTCGGCCCGGTGCGCGGCCGAGACGGCCGCGGCGAGCGCCACGTCACCGACGCCGAGGGTGCCGACGCGGTGCACCACCGCTACGGCGTCGACCGGGAAGCGGGCGGCGACGTCCGCGGCGACCTCCGCGACGAGCTGACCGGCCGTCGGGTGGCCGACGTACTCGATCTCCGTCACGCTCCGGCCGCCGTCGTGGTTGCGGACCACCCCGCCGAACGTGACGACGGCGCCGGCCGCGGGGTCGTCGACGGCGGCGGCGCACTCGGCCACCTCGATCGCACGGTCGCGCACCTCGGCGAGCACCACCCGGCGCCCGGGCGGGCTGACGCGGGAGGTGTCCCGTTCCGTCATCGCCGGTCCCCCGGGGCCGCGGCCGGTGACGTGCCGGCCGCCGTGCCCCCGGGCGATGCGTCGTCCTGACGCTCCGCCCACCGCGCCACGAGAGCGCGCACGGCGTCGACCCGGTCCGTGACGGCGGCCGACGGGTCCGTGCCCCCGGCGCGGGCGGCGGCGAGACCGACGACGAACGCGGTCAGCGGTGCGCCCGGGCGGCTCGGCCCGTGAGCAACCTCACCGATCAGGCGCAGCATGGGCGGGGTGACCTCGCCCACCAGGTCCCGCTCGACGCCGAGCTGCGCGCAGACGTCGTCGAGCCAGGCGTTCATGGCCACCATCTTGCGCGCCTCGTCGGGGCGGGCGGACCGGTCCGCGGTGCCTGCGCCGTCGGCCCCCTGCGCGCTCACTCCCGCTCCCCCACGACCTCGTGCATCCACTGCCAGGCCGCCACGGTGGCCGGGAAACCGCGCGTGGTCATCCCGAGCAGCACCACCTGCTCGACCTCTTCGACGCTCGCGCCGGCCGCCAGCGCCTTGCGCACGTTCGAGCGCACGGCACCCTCGGCCTGCGACCCGATCGCGATGCCGAGCTTGACCAGGCGGGCGGTCCGCTCGTCGAGCGGGCCGGCCGCGTCCACGGCGGCCGCGAGCGCGTCCTGGCGGCGGGCGACGTCGGTGAAGCGCTTCCGGAAGTCGGTGTAGACCTCGGGCAGGTGGTCGGCCATGGTGCTCCTTCCGCGGGTCCTCATGGTGACGCCCCTCATCGTGGCACATCGCGGTCCCGCACCTCCGGGCGTCGCTCCGGAGGTCCCCCGTCCTGGGGGGTCGTCGGGACCATGGCCCCACAGTTCTCCCTCCCGGCATGGGGATCGTTGGAGGCAGTCCGACGCCGAGCCCCTGGAGGAACCATGACCACGCAAGCCACCGAACGACCGAGGGGGCTGGAGCGCCGCTCGTTCCTCAAGTGGTCCGCGGCGGCAGGCGGCACGGCGGCCCTGGCCGGCGCGGCCACCCGGTTCGGCGTCCTGCCGGGCGTGGGTCCCGCCAACGCGGCCACGGCGTCCACCTCCGGGGCCGACAAGGTCGTCTGGTCCTCCTGCAACGTCAACTGCGGCTCCCGCTGCCCCCTGCGCATGGAGGTCAGCGACGGGCGGATCGTCCGGGTGCTGCCCGACAACACCGGCGACGACGAGCTCGGCACCCAGCAGATCCGCGCCTGCGTGCGCGGCCGCTCGATCCGGCACCGGATCTACAACCCCGACCGCCTCAAGACCCCGCTGCGGCGCGCGCCCGGCACGAGGCGCGGGGCCGGGGAGTGGGAGGAGATCACCTGGGAGGAGGCCTACGACGAGATCGCCTCGACCATCCGGCGGCTCATCAAGGACTACGGCAACGAGTCCATCTACCTCAACTACGGCACCGGCACGCTCGGCGGCACGATCACCCGCAGCTGGCCTCCGATCGAGACCCCGGTCGCCCGGCTCATGAACTGCGTCGGCGGCTACCTCAACCACTACGGCGACTACTCCTCCGCGCAGATCGCCGGCGCGGTCGGCTACCACTACGGCGGCTGGATCGGGTCGAACAGCCTCGACGACGCCAAGAACGCGCAGCTCCAGGTCCTCTTCGGCAACAACACCCTCGAGACCCGCATGTCCGGCGGCGGTGAGACCTTCGTGACCCAGCAGACGAAGAAGCTGCACAACGTCCGCACCATCGTCGTCGACCCGCGCTACTCCGACACGGCGCTCGGCCTGGCGGACGAGTGGGTCGCCCTGCGGCCCGGCACCGACGCCGCCCTCGTCGCCGGCCTCGCCCACGTGATGGTCTCCGAGGACCTGCAGGACCAGAAGTTCCTCGACACCTACTGCGTCGGGTTCGACGAGGACCACATGCCCGACGGCGTGCCCGCGGGCAGCTCCTACCGCTCGTACATCCTGGGCGAGGGGCCCGACGGGACCGCGAAGACCCCCGAGTGGGCCGCCCGCATCACCGGGGTGCCGGCGTCGACGATCGTGCGCCTGGGCCGGGAGATCGGCCGGGCCCGCCCCGTCCACATCACCCAGGGCTGGGGCCCCCAGCGGCACGCCAACGGCGAGAACCAGGCCCGGGCGATCTTCACGCTCGCCGCGCTCACCGGCTCGGTCGGCGTCCCCGGCGGCGGCACCGGCGAGCGTGAGGGCGCGTTCAGCCTGCCGATGGCGAACCCGTTCGCCACCGAGAACCCCGTCACCACCGCCATCTCGGTGTTCGGCTGGACCGACGCCATCGAACGCGGCCCGGAGCTGACGGCCCTGGCCGACGGCGTGCGCGGCAAGGACCGGCTGGACGTGCCGATCAAGATGGTCTGGCAGTACGCCGGCAACGCGCTGACGAACCAGCACGGCGACATCAACCGCACGGTCAAGCTGCTCGAGGACGACACCAAGTGCGAGCTGATCGTCGTCATCGACAACCAGATGACCGTCTCGGCGCGCTACGCCGACATCCTCCTGCCCGACGTCTCCAACGCCGAGCAGCTCGACATCATCCAGCAGGGCAGCGCCGGCAACCTCGGCTACACGATCGTGGCCGACAAGGTCATCGAGCCGCTCTACGACTGCCGGACCGTCTACGAGATGATGACGGAGATCGCCCGCCGGCTCGGCGTCGAGAAGGAGTTCACCGAGGGCCGCACCCAGGAGGACTGGGTCCGCGCCGTCGTCGACGCCTCCCGCGAGACCATCCCGGACCTGCCCAGCTTCGAGGAGCTGCGCGAGATGGGCGTGTGGAAGGTCAGGGCGCCGACCGACAGCGGCAACGTCGCCCTGGCCGACTTCCGTGCCGACCCGAAGGCCAACCCGCTCGCCACGCCGTCGGGGAAGATCGAGATCTTCTCCAAGCAGCTGTGGGAGCTGTCCCGGACGTGGGAGCTGCCCGAGGGAGACCGGATCACCGCCCTGCCCGAGCACCTCGACACCTGGGAGGGTGCCGTCGAGGCGCGCAGCAACCGGAAGTACCCGCTCCAGGTCATCGGCCACCACTTCAAGCAGCGCACCCACTCCTCCTACGGGAACGTCGACTGGATGAAGGAGGCCCACCCGCAGGTGGTGTGGATCAACCCCGGGGACGCTGCCGCCCGCGGCATCGAGAACGACGACGTCGTCCAGGTCTTCAACGACCGCGGCCGCATCCAGCTGCCCGCCCGGGTCACCGCCCGCATCGCCCCCGGGGTGCTCTCGGTGCCGCAGGGTGCCTGGTACACCCCGGACGGCAAGGGCGTCGACGTCGGAGGGTCGGTCAACTCGCTGACCTCCTGGCACCCCTCCCCCATCGCCAAGGGCAACGCCCAGCACACCACGCTCGCGCAGGTCGAGAAGGCCTGAGGCTAGGAGAAGACATGGCTCAGCAACTCGGTTTCCACTTCGACCAGACCCTCTGCAACGGCTGCAAGGCGTGCTCGGTGGCGTGCAAGGACAAGAACGACCTGCCGGTGGGGGTGACCTGGCGCCGCGTGGCGGAGTACACCGGCGGCACGTGGCAGCGGGACGGCGACACCTTCGTCCCGAACGTCTTCTCGTACTACACCTCCATGGCGTGCAACCACTGCGAGAACCCCATCTGCGTCGAGGTCTGCCCGACCACGGCGATGCACGTCGGCGAGGACGGGATCGTCACCGTCGACGAGGACAGGTGTGTGGGCTGCCGGTACTGCGAGTGGGCGTGCCCCTACTCGGCGCCGCAGTTCAACCCCGAGACCGGTCACATGTCCAAGTGCGACATGTGCGCCGACTACCGGGCCGAGGGCGAGGACCCCGCCTGCGTCGCCGCCTGCCCGTCCCGCGCCCTCGACTGGGGCCCGATCGACGAGCTGCGCGCCAGGCACGGTGACCTCGCCGCCGTCGAGCCGCTGCCCGACCCGTCCATCACCCGGCCGCGCCTGGTCATCACGCCCCACCGTGACGCCCAGCCGACCGGCGCCGGCGCCGGCGCCGTCGTCAACCCCGAGGAGCTGTGAGCCGTGAACATCCACGAGCTGCCCATGATCGTCTTCACCGTCCTCGCACAGATGAGCGTCGGCGCCTTCGTGGTCCTCGGCGTGGTGCAGGTCTTCGCCTCCCGCCGGTACGGCCGGGAGGCGGTGGACCGGGTCACCGACCCCGCGCTCTACGCCATCGGCCCCACCCTCGTGCTGGGCCTGATCGCGTCGATGTTCCACATGAACGACGTGATGAACACCCTCAACGTCGTCCGCCACGTCCAGACGTCGTGGCTCTCGCGCGAGATCGTCTCCGGCGTCGCCTTCGCCGGGCTGGGGTTCCTCTTCGCCCTCGCCCAGTGGTTCCGGTGGGGCTCCACCCGGCTGCGCCAGATCCTCGCCGCGGTGACGGCCGTGACGGGCCTGGTGCTGGTGCTCTCGATGAGCATGATCTACTACTCACTCCCCACCGTCCCGGCCTGGCACACGTGGGCGACGCCGGCGCAGTTCTACGTCACCACGTTCCTCCTCGGCTCCCTCGCCGTCGGAGCCGCGTTCATGGGCACCGTGCTCTGGCGCCGCCGGGCCGCCGCCCGTTCCGGCAGCTCGTACGAGGCGGACGCACCCACCCGTGAGCTGCTGTCCACCACGCTCCGGGGTGTCGGGGTCGCCGCCGTCGCCCTGCTCGGCGTCGAGTTCCTCATCATCCCGCTGCACCTGACCGGCCTGTCGGCGGCCGGGGGCGTCGCCGCGGAGTCGGCGGCCGTCTTCTCCGGCGGGTGGTTCGTCGCACGCCTGGTGCTGGTCTTCCTCGGGGCCGGGCTGCTCTCGGTCTTCCTGGTCCGGCGCGCCACCCCCGGCTCCCGGGTCGTGCCGCTCGCGGTGCTCTCGGCCACCGCCCTGGTCCTCGTCCTCGGCGGGGAGCTGATCGGGCGTTCCCTGTTCTACGACTCGATGATCCGCATCGGCATGTGAGGGGCTCGACATGACCACGACACCCGTGACCCCGCGCCCGCCCGTGGACACCACGCCGGTGGCCACGCTGCTGACCGACCGCGGCGCTCTCGCCCGCACCCTCGACGACTTCGCGGCCGCCTTCACCACGCTGTCCTCGTTGCTCGTCGCCGCCCCGTCGGCGGAGGTGCTGGACCGCGTGCGCGACGCCCAGCTGCTGCGCGAGTGGCCGCTCCCCGGACATCCCGACTGCCGCCGGGGCACGGCCCTGCTCGCCGAGTCGGCCACGGCCGGGGAGGACGAGTCCCAGGTCCGCCGGGACTACAACCGGCTGTTCCGCGGCCCGGAGCGGATGAAGGCGCCGCCCTACGAGTCGGTGCACCGCTCCCGGGAGCACCTGGTCTTCGAGCAGGAGACCATGCAGGTGCGCGCCGCCTACGCCGAGTTCGGCCTCGCGGCTCCCCGCCTGGGCGCGGAGCCGGACGACCACCTCGGGCTCGAGCTGAGCTTCGTCGCGACGCTCGCCGTGCGCGGGATGGACGCGATGGAGGCCGGGGACGACCTCGAGCTCGCGCGCGTCCTGCGCGGCCTGGTGGCGTTCCTGGACGAGCACCTGCTCGCGTGGGCTCCCCGCTGCCTCACCCAGGCGGCGGGCGGCTCCACGACGTTCTTCTACCAGGGCGTCGCCGCGCTCGGTCTCGGCACGCTCGCGCTGGCCCGGACGACGTTCCTGCCATGACCGCGGCCCGCGGGCTGCGCGGCGTCCAGGCCTGGCTCGCGCGGCAGCCGGAGGAGGCGGCCCTCGAGATCGTGTGCGCCGAGCACCCCGGACCCTCCCTCGGCGACCGACGCCGCACCGTGGTGCGGCTGGAGGGGTGCGCCGCGCAGGTCGCCCCGCACGAGGTCGTGGAGCTGCTGGTGCTCGGTGCCGCCGACGTGGTCCTCCGGCTCGACGGCTGCGCCGACACCGGCACCGCCCGTGCGCACCTCGCCCCGCTGGTCGACCTCCTCGAGGCCTCGGGCGTCCGCCGCGTGCGGCTCGTCGACGGGGACGCGCCAGAGGCCCCCGGCCCCCGTGCGCGAGGGCTGCGGCGTCGGCGGGCGGTCCTGGACGCCGCTCACATGCCGGTGAGCCGCCGTCAGGTCCTCGGCCTGGGCGACGGCGTGACACGCGAGCTCCCGGACGAGGAGGTTCGCCCGCACCGGCGGCTCGTGGCGGCCCTCGCCGCACTGACCGGCGAGGGGTCCTCCGGCGTGGCCGGACCCACCGAGGGACTGGCCGGACCCACCGAGGGACGGGCCGGACCCACCGAGGGACGGGCCGGGCTCCCCGCGCCGTCGGTCCGCCTGACCGCCCGCGGCTGCACGGCGTGCGGCGTGTGCGTGCGCGGGTGCCCGGCCGACGCGCTGCACCTCCGGCACAGCGCCGCCGGCGGCGCGGCGGTCACGACCCTGCTGCAGGACCGTGCCGCGTGCGACGGCTGCCTGCGGTGCGTCGAGCTGTGCCCCGACGACGTGCTGTCCGCCGCGGGCGCCTGGTCCTGGGAGCAGGCGCTCCGGGAGGACGCCACCGCCCCGGTGGTCACGCTGACCACGGCTCGGTGCGGGCGCTGCGGCAGCCGCTTCCCCACGCCGTCGGGCCAGCGGCTCTGCCCGGTCTGCGCGTTCCGCCGCGCCAACCCCTTCGGGTCGCGGGTGCCGGCGCGGGCCTACTCGTCGTCGCGCAGCACGGCGCGCTGGTAGTCCTTCCCGCTCTCGACCGACAGGACCGCGAGGACCAGCCGGCCGAGAGTGCGGGAGACACGGGCCTCGGCCTCGAGGGCCAGCCGGGCGCCGACGTTGGGCAGCCCGGGTACGAGGCGCTCCTCGATACGTCGGCGCTCCTCGGCGCGCAGCGCACGCCCGCCCGCCATGTCCCCCGACGCCCACGCCGCGGCCTCCTGGCGACACATCTCGGCGACCTCCCGCACGGGTGCGGTCAGGTCGCCCTCGGGGGCGACCAGGCGGTCGTGGTCGGCGCGCAGCGCGGCGAGGTCGTCGGCGGGGGCGCGCCGGCGGGAGCCCCGCGCGTAGACGTCCAGACTCATGAGGTCGCGGGTGAGCAGCTCCGCGTCCGCCCCGAGCCAGCGCGCGCCGAGCCGCCAGACGGTCGCCGGCTCGCCCGCGCGGAGGCGTTCGACGAACCCCTCGTCGGGCCGGGCGAGGACCTCGGCGACAGCGTCCCAGCTGCCCGCCCGGTCGCGGGCGGCCTGCGCAACCTGCGCCCGGAAGCCGGCGACGCTGTCCTCGGCCATCCCCTCCACCGGGGCCAGCCGACCGTCGTCGGTCACGGCTGTGCCCCGGGGAGGACGGCGGCGCGCCCGACGTCGAGGTTGCCGGAGACCGAGCGGGTGCTGAGGAAGCAGATGCCGTTCTCGGTGCGCTCCTCCACCGTCGTCGCGCCGAGCCCGGGAGAACGGCGGTCGACGCCGTCCACCCGCACCGCGCCGGCCACCGTGCGGGCCGTCATGGACACCCCGGTGCCGGTCGGGAGGGACACCTTCAGGGCGCCCGACACGGTGGAGAGGTCGACCATCGACGTGCGGGCCGAGGTCGCGACGTCGACCGCCCCGGCCACGGTCGTGACCTCCACCCGTGGCAGGTCACCCGTCAGCGTCGTCCGCCCCGCCGCCGTGCTGACCCGCACGGGGCCGTCGTGCCCGGAGACGTCCACCGCACCGGAGGCGCTCCTCAGCGACGCGGCGCCGCGGCACCCCGTCACCTGCAGCCGCCCGCTCGCGGTGGTGAGGGAGAGGTCCTCGGCCACGTCGGCGACCCAGGCCTCTGCGAGCGCGGTCGCGACCGTGACGGCGGTGGCGCGGGGCACGTGCACGGTCAGGCGGGCGGTGTCCGTGGAGCGGTAGGAGCGCAGGCGCTTGACCCAGCCGTCCCAGCCGAGGAAGGGGTAGCCGATCGTGAGCAGGTCCCCCTCGACCGTGAGCTCGAGGGGGTTGCCGTCGACCTCGGCGACGTCGACCTGCACGTTCGGCGCGTCGTGGCCGACCACCCGGACGGAGCCGGCCACGAGCTGCACCCGCAGGCGGGCCACGCCCTCGACGTCGTGCCGGGAGGGGTTCGGGACGATCCAGGACCGGGTTGCCATGCCCCGACCCTACGCGTCCCGTCCAGCTAGATCCCGGGCTCGACGACGATCTTCCCGGTGACGTCGCCGTCGGCCATCCGGGCCAGGGCCCCGCGCACGCCGTCGAGCGGGACGACGGAGTCGACGACGGGCCGCACGCCCGTGGCGACGAGCATCTGCTGCACGGCGACGAGCTGCTCGCGGGTGCCCATGGTGGTCCCGGCCACGCGCAGGGAGCGGAAGAACACCCGGCTCAGGTCGGCGGGCGGCATGGCGCCCGACGTCGCGCCCGCCACCGCGACCGTCCCGCCCGGCCGGAGGGACCTCAGGGAGTGCGACCACGTGGCCTCGCCGACCGTCTCCATCACCGCGTCGACCTGCTCGGGCAGGCGCGCGCCCGTCTCGAAGGCGTCGTGGGCGCCGAGCTCGAGCGCCCGGGCCCGCCTGGCCTCGGTGCGCGAGGTGCACCAGACCCGCAGCCCGGCGGCGCGGCCCAGCAGGATCGCCGCCGTCGCGACCCCGCCGCCGGCGCCCTGGACGAGGACGGTCTGGCCCGGGCGCAGGCCCGCGGCGTCGAAGAGCATCCGGTAGGCCGTGAGGTACGCCGTCGGCAGGCACGCCGCCTCGGCCCAGCTCAGGGCCGGGTCCTTGGCGACGACGTTGCGGGCGGGGACCCACACGCGCTCGGCGAGGGTGCCGGGATACCGCTCGGAGAGCAGGGTGCGGCGCGGGTCGAGGGTCTCCTCCCCGTACCAGCCCTCGCTGGGGATCACCGCGTGCACGACGACCTCGGTGCCGTCGTCGAGCACACCGGCCGCGTCGGTGCCCAGGATCATGGGCAGCCGGTCCGCCGGCAGGCCGACGCCACGCAGCGACCACAGGTCGTGGTGGTTCAGCGACGCCGCCCGCACCGTGACCGCCACCCAGCCGGCGGGCGCCTCGGGGTCGAGCTCGCCGACCGTCAGGCCCGCGAGCGGGTCCGCGGGGTCCTGGCTCCGGGCGAAGGCGCAGCGCATGGCGCACACCCTAGCGGCGTCGGCACCCCAGGCATCTCCGGGGCACTCTGCGGGCGGACGGCGACGGGCCGGTCACCGCGTACGGTGACCGGCCCGTCGGCCCTGGGCGGGCGTGCGCCCGCCGGGGCTCAGGCGTTGGGGCGCTTGCCGTGGTTGGCGGCGCTGCCCTTGCGGGCCCGGCGCTTGCGACCGCGCTTGCTCATGGTTCTCTCCCGATCTGTGCTGCCCGTGGGCGGTTTTCAACACCACATCGTCCCACACATCGGCGCCGGCCCGCGCGCGGGGCCCACCAGCGCCCGGCGCCGGCTCGCGGGACCGCTCCCGGACCGCGGGGGCGGTCCGGGCCGCCCGCGACCGCTCAGTCGGCCGCCCGGATCCCGTTCACCCGCAGGACCGTCAGCTGCGACTGCACCCTCAGCCGGAGGGAGCTCGGGGCGACCTCGGCGCACGAGCGGCGCACCAGCGCACGGATGTGCTGCTCCGCGTCCGTCGCCTCGGTGCAGGTCCTGCACTCCTCGGCGTGCCTGCGGAACCGGGCCTGCTGGTCGTCGTCGAGCTCGGAGTCGAGGAACTCGAAGAGGTGCTCGAGGAGCTCGTCGCAGCTGCAGGGGGTGGTACGGCCCCCGGCCCGCCGGCGCACGGCCTGCTCCGCCCGTTCGGTGAGGTTCGCGGCGTCCTCGGTCATGCCTTGGCCTCCGTCCGGATTCCCATCGCACGTGCATGGTCGACCAGGAGCTCCCGCAGCTGCCGCCGTCCGCGGTGCAGCCGGGACATCACCGTCCCGATCGGTGTGCCCATGATCTCAGCGATCTCCTTGTACGCGAAGCCCTCGACGTCGGCGAGGTACACCGCGATACGGAAGTCCTCGGGGAGCTCGCTCATCGCGTCCTTGATCTCCGAGTCCGGCAGGAGGTCCATGGCCTCCGCCTCGGCGGAGCGCAGCCCGCTGGAGGTGTGGGACGCCGCCCGGTGGATCTGCCAGTCCTCCACCTGCTCGGCGTCGGACTGCTGGGGCTCCCGCTGCTTCTTGCGGTAGGAGTTGATGAACGTGTTCGTCAGGATCCGGTACAGCCAGGCCTTGAGGTTGGTGCCCGGCCGGTACTGGTGGAAGGACGCGAACGCCTTGGCGAACGTCTCCTGGACGAGGTCCTCGGCGTCCGCCGGGTTGCGGGTCATCCGCACCGCGGCGCCGTAGAGCTGGTCCAGGTACGGCAGCGCGTCGCGCTCGAAGCGTGCGGCACGCTCGGCGTCGGACTCGCCGTCGGGCGTACGGTCGAGGTTGCCCTCGTGCGTCTCGGTCATCACCGACGAGCCTAGCCCCGGTAAGGGTCCCGGGCCCCCGGGCGCCCACACTCCGGCCCCCGGCAGGGGCGCGGGACGGCGGACGAGGGTGGGGACGGTCATGCCGGGTACAACCCGCGGGCGCTGCCGTACATTCCGGGCACCCCCGAGGGCATTTCCCGCGGCGACCCGGCCGACGGCCTCGCTCGCCCCCGTCAGCGCCGTTGTGCTCGCCGTCGGAGCCGTTGTGCGGTAGCAATGTGACATGAACCTCCTACGCCTGCTCGCGCGCCCGATGCTCGCCGCCACGTTCGTCGTCGACGGGGTCGACGCCGTGATCCATCCCGAGGCCCACGCCGAGAAGTTCCGGAAGATCACCCCCGCGCTCGAGCAGGCAGGCGTCCCGCAGGCGCTGTACTCCAACCCGAAGAACCTCGCCCGCGTCAGCGGCGCGGTCTCGGCCGTGTCCGGGCTCATGCTTGCCACCGGCCGCCGCCCGCGCAGCGCCGCGCTGACCCTCGCCCTGCTGAACATCCCCATGACCGTCGTCAACAACCCGGTGTGGGCGGCGCAGGGCGGCCGGCAGCGCAAGGAGTACCTCGGCGGCCTGGTCCGTGGCCTGAGCCTGGGCGGCGGGCTGCTCGTCGCGGCCGCCGACCTCGGCGGCAAGCCCTCCTGGGGCTGGCGCCTCGCCAACGCTCGCGACCACCGCGCCGACCTGCGCCAGGTGAAGGCACGGGCGAAGGACCACCAGAGCGACTGACTACGCTGGCGCGGTATGACCCTGTCCCCGGCCGCCTGGCCCGCACCGACCGCCGCCGAGCCCCTGGACGCCGTCGTCGACGTGCCCGGCTCGAAGTCCCTGACCAACCGCTACCTGGTGCTCGCCGCTCTCGCGGCGGGCCCCACCGAGCTCGTCCGCCCGCTGCACTCGCGGGACTCCGAGCTCATGGTCGGGGCGCTGCGCGCCCTCGGGGTGTCCGTCGAGCCGTCGGGCGCCGACGGTGCCGACCTGCTCATCACGCCGGCACCCCTGCACGGCCCCGCGCGCGTGGACTGCGGGCTCGCGGGCACCGTCATGCGGTTCGTCCCGGCCCTGGCCGTGCTGGCCGACGGCGAGGTCCACCTGGACGGCGACGAGCGCGCCCGTGAGCGGCCCATGGCCCCGGTCGTCGAGGCGCTGCGCGACCTCGGCGCCCGGATCGACGCCGCCACCGCACCCGACGGCGCGGCGGTCCTCCCGCTCACCGTCCACGGGACGGGGTCCCTGGCCGGCGGCGCGGTCGACGTCGACGCCTCCGGGTCCAGCCAGTTCGTCTCGGCCCTGCTGCTGGCGGCGCCGGCCTTCGACGCCGGCATCGACCTGCGCCACACCGGCGCGACCCTGCCCTCCCTGCCGCACATCGACATGACGGTCGCCCTCCTCCGCGGGCGCGGCGTCGCCGTGGAGGAGCTCACGGCCGACGGCGGACCGGCCGGCGGCCGGACCGGCATCGCCCCGAGCCGCTGGCGGGTCCACCCCGGCCCCGTGGCGGGCGGGCGCGTCGTCGTCGAGCCGGACCTGTCCAACGCCGGGCCCTTCCTGGCCGCCGCGGTGGCCGCCGGCGGCACGGTCCGGGTGCCGCGCTGGCCGTCCGCCACCACCCAGGCGGGCGACCGGCTGCGCGACCTGCTCGCGCGGATGGGCGCCACGGTCGACCTCTCGGACGGCGTGCTCGCCGTCACGGGACCGGAGGACGGCGTCGTCCGTGGCCTGGACGCCGACCTGCACGACGCCGGCGAGCTGACACCGACCGTCGCGGCCCTGTGCGCCCTCGCGTCCACGCCGTCGCGCCTGCGCGGCGTCGCCCACCTCCGCGGTCACGAGACGGACCGGCTCGCCGCCATCGTCACCGAGATCAACCGTCTCGGGGGCCGCGCGCGGGAGACGGACGACGGCGTCGAGATCGAGCCGGCGCCGCTGCACGGCGGGAAGGTCGAGACGTACGCCGACCACCGGATGGCGACGTTCGCCGCCGTCCTCGGGCTGCGGGTGCCCGGCGTCGAGATCGTCGACGTCGGCACCACCGCGAAGACGCTGCCCGACTTCACGGGGATGTGGCAGGCGATGCTCGCCGGGAGCCGCTGAGCGATGGTCCGTGACACCGGCACCGACGACGCCCGCGTCCGGGTGCGGCCGAACCCGAAGGGCAACCGGCCTCGCACCAAGAAGCGGCCGGCGTACGACGACGCCGTGCCGGCGCTCGTCCTCGGCGTCGACCGCGGGCGCTACCAGCTCCTTGCCGACGACGGCACCCGCCTGGTCGGCATGAAGTCGCGCGAGCTGGGGCGCGGTTCCCGCTCCGCCGTCGTCGTCGGCGACCGGGTCCGGGTGGTCGGGGACGTCACGGGACGCAAGGACACCCTCGCCCGCATCGTCAGCGTCGAGGAGCGCACCTCGGCGTTGCGGCGCTCCGCCGAGGACGGGGACGCCGCCGGGGTGGAGCGGGTCATCGTGGCCAACGCCGACCAGCTCGTCATCGTCACGGCCCTGGCGGACCCGGAGCCGCGGCCGCGCATGGTGGACCGGTGCCTCGTCGCGGCGTACGACGCCGGCATGGAGCCGGTGCTGTGCCTGACGAAGTCCGACCTGGCCGACCCGGGCCCGTTCCTGTCCCTCTACGAGGCGCTCGAGGTCCCCGCCCTCGTCACGTCCGTGGCCGACGGCGAGATCCGCGGCGTGGAGGCGGTCCGGGAACGGCTCGCGGGCCGGGTGTCCGTGCTCATCGGCCACTCGGGCGTGGGCAAGTCGACCCTCGTCAACGCCCTCGTGCCGGGCGCCGGCCGGGCCACCGGCGGCGTGAACGTGGTGACCGGCCGCGGCCGGCACACCTCCTCCTCCGCGGTCGCCCTGCCGCTGCCCGGCGGCGGCTGGGCGATCGACACCCCCGGGGTGCGGTCGTTCGGCCTGAGCCACGTCAGCGCCGACGACCTCCTGGCGGCGTTCGACGACCTGCACGCCGTGGCGCAGAACTGCCCGCGCGGCTGCACGCACGCCGCGGACGCGCCGGACTGCGCGCTCGACGAGTGGGTGGCAGCGGGGCACGCGGGCACGGCGGGCGAGGCGCGCCTGGCCTCCTTCCGCCGTCTGCTGGCGGCGAAGACCGGCGCCCCCGACTGATCTCGGGCGCGAGTCGTCACCTTCTCCCCGAGTCGTCAGTTCCTCCCCGAGTGGTCAACTTCCCCCCGAGTGGTCAACTTCTCCGCGAGGCGTCAAGTTCTCCCCGAGTCCTCATGTTCTCCGCAGAACGACGGGTGGGGCAGCAGGTCGCGTCGGTGCCCGGGCTCCCACCCGGCCCGCGATAGGTTGCCGAGCATGACTGTCCAGGGCGCAAGCCGCTACACCGACGACCTGCGCCTCGCGCACGTGGTCGCCGACCAGGTCGACGGCCAGACCATGTCCCGCTTCGGCGCGCAGGACCTCCGCATTGAGACCAAGCCCGACCTCACACCGGTCTCCGACGCCGACCGCAGCGCCGAGGAGATCGTCCGCGCGCAGCTCGCCCGGACCCGCCCGCGCGACTCCGTGCTCGGCGAGGAGTTCGGCACCACGGGGCACTCGCAGCGGCAGTGGGTGATCGACCCCATCGACGGCACCAAGAACTTCGTCCGCGGCGTGCCCGTGTGGGCCACGCTCATCGGGCTGGTCGAGGACGGCGAGGTGGTGCTCGGCGTCGTCTCCGCCCCGGCCCTGGGCAGGCGGTGGTGGGCCGCCAAGGGGTCCGGCGCGTGGACGGGCAGGTCGCTCTCCGCGGCCCGCCAGCTCCACGTCTCCGGCGTCTCGGACCTCGCCGACGCCTCACTGAGCTACTCCAGCCTGGACGGCTGGGCCGAGCGCGGCTCGCTCCGCTCGTTCCTCGGGCTGGCGCAGCAGGTCTGGCGCACCCGCGCCTACGGGGACTTCTGGTCCTACATGCTCGTGGCCGAGGGTGCGGTCGACATCGCCTGCGAGCCGGAGCTCGAGCTCTACGACATGGCCGCCCTCGTCCCGATCGTGACGGAGGCGGGTGGCCGGTTCACCAGCCTCGACGGCGCAGACGGCCCCTGGGGCGGCAACGCGGTGGTGACCAACTCCCTGCTGCACGACGCGGTGCTCGCCCAGCTCGCCTCCCAGCAGGACTGACGCCGGACGCCCGCGCGCCCGCCCTCGCACCGGCGCGGCACCTCACCGACAATGGTGGCGATGACGGAGCGGAAACCCGCGGACCTGCCGGTCGGCAACTGGGTCGACCAGCTCATCCGGGCCGCCCAGGAGCGCGGCGAGTTCGACGACCTCCCCGGTGCCGGGAAACCGTTGCGCGGCGTCGACGCGCCTCTGGACGAGGACTGGTGGGTGCGGCAGAAGATCCGCGACGAGGGGCTTCCCGCCGACGCGCTCCTGCCGCCCGCGCTGCTCCTCCGCAAGGAGGTCGCGGAGCTGCCGGAGGTGGTCCGCGACCTGCCGACGGAGGACGCCGTGCGGGAGGCCGTTCGCGACGTGAACCTCCGGGTCGCAGCCTGGATCCGCACCCCGACCGGACCGGTGATCCCCGTGGCGCCCGCAGACCCGGAGGCGGTCGTCGCCGCCTGGCGGGCCGCCCGCGGCCCGGCAGGCGGCGAGGAGCTGGCCTCTCCGGCGCAGGACCGGGCGACGGCGGAGCCCCGGACGGAACCGCACGGTGACCGCGGGTCCGGGCCGGTGACGGCCCACGGCGACCTTGGGCCGCCACGTCCGTCCTGGTGGCAGCGGCTGCTGCGCCGTCGTCCGCGGACGGCGTCCACAGACTGACGGGACCCAGCTGTGAGCGGCACGCGTCCACAGGGTCCCGGGCGATGTCGGTGCGCGGGGATACGTTCGCTCGCATGCGGATCCTGCACACCTCGGACTGGCACCTGGGCCGGACGCTGCACGGGGTGGACCTCACGGAACACCACGCCACGTTCCTCGACCACCTCGTCGAGCTGGTGCGTGCAGAGCGAGTGGACGCCGTGCTGGTGGCGGGAGACGTCTACGACCGCGCGATCCCCCCGGTCGACTCGGTGGAGCTGCTGTCCGAGACGCTCGCGCGGCTCACCGAGCACACGCACGTGGTCATCACGCCGGGCAACCACGACTCCGCCGCCCGGCTCGGCTTCGGCGCCACGATGTTCCGCGACCGTCTTGCTGTCCGCTCCCGCGTCACCGCCGTCGCCGACCCCATCCGGCTGCCCGACCGTGACGGCGGCGTAGGCGCCCTCGTCTACGCCCTGCCCTACCTGGACCCCGACCTGACCAGGGCGGCGCTGACCGAGAAGGGCGAGGACGGGTCACCGGTCCGCCCGGCCCGTTCCCACGAGGCGGTGACCGCCGCGGCGCTGCGCGGGGTGCAGGCCGACCTGACCCGGCGGCGCGCCGACGCCGACACCCGCGTCCCGGCCGTCCTCGTCGCCCACGCCTTCGTGACCGGTGGCGCGGCGAGCGAGTCCGAGCGGGACATCCGCGTCGGCGGCGTCGACCAGGTCCCGTCCGGGGTCTTCGGCGCGCCGGACCTCCTCGACTACGTCGCCCTCGGCCACCTCCACGGCCCGCAGCGGGTCGGTCGGGAGGGTGCGGACCCGGTGATGCGGTACGCCGGGTCCCCGCTGGCCTTCTCCTTCTCGGAGGCGCGCCACCGCAAGTCGACGGCTCTGGTCGATCTCGGGCCGGACGGCGTGCGCGGCGTCGAACTCGTCGACGCACCCGTGGCACGCCGGCTCGCCGACGCGACCGGCACGCTCGAGGAGCTCCTCGGTTGCGCCTTCGACCACCTCACCGACCACTGGCTGCGCGTGACCGTCACCGACGACGTGCGGCCGGCGCAGATGTGGGCGCAGGTCTCCAGGCGCTTTCCCCACGCCCTCGTCGTCCAGCACGCCCCGGCGCGATCGGCCGAGCGGGCGGCAGCCTCCGCCGTCGGTCCGCAGCAGGATCCGCTCGAGGTGGCCGCCCAGTTCCTGGAGGCCGCCGGCGGACGCCCGGCCGGTCCGGACGAGCTCGCGGTGCTCCGGGACGCGTACGAGTCCGTGCTCGCCGACCAGAGGAGCGCCTGATGCGTATCCACCGGCTGACCCTCCAGGCCGTCGGGCCGTTCCCGGACCGGCACACCATCGACTTCGACTCCCTGTCCGCGGGAGGGCTCTTCCTCCTCGAGGGCCCGACGGGCGCGGGGAAGTCCACCATCATCGACGCTGTCGTCTTCGCGCTCTACGGCACGGTGGCCGGCGGGGAGTCCTCGGACGACCGCCTGCACTCCGACCACGCGGCGCCGGAGGTCGAGCCCTACGTCGAGCTCACGTTCTCCACCGGCGCGGGCATCTACCGCGTGTGGCGCTCCCCCAGGTTCGAGCGGCCCAAGCGGCGCGGGGGCGGCACGACCACCCAGAACGCGCGGGCGAAGCTCTGGCGCCTCAGCACGGTCGAGGACGAGGGCGAGCCGGTCTCCGCCCAGGTCCAGGAGGTCGGCACCGAGCTCGGCCGCATCGTGGTGCTGGACCGTTCCCAGTTCACCCAGACGGTGGTGCTGCCGCAGGGGCAGTTCGCCTCGTTCCTGCGGGCGAGGCCGGAGGACCGGCGCGCCGTGCTGCAGGACGTCTTCGGCACCGAGATCTACGACCGCCTCCAGAAACGGCTCGCCGAGATGGCCCGCGGCGCCAGGGCCGACCTGGACCGGGCCACCTCGGAGGTCAGCGCCGCGGCGTCCGCCTTCGCCACGTGCCTCGACCCCGCCACCGAGACGTCTGCCCCGGCCGCCGACGACGACGCCACCCCCACCGCGACGGCTCCTGCGGACGGCACGGGCACCGGCACCGGCATCGGCACCGAGGACGGCGTCACCGCGGACGCCATCGCCGACACCGCGGACCGGGAGGCGCTGCTCGACGCAGCGACTCACCTCGACGACGCGGCGCTCAGCACGATCACCGAGGACGTCTGCGCGCGGGCGGAGGCCCGGGCGACCCGCGCCGAGGAGGCGCGGGAGTCGGCGGCCGCTGCCGAGACGACGGCCCGGTCGCTGCTGGACGCGGCGCGAGACCTCGCGAGCCGGCTCGAGCGACGGCGGACGCTTCTGGACGAGGAGCAGGCTCACCGGAAGGCCCAACCCGCGGTGCAGGCGGCCACCGAGAAGCTGGAGCGAGCACGCCGCGCGGCCTCCGTGATGCCGGTGCTCGACCAGCACGAGCGTGCCGTCGACCGGCTGGCACGGGCGACGGCAGAGCGCGAGAGCCAGCTGGAGCAGGCACGCACCGCCGGGCTGACCGATCTGGCCGAGCTCGGCGACCCCGACGCACTGCGCACCGTGCACGACGACGCCACCGGCCAGCTCGGCGCGCTCGCCGAGCTCGTGGAGGTCGAGGCGGCCCTCCCCCGCCGCCGGACCGAGCTCGAGACCGCGCGCGCCGAGGCGGCCGCCGCCACCGGCGTCATCGGGGAGCTGGAGGGGACGCTGGCCGCCAGGCCGGCCGGCCAGGAGGCCCTTGAGGAGGCCCTGGACCAGTACCGGGACGCCGGGGTGCGACGCGAACGCGCCCTGACGGAGAAGCGTCGCGCGGGCGAACGCCTCGCTGCCGCCCGGCACGCCGCCGCGGCCGCCGACGAGCTCGTCGAGGCCGAGCACGCCGTCGCCACCACCGCCGACCGGGCCGGGGCCGCGCTCGACACGGAGCACGAGGTGCGCCGCCGCTGGGTCGCCGGCATGGCTGGCAAGCTCGCCGGCGGTCTGCGCGCCGGCGAGCCGTGCGCCGTGTGCGGCTCCGCCGAGCACCCCGCGCCCGCCCGTGCGACGCCGGAGCACGCCAGCGACGAGGAGGTCGCGGAGGCGACCGAGGTCCGCGAGCGCGCCGACGCCGCCCTCGCCCACGCACGCACCCGCCTCGTGTCCCTGACCGAGAAGGTCGCTGCCCTGCGGGAGGCCGCCGGCGGGCTGGACGTCGACGAGGCGCTCTCCCGCGACTCCGCCGCGCAGGCCGAGCTCGCCGCCGCGGAGGCCGCCATCGTGCGCCATGCCCAGCTGGAGCAGGAGCTGTCGGACCACGCCCGGGAGACCAACCGGTTGAGGGAGCGGCTCGCCGAGGCGAGCTCCCGAGCGGCATCGCTGCACGAGCGTGTGGACCAGCTGGCACGCCACCTCGCTGCGGACGAGGAACGGTGCCTCCAGGGACGCGGTTCCGCGACGTCGGTCGCGGGACGGGCCGCGGAGCTGCGGGGCCGCGCTCGGACCGCCCGCGCGCTCCTCGAGGCGGTGAGCGAGGAGCTGGCGGCCCGGGGCGCCCGGGAGGAGGCCGGGCAGCATCTGGCCGACGCCCTCGCTCAGGGCGGCTTCGAGGACGCGGAAGCGGTACGGGCGGCGATGCTGCCGGAGTCCTCGCAGCGAGCCCTGGCCGAGCGCCTCCAGCGGCACAGCAGCGAGGTCGCCCGTGTGGCTGCCGGCCTGGCGGAGGCGGGCGTCGCGGCGCTCACCGGCACGGAGATCGCCGACGTCTCCGGGGCGGAGTCCGCGCACGCGGCGGCCATGGTGGCACTGACGCGTGCGGCCGGCGCCGCGAGCGAGGCCCGGCTGCGCTGCCGCCAGGCGCGTGAGGCGGCCGACTCCCTGCTCGCCGCCCTCGCCGCGCACGGGGAGCGGGCCAGGCGTGCGGCGCCGGTCCTGCGGGCCGCCGCCCTGGCCACCGCCGGGGACGGCAACACGATCGACACCACCCTCGCCACCTACGTGCTGCTGCGCCGGTTCGAGGACGTGGTGGCCGCGGCGAACGACCGCCTCGCGCTCATGTCGGACGGCCGGTACACGCTCGAGCGCATCGACGAGCGAGAGGGCGGGCAGCGCTCCCGCAAGGCCGGGCTCGGGCTGCGGGTGCGTGACCACGTCACCGAGGCGCCCCGCGACCCGCACACCCTCTCCGGCGGCGAGACGTTCTACGTGTCCCTGTGCCTGGCGCTCGGGCTCGCGGACGTCGTGCGCGCCGAGGCCGGGGGCGTCGAGCTCGGCACCCTTTTCGTCGACGAGGGGTTCGGCTCGCTCGACCCCGCCACCCTCGACGCGGTGATGGGCGAGCTGGGTCGTCTGCGCGAGGGCGGACGGTCCGTGGGCATCGTCTCGCACGTCGCCGACCTGAAGGACCGCATCGCCGAACGGATCGAGGTCCGCAGGCTCCCGTCCGGCGCGTCCACGCTGACGGTGCGGTGCTGATCGGCCCCGCCACGGTCATCGACCGCCACTGAACTCTGCGGCGAGCGCTACGGAGCTTCCGCCGAGAGCTCGCGGCGGAGGTCGTCCAGCTCGACGACGTCGTACCAGAGCAGGTCACGCTCGGCGGCCCGTTCGAGCGCGTCGTCGTCACCCGCGGCGGCGTCCCGGACGTCCGCCACGGCGCCCTGCTCGTCCACGTGCAGCGAGACCACGAGGTCCCACCCGACCGGGGACACCACCTCGACGGCCGTGGGCAGCTGCTCCTCGCCAAGAACCTCCGGCACCTCGACGGCGCCGTCCGGGACGTCCGCCACCACCACGACCCTGCGCGGCACGGAACCGTCCCCGGCGATGAGTCCCACGGACTCGTCGGCGGCGGCGAGCGTCGCCGCCATCTCCAGCCCCTCGTCGTCCTCGTCGGGCAGCTCCGCGCGCAGGGCGCCCGTGACCGCATGCGCCCAGCGCGGGGCGAGGCCGTCCTTCTTGAGCAGGTCCGTGGCTGTCGCTGGCAGGTACAGGCGCATGGGGCTCAGTGTGTCAGGTGCCTCAGCGGGCCCGGAGGAGCGCGCCGACGCCCCGTCGTCGGGCACGGCGCGGACGTTCGCCCGCGAGGCGGTGGGCGAGCTCCTGGACCGCACGCCGTGCGGGTGACGCCGGGGCGACCTGCGTCAGCGTCCTGCCCTGCAGGAAGGCCCTGTCCAGCGCGGGCCGGTCGTCCGGGACGAGAACGGCGTCGCCGACCCCCGCGAACCGGGCGAGCGCCTCGTGCACCGACCGGGACGGTGACGGACCCGCCGCCGAGGCACGGACCCGGTTCACCACCACGGTGCGGGTCGTGCCCGGCCCCAGCAGCTCGGCGTCGGCCAGCTCGCCGAGCGCCATGACGAGCCGGCGCATGCCGACCGGCTCGCCGGCACCGACGACCACGACGACGTCCGCCGCCGCCAGGGCGGACGCCGTGGCCTCGTGACGCCGGGGCCCGTAGCTCCCGTCGGGATCGCCGTCCAGGGTCGCCCCGGTGTCGACCACCGTCCACGGGGCCGAGGCACGGGCGACGTCCCACACCACCTCCAGAGCCGCCGAAGGAAGCTCGCGCCACCTGTCCGCACGGGTGAGACCGGTCATGACATGGATGTTCCCGTCGACGACCGGGCACAACCGTCGCAGCACCGTGGGGTCGAGCCTGCCGTTGAGCGCCTGGCGGGCGACGGCGGCCACCGCCGAGGCGTCGTCGAGGATGCCCAGGACCTGCGTGACGGACGGCGCCTCGGTGTCCGCGTCGATCAGGTTCACGGTCCCGGCCAGCGCGGCGAGCTCCGCGGCCAACGTCACCGCCAGGGTCGTCCGCCCCGGCGCGCCGGGCGGTCCCCAGACCACCACGAGCCGTCCGGGCCGGTGCTCGTCCGCGACCGCCCCGGGCGCTCCCGTCCCGCTCTCGTCGGCCGAGCCCCGGCGGCCCGGTGGCGGCGCGTCGCGAAGCAGTCCCTCCGGCAGCGGTCCGTCCGGCGTGGACCCGGGAGCCGGCACCGCGTGCTCCCGTCGCGCGCTCACGTCCGCCGCCGTCCCACTCTCGCCGGAGGCGACGCCGACGCCCGCCGCGGTCTGCGCCGATCGGGCGGCAGCTCGCCGGTCCGCCTTGTCGGCGGCCGGCGGGCCGTTCGCCGCCTCGCCGTCGTGCGGTGCATCGCCGCGACGGGCGAGCGAGACCACCGCGTCCGCGAGCGCCGTCGGCCCACCCGCCGGCTCGACGACGTCTGGGCCCAGCGAGCGGCAGCGCTCCGCCTGGTCCGGGGCGGTCACGATCAGGGTGCGCACGCCTGCGGCACGCAGGCGGGAGACGACGGCGAGGTCCACGCCCGGCAGCTCGGCGTCGAGCACGGCGATGCGCCCGAGCCCTGCCGCGGCGGCAGCGAGCACCTCCGGCACGTCGGCGCAGCGTCGCACCACGCGCACGCCGGAGCCCGGTGCGTCGAGCAGCCGCACGACCTCGCTCTCGACGGCCCCGTCGAGAGCGATCAGGACCCCCACGCTCACGCGGCGTCGCCCTGCTCGTCGGCCGCGCCGGGGTCGGCGCCGACGAAGGTCGGGACCGCCACGAGCTGGCCGTCGGAGGAGAGTGCGCCGAGCACGTCGGGCAGGTCGAGCCTCGGGACCAGGAGCTCGACCGAGGTCCCCGTCGAGCCGCTGAGCACAGAGTCGTCCCGCGCCACCTCCGCGACGACGAGCTCCGCGGCGACGAGCGTCGGCTCCGGGACCGCCGCCTCCTGCCCGATCCCTCCCACCGGGGCCGGAGGGGAGAGCCAGAGGTCCACCACGGTCCCCGGCCCCAGGTCGGCCGGGACGGCGAGGCCGAGCGGGACGACGACGGGACGCAGGTCGACGGCACCCGCCTCCCCGACTGCGGAACGGGGCACCAGCTCACCGGCACCCACGGTGCGGGTGACGACAGCGCCGTCGGGCAGGCCGTCGGCGACGAGGTGGTAGAGAGCCTCGTCGTCACCGAGCCGCACCTCACGGACGGCCAGCGACTCCGTGTCGACCACGTCGCCCGGGGTGAGCGCGTCGCGCGCGGCGTACACCTCGACGGTGGCCGCGGCGTCGCGCACGGCCCAGGTGCCGAGCGCCACCGAGGCGGCGACGAGGAGGATCCCCACGCCGAGTCGCGGGTCGCGCCAGGTGGGTCGGCGCAGCCTGCGCGCCTGCGGCAGCTCTTCCGTGTTCATCCACGCCCCCTGCTTGCTCACGGGCCTCATCGTGCCCCGGGCAGCATATTGCCGGAGTTCTCCGTCCACAGGTGCCCACGGTGCCGCCGCTTCCCCACGGACCTGGTGCGATGATGTGGCCATGGCGCAGCGATTCCTGACCCTTGCGGACGTGGCCGAGGAGCTGGCGGTCTCCGTCGCACAGGTCCGCGTGCTCGTGCGCTCGGGCGAGCTGCGCGCCATCCAGGTCGGTGGCCGCAACCAGTGGCGTGTGGAGTCCTCGGCGCTCGAGGAGTACATCCAGGAGCAGTACGCCCGCACGCGTGCGCGGATCGAGGCCGAGCAGCGGTCGTAGGCCGGCTGTCAGAGCGTGCTGACGAGGACGACCGCGGCGAGGGCCACGGTGACCGTCGCCGGCGCCGGCGGTTCGGGGCGCACGTCCACATGGTCGGCCCCCACGCGGGTGAGCCACCCGGTGTAGTCGCCGGCGTCGCACCGGACGCGCACGCGCGCGCCCTCGCGGGCCAGCGCCCGGAGCGCGTGGGTGATGCGCAGGTGCTTCTCGACCGTGCCGGCCTCGGGCGCCACCGGCCCGAGCGGCCAGGCCGCCTGGACGGCCTCCGTCGGTACGAGGTGACGGCGCTCCTGCGGGTCCCCGACGAGCAGCCACTGGGGCGCCGCGTCCAGCACCGTGCCCGTCACGTCGATCCCGGACCGCAGACGTAGCCGGACGTCTGCGCCGAGGCGTGCCCGGAGACGGTCGGCGAGCGTGGTCCCGCCCATCTCCGCCTCGGTGAGCTCGGCGACGAGCTCGTCGTCCTCCGCGCGTTCCGCCGCCTCAAGCTGCGCCTGCAGGTCCTCGAACAGCGCTTCCCACCGCATGTGCGCACGGTACGGGACTCCGGCGCACCGCCGGAATCGCCGCCGGCGGGTCGTCCGCGCCGGCGGTCGTCCGCGTCGGCGTCAGTGGTTCCCACCTCGTCGAGCGGGCACCGAGCAGTCCACAGGGCCGGCGCCCGGGGGTTTACAGAACTGATGACCTCCGATAGACCTACGTCACCACATCTCAAACTGCATCAAACTGCACGATCAGGCATCAAGGGGGATGGCATGGCGGTTGCGGAGAGACGACACCCGACGCTCGGGCCGGCGGTCGGCCTGGCGGTCACAGGTCCCCTCGGAGCGTGGCTCGCCGCACGGGCCCTCGCGGCCGGAAAGGTTCTCTCGACCGGTGCCGTCGACGTCGGCGACCTCGCCGACGTCGTGTCCGTGCTGCTGCTCTGGGCGGGTTGCGCCGCCGCAGCCTGGTACTTCGCCACGTGCACCGCGGTCGTCGCCGCCCTCCTCGCGCGAACGGTCGGAGCTGGTACCGCCGGCCTCGAACGCGCCGTCCGCCGGTGGGGATTTCCCCTTCTGCGGCGAACCCTGCTCTCCACGATGGCGGCGGGCGCGAGCCTCAGCCTGTCCGTCGGCGCGGCCGGTGCCGCCCAGTCGGCGCACGAGGCGCCGCTGCCCCAGGATCTCGGCTGGGGGGCGAGCACCCCTTCGACACCCCCTCCGGTCGGAGCGCAGCTCGGCGCGGCGATTCGCACGACGGCGGACGGGCCGGCCGGCGGAGAGACCAGTCCTTCCCCGGCGAGCACCTCCCCGCCGACCACGGCGCCACCGCCACTGGCGGCGACGACCGAGGAGCCCGCGGCACGGACCTCGGCGACCGCGGAACCGTCAGCACGGTCCGGCCGGGACTCGCCGTCCGCACATGCCGCTCCCCGCGGCACCTCCGCTCCGACGACGGCGGAGCGAGCCACCACCCCCGCACTCGCACCGCCTGCGGCAGGACAGGCCCCCTCAGACCCCTCAGCCGGTGGCCCCTCCGAGGGCAGCCCCTCCACGGGCAGCCCGTCCGCAGGCAGCCCGTCCGCAGGCAGCGCCTCGGGCGGGCAACGGTCGACGTACCTGGTCCAGCCCGGCGACTCGCTGTGGTCGATCGCCGAGGCGCATCTCGGCCCGGCACCGGCGGACGCCGACGTCGCCCTGGCCTGGCCCCGCTGGTACGCCGCGAACCGCTCCGACGTGGGCCCCGACCCCCACCTGATCCATCCCGGCCAGCTGCTGCACGTCCCCGATGAGGAGGCATCATGAGCGTGACCACCCTGACCCGCCCACCTGTCCCGGGCGGGACCCGGCCCGGAGTCAGACGGGCCCAGGGGCCCGGAACGGACGGGACGCCGAGGACGTCGCTGGCCAACCCCTGGGACCGCGTGCGCTTCGCCGGGCCCGCCGCCACGCCGTGCGCCAGAGACCTGGAGCGAGTTGACCCCGACGTGGACGAGGACCTGCTCCCCGATCCCGGGCAGTGGGCGGGCGCCCTGGTCCGGTCGGCGGTCGAGGCGCTGTGCGGGATCCGCCCCCCGGCGCAGCTGGCCCGCTGGCTGTCCGCCGAGCTCTACGAGTCGCTCGCCCGACGCGCCGGCCTGGCGGTCCGCATCCTCGGCCGCCCTGCGGTTGCCCGACGGGCGGCGGTCCGGCGGGTGCACGTCTGCCGCGTGGTCCCCGGCGTCGTCGAGGCGTCTGTGGTCGTGCACGACGGCAACCACCTGCGGGCGGCCGCGGTCCGGCTCGAGGTCCATCGCGGCCGCTGGCGCGCGACGGCCCTGGAGATCGGCTGATCACCGGCACCGTCACGGGCAACGGGTCCGGGGGACACCGAGGGCCACACCCCTTCAGGAGTGTGGCCTCCGGCGCAGGAGCGCCGACCGCCGGTCAGACCTGGACAGGTCTGCCCTCAGCGCCCGTTGAACATCTGGTCGAACGTCGGGACGTCCTCGTAGAGGTCCGCCGGTCCGGCGTTCTGCCGCGCCGCGACCTTCTCCGCGAGCTCACGGCCCGCCCGGCGGATGCGCGACGGCAGCGGGTTGACCGTGTCGGCCTCCCCGGCCCAGTCGTCGGTGGCGGCGAAGACCGAGGTGGTGACGACGTCAGCACGAAGGTAGGTCATCAGCGGCCGCATGGAGTACTCCAGCGCCAGGGAGTGGCGCGGGGTGCCCCCGGTCGCGCCGAGCAGGACCGGCATGTCCGTCAGGGAGTCCTTGTCGAGGATGTCGACGAAGGACTTGAAGAGCCCCGAGTAGGTCGTGGTGAACAACGGGGTGACGAGCACGAGCCCGTCGGCGCCTGTCACCTTCTCCATCACCTCGCGCAACGCACCGGTGGGGAAGCCGGTCAGCATGGCGTTGACGATCTCGTGGGCCACGTCGCGCAGCTCGACGTTCTCCACGGTGGCTCCCACGCCCCTGGCCTGCAGCTCGGCGACCGCGGCCTCGGACAGCCGGTCGGCCAGCAGCCGGGTGGACGAGGGCTGCCCCAGCCCGGCCGAGACGGCCACGATGGTCCGCTCACTCATGTGTTCTCCTCAGTTCCGAAAGTCTTCTCTGCCTGTGGCGGCGCCGGCCGCCGTCTTGTCGGCGGCTCAGAGCCCGAACGCCGCACCCTTGGCAGCCGCCGCGGCGGCGTCGTCCTCGGCCGTGCTGCCCGTCCACCTGTCCTGACCTGCGACGTGGCCGCCGGTGACCTTGCCGGCCTCGCGAGCCTTGGCGACACGCTCGGCGTGGCTGGGCGCGTTCGACGGCACGTGCGCCGGACGCTTGGACTCGTTCTCCTTGCGCAGGGCCGGCACGATCTCCTCGGCCAGGATGTCGATCTGCTCCAGCACCGTCTTCAGCGGGAGACCGGCGTGGTCGATGAGGAACAGCTGGCGCTGGTAGTCCCCCACGTGCTCGCGCATCGTCGCGTAGCGGTCGATGATCTCCTGCGGCGAGCCGACCGTGAGAGGCGTCTCCGCGGTGAACTCCTCCATCGACGGCCCGTGCCCGTAGACCGGCGCGTTGTCGAAGTACGGGCGGAACTCGCGCTTGGCGTCCTGGGAGTTCTTCCGGGCGAAGAACTGCCCGCCGAGCCCGACGATCGCCTGGTCCGCCGTGCCGTGGCCGTAGTGCTCGAAGCGCTGGCGGTAGTAGTTGACCATCCGGGTGGTGTGCGAGATCGGCCAGAAGATGTTGTTGTGGAAGAAACCGTCGCCGTAGTAGGCGGCCTGCTCGGCGATCTCCGGGGACCGGATGGAGCCGTGCCACACGAACGGCGGCACCCCGTCCAGCGGGCGGGGGGTCGCGGTGAAGCCCTGCAGCGGCGTGCGGAACTTGCCCTGCCAGTTCACCACCTCCTCCTCCCACAGGCGGCGCAGCAGCGCGTAGTTCTCGATCGCGAGGTTGATGCCCTGCCGGATGTCCTTCCCGAACCAGGGGTAGACGGGCCCGGTGTTGCCGCGGCCCATCATCAGGTCCATCCGCCCGTCGGAGATCACCTGGAGCATCGCGTAGTCCTCGGCGATCTTCACCGGGTCGTTGGTGGTGATCAGCGTGGTCGACGTCGACAGGACGATGTTCTTCGTCGTCCCGGCCAGGTAACCGAGCATCGTCGTGGGCGAGGACGCCACGAACGGCGGGTTGTGGTGCTCACCGGTGGCGAAGACGTCCAGTCCCGCCTGGTCCGCGTGCTGCGCGATCTTCAGGATCGCCCGCACCCGCTCCGTGTCGTCCGGCGTCCGGCCGGTCGTCGGGTCGGTCGTGACATCACTGACCGTGAAGATTCCGAACTGCATGATGAGCCCCTCAAGATCGATGCATTTGCATGTACACCGGTGCCAACAGCAGGACCTAGGTCTCTATTCCACCTCCATGCCACCGCGATGTGGTCCTGCCCACAACCCGGAGGGACGACGAAGGGCCCGCCCTGCGTGTGCAGGATCGGGCCCCTCGCCGTCCGGTCACCGGCTCACTGCTGCTTGCGGGCCGCCTTCGCGGCCGCCCGGCGCGCCTCGCGGTTCTGCGCGACGGGCGCGACGCCGTCCTGCTCCGCCGCGACGGCCGCGGGGCCGCTGGTCGGGTTCCCGTCGAGCGCGGAGGCCGAGTAGCTCAGCCGGGTCGGACGCGCGGGCGCCTCGAGGCCCAGCAGGTCGGGCTCGTCGGCGCCCGTACCGGCCGCCGGAGCGGCTGCGGCCGCCTTCGGTGCCGTCGCACCGGCGCGGGCGCCGGCCGCGGTCGTGGCCGCGGAGGCCGCGGTCACCACCGGGCCGGACGGCGCCTCCTCCTGGTCCGGACGCCTGATCTCGAGGTTGAACAGGTACTGGACCGACTCCTCCTTGATGGCCTCGTTCATCGCCTGGAAGAGCTGGTAGCCCTCACGCTGGTACTCGACGAGCGGGTCGCGCTGCGCCATGGCGCGCAGCCCGATGCCCTCCTTGAGGTAGTCCATCTCGTACAGGTGCTCGCGCCACTTGCGGTCGAGCACGGAGAGCACCACACGGCGCTCCAGCTGCCGCATGACCTCCTCGCCGAGCTCGGCCTCGCGCGCCTCGTAGGCGAGCCGGATGTCGGACTGGAGCTCCTCGACCAGCATCTCGGCGCTGACGCGGGTCGCGTTGCCGGCCTCGGCGACGATGTCCTCGGGAGTGATGGAGACCGGGTAGGTGTTCCTCAGCTCGTTCCACAGCCCGTCGAGGTCCCAGCTCTCCGGCGTGCCCTCGGAGGTGAACTCGGCGACCAGGTTCGCCACGACGTCGTCCATGAAGCCCTTGACCTGGTCCTCCAGGTCCTCGCCCTCGAGCACCCGGCGGCGCTCCTCGTAGACGACGGTGCGCTGACGCGACAGGACGTCGTCGTACTTGAGGACGTTCTTCCGGATCTCGAAGTTGCGGGCCTCGATCTGTCCCTGGGCGCTCTGGATGCCCTTGGAGACGAACTTGTGCTCCAGCGGCATGTCGTCGGGGTAGGACGCGGAGTCCATGACGCGCATGGCCAGCCCGGAGTTGAACAGGCGCATGAGGTCGTCCTCGAGGGAGAGGTAGAACCGCGACTCCCCCGGGTCGCCCTGACGGCCGGAGCGGCCGCGCAGCTGGTTGTCGATGCGACGCGACTCGTGCCGCTCCGTGCCCAGCACGTAGAGCCCACCCAGCGCGACGACCTCGTTGTGCTCCGCCGCCACGGCCTCCTTGGCGGCCGCGAGCGCCTCGGGCCACGCGGCCTCGTACTCCTCGGGGGTCTCGGCCGGGTCCAGACCGCGCTCCTTCAGCGCCGCGATGGCGATGAACTCGGCGTTGCCGCCCAGCATGATGTCCGTACCGCGGCCGGCCATGTTGGTGGCGACGGTGACGGCACCCTTGCGCCCGGCCATGGCCACGACCGCCGCCTCGCGCTCGTGCTGCTTGGCGTTGAGGACCTGGTGCGGGATCCCCTTCTTCTTGAGCAGCGACGAGAGGAGCTCGGACTTCTCCACGCTCGTCGTGCCCACGAGGACCGGCTGGCCCTTCTCGTGCCGCTCGGCGATGTCCTCGACGATGGCGGTGTACTTCTGCTTGACGCCCTTGTAGATGTAGTCCGACTGGTCGATGCGCTGCATCGGCTTGTTGGTCGGGATCGGGACGACACCGATCTTGTAGGTGCTGGCGAACTCGGCGGCCTCGGTCTCGGCCGTTCCGGTCATGCCGGAGAGCTTGTCGTAGAGGCGGAAGTAGTTCTGCAGGGTGATCGTGGCGAGGGTCTGGTTCTCGGCCTTGATCG
The DNA here is from genome assembly GCF_002563695.1 of Georgenia soli. NCBI lineage: Bacteria > Bacillati > Actinomycetota > Actinomycetes > Allobogoriellales > Allobogoriellaceae > Georgenia > Georgenia soli. The sequence continues at coordinate 3,155,330 of NZ_PDJI01000004.1, read as the reverse complement.
CCACGCCCTCCTTGGCCTCGATCGCCTGGTGCATGCCCTCGTTGTAGCGGCGGCCGGCGAGCACGCGGCCGGTGTGCTCGTCGACGATGAGCACCTCGCCGTTCTTGACGATGTAGTCCTTGTCGCGCTTGAAGAGCTCCTTGGCCTTCACGGCGTTGTTGAGGAAGCCGATCAGCGGGGTGTTGAGGGACTCGTACAGGTTCTCGATGCCGAGGTAGTCCTCGACCTTCTCGATGCCGGGCTCGAGCACGCCGATGGTGCGCTTCTTCTCGTCGACCTCGTAGTCCTCCTCGCGCTTGAGGCGGGTGGCGAGGCGGGCGAACTCGGCGTACCACTTGTTGACGTCCCCGGAGGCCGGGCCGGAGATGATGAGCGGGGTCCGGGCCTCGTCGATCAGGATCGAGTCCACCTCGTCGACGATGGCGAAGTGGTGCCCGCGCTGGACCAGCTCGTCGACCGTCCACGCCATGTTGTCGCGCAGGTAGTCGAAGCCGAACTCGTTGTTGGTGCCGTACGTGATGTCGGCGGCGTACTGCTTGCGACGCTCGTCGGGCGTCTGCCCGGACAGCACCGTCCCGGTCGTCATGCCGAGGAAGCGGTACACGCGCCCCATGAGCTCGCTCTGGTACCCGGCGAGGTAGTCGTTGACCGTGACGACGTGGACACCCTTGCCCGTCAGCGCGTTGAGGTAGCTGGGCAGGGTGGCCACCAGCGTCTTGCCCTCACCGGTCTTCATCTCGGCGATGTTGCCCAGGTGCAGCGCGGCACCGCCCATGACCTGGACGGTGTAGTGGCGCTGCCCGAGCGTGCGCGACGACGCCTCGCGCACGGTGGCGAAGGCCTCGGGGAGCAGGTCGTCGAGGGACTCGCCGTCGGCGAGGCGGGCCTTGAAGCGGTCCGTCTCCTCACGAAGCTCCGCGTCGGTGAGCGCGGAGAAGGAGTCCTCCAGCGCGTCGACCTGGGCCGCCATGGCGGTGAGCTTCCTGAGGACGCGGCCCTCGCCCATCCGGAGGATCTTGTCGAGGATCGCAGGCACGCAGCACTCCTGATCGTTCGTCTCCGCCGGGGCGTCCACCTCGGCGGGGCCGCCCACGGCAGGGCGCACCCGGCACCATGGTAGGCGCACCGGCCTTCGGCCCGCGCGCAGCCTGCGGACGAGCCGAGCACGAAACCGGGGCTCAGCCCGGCGTCCGCCGGGCCAGCTCCCCCGCCAGGTCCCCGCCGGCGTCCTCGTCGACGACGACGTCGTCAAGTCCCAGCCATGCCGCGACCTCCGCGAGCTCGGCCGCCAGGGCGGCGACGACGTCGTCCGCCGTGGGCCACGCCGCCGACCCGCTCCGCACCAGCCCCGGCACGTCGCCCGGCGACTCGGCGTGGGCGGCCCGGACCCGCAGGACGCCGCCGCCCCGGTCCGCCTTGAGGTCCACCCGCGCGACCAGGTGCTCGCCCAGCAGGAACGGCAGCACGTAGTAGCCGTGCGTGCGCCTGGCCCGGGGCGTGTAGATCTCGATCCGGTAGTGCATCCCCCACAGGTCCAGGAGGCGCCGACGCTCGAAGACGAGCGGGTCGAACGGGGCCAGCAGCGCCCGGGCGGTGGTCCGGCGCGGCACCCGTGCGTCCGCGTGCAGGTAGGCCGCCCGGTCAAGACCCGTGACCCGCACCGGCAGCAACGTCCCCTCCTCCACCAGCTCGGCGACCGCGCGCGCCGTGGCGTCGCTGCGGAGCCGGAAGTAGTCGGCGAGGCACCGCAGCGTCGCGACCCCGTGCGCCCGGGCGGCGATGCGCACCAGCTCCCGGACGGCGTCGGACCGCTCCGGCACCGGGGAGGCGAGCACCTCGGGCGGCAGCACCCGCTCGGTCAGGTCGTAGGCACGCTCGAACTGCGAGCTGCGCCCGGCGGCCGCCACCTCGCCGATCTCGAACAGGTGCTCAAGGGCGTGCTTGGCGGGGGTCCAGTTCCAGCCCCAGTGCTCCTTGCGGCCCCGCTCGTGACCGAGCAGGGTGTGCAGCTCCCTCGCGGTCACGGGACCGTGCTCCGCGACCAGGTCCCGGACGGCCTCCACCAGTCCCGGTTGGTGCGAGAGCTCGCGCCCCCAGTGGCCTCGCTCGCGATGCTGCTCCATGCGCCAGCGCAGCAGCTGGTAGGTGCGCGGCGGCACGTAGGACGCCTCGTGCGCCCAGTACTCCACGAGCCGGCGCGGTGCCCGGCCGCTCGCCCGGTCCAGCAGCGCGGTGTCGTACGGGCCGAGGCGGGAGAACACGGGCAGCAGGTGCGCGCGGGCCAGGACGTTGACCGAGTCGATCTGCAGCAGCCCGATCCGGTCGATCACCCGCTGCAGGTGAGCCATCGTGGCGGTCCCGGGTGCCGGGCGCGGCCGGTCGAGGCCCTGGGCGGCGACGGCCGTGCGTCTCGCCTGCCCGGGCGTCATCGTGCCGACCACCGTTGCCGTCGCGACCTCCGCAGCGCTGCTCACGGCCGCCATCCTGCCGTGCCCCGCCCACACCGTCCGGCGACGGCGCCCGGGACGGCCCGGCAGGACGGCGCCGGCAGCCGCCTGTCGCGCCTCACCCGGCCGCTGTCCGCAGGTCCTCCACCAGGGCGTCGAAGGCCTCGTCCCAGCCGGGCCTGCCCCGCAGGCGGAGCACCGCGGACGGGTGGGTCGTGACGACGACCCGGGTCCCGTCGTCGCCGGGGATGACCTGGCCGCGGACCTCGCCGACACGGACGTCGTACCCGAGCACCGCGCGTGCCGCCGTGGCGCCCAGGCAGACGACGACCTCCGGGCCGACGGCGGCCAGCTCCGCCTCGAGCCACGGGTGGCACGCCTCGACGTGGGCGACGCCGGGCGTCTTGTGGATGCGCCGCTTGCCGCGCTCGGTGAAGCGGAAGTGCTTCACGGCGTTGGTGAGGTAGACGCGGGCCCGGTCGATCCCGGCGGCCTCGAGCGCGTCGTCGAGGACGTCGCCCGCCGGGCCGACGAACGGTTCACCCGTGCGGTCCTCCCGGTCACCGGGCTGCTCGCCGACGAGCATGATGCGCGCCTGCTCGGACCCGACGGAGAACACCACCTGGGTCGCGTCCGCCCACAGCTCGCAGCCCCGGCACCCCGGGGCCGCGTCGCGCAGCGCGTCCACCCCCGCCTCGGGCGGCACCCACTCCTGCGCGCCCGGCCGCTCCGTCCTGGTCATCACGCCTCCGTGCGATCGAGGTCCGCCAGCCGGTCCGCCAGCGCGATCGCGTCGACCGGAGCACGGACCTTCACGTCGTTGTCGAAGTAGACGTACACGTCCCGTCCGGCCTCGTCCCACCGCCGGATGCGGGCCGCCCAGGCGTCCAGGGCGGCGTCGTCGTACCCGCTGACGTAGAGCTCGGCGTCACCGTGCAGGCGGACGTAGACGAAGTCGGCGGTCACCTCCTCGATCAGCGGCCACCGTCCCGCGGTGTCCGCGACGACGACGGCCACCTCGTGGGCGCGCAGCAGGTCGGTGAAGGCGGGGTCGCGGAAGCTGTCGTGCCGGACCTCCAGCGCGTGGCGCAGCGGACGGTCCTCCACCGCCTCGGTCAGCGCACGGCCGTCGAGCCGCTCGTCGTGCTGCGCGGCCAGCCGGGCGGCGTCCGCGGTGCTGCGGGGCAGCCGCTCGAAGAACGCCGTGAGGCGGCCCGGGTCGTAGCCGAGGTTGGGCGGCAGCTGCCACAGCACCGGACCGAGCTTGTCGCCCAGCGCCAGCACGCCCGAGGCGAAGAAGTTGGCGAGGGGAGTCTCGATCCCGGCGAGCTTCTTCATGTGCGTGATGAAGCGGCCGCCCTTGACGGCGAAGACGAAGCCGGGCGGGGTCTGCGCGTACCAGGAGCGGTAGCTCTCCGGCCGCTGGAGGGAGTAGAAGGACCCGTTGATCTCCACCGTGCGCAGTCGCTCGGCGACGAACTCGAGCTCGCGCCGCTGCGGCAGGCCCTTCGGGTAGAACGTGCCGCGCCACGGGCGGTACCGCCACCCCGAGATGCCGACGCGCACCGTCATCTTCCGGAGTCTAGGAGCGCCGGCGCGGACCGGCGAACGGGAGGGAGGCACGGCGAGGCCCACCGCCGCGCGGCGACGGTGGGCCTCGCGCCTGCCGTGCGTCAGCCGTTCGCGCCGGCCGTGACCTGCTCGGGGACGTGGTTCGTGGTGTCGGTCCCGGCGACGACCGTGTTCAGGCGGATCACGCCGTAGGTCCAGCCGTGGCGGTGGTAGACCACGCAGGGCTGTCCGGTCTCGTCGTCGATGAAGAGGAAGAAGGGGTGCCCGACGAGCTCCATCTCGTACAGCGCCTGGTCCACCGTCATGGGGCGGGCCTCGTGCAGCTTCTGGCGCACGATGACGGGCGAGTCACCCAGCTGTGCCTCGACGCTCTGCCCCGGCTCGGTCGGGGGGACGGGGCGCTCGGGCATCTGGTCCTGCGAGGTCTCCTCCGACGTCGCGACGGGTGCTTCGTCGACGGGTGCCGGAGTGGCGTAGCGGTGGTGGTTCTTGCGGCGGTCTCGCGAGCGGCGCAGGCGCTCGAGCAGCTTGCCCGAGGCGATGTCGAAGGCACCGTAGCGGTCCGAGGCCTTGGCCTCGGCGCGGATCACCGGTCCCTTGTCACGCACGGTGATCTCGATCTTCTCCGCCTGGTCCGCCTGGCGCGGGTTGCGCTCGTGGGTCAGCTCGACCTCGACACGCTGCGCGCGTGGCGCGAACTGCTCGATCTTGGCGAGCTTGTCCTCCACGTGGTTGCGGAACCGGTCGGCGATCTCGGTGTTACGGCCCTTGACGACGATCTCCATGGTGACCTCCCTAGGTCCTGGGGAACACGGGAGCGACAGCCGCCCCCGTTCGACTTCGTGATACCCGCGGGTTTCAAAGGCGGGTGACGGAAAGAGCGACCACCTCCCCCGCGTCGGACCGGGTCCGCGCCACCTCGCGCGTGTCCTGCGGTCCGAACCTGTCCTCCATGACCTCACGCTAGTCGTATTCGCTCGCGAGCGACACGTCCAAGGTCCTACCCCGCCAACCTCGGGGCGTGGTGGGAGGGCGACGGGGTGGAGGCGAGCACGAACGCGCCCGCGACGGGGGCGCCGTCGGCCCGCAGCGCGGCGGCGCAGGCCGCGAGGGTGGCCCCCGTGGTGACGACGTCGTCGACCACCACCGCCACCGTCCCGGGCGGCAGCGCCGCCAGGGCCACCACGGTGCCGTCGCGGTTGGCGACGCGCCCGCGCGCACCGATCCCGGCCTGGTGCTCACGGCCCCCGCGGCGTCGCAGCAGGTCGGCGACCAGGACCCGGCGGACCCGGACGCCGTCCGGTGGCGTGCTCCGCCAGCCGGCGGCGAGGCCCTGCGCGACGGCGTCGGCGAGGTCCGCGACGACGAGGCGCCGGGCGAGCCGGCGGCGCCACCCCGAGGGGGCCGGGACGACGGCGACGTCGACCTCGTGGCGGGGGCCGTCACCCGGCCCGCCGCCGGGTCGGACCATCCCGACCAGGTCGGGGTCGGCCGACCAGCGCCGTGCCGCCTCCCGTGCCCCCTGGAGCACGGCCGGTGCCACGTCCTGACGGCGGTGGTTCTTCCACCCGAGCACCAGGTTGCGCATCGGTCCGCGGTAGTCCCCGAGCGACCAGGTGGGCAGGACCGGGAGCGTGCCGCCGCCGGCCAGCAGCGCCGCGTCCTCCTCGCAGCGCACGGGCGGGTGCCGCAGGAGCTGGGCGCAGTCGCCGCACAGCACGACGTCCCAGGCGCCGCACCCGGCGCACTCCACCGGCAGGACGAGGCCGAGGGCCTCGGTCAGCGCAGCGCGGACGTCCACACCGCCGACGCTGCCGGACGCGCCGGCTCCCGGGCCGACGGAACGGGACGACCTGTGGACGGCCTGGCCCCCGGCGTCGCTGGGGAGGGCACCGCGGTGGTGACCGTCAGCCCGGCAGGGCCGGGTCGGACACGTCGCTGAGCCGGACCCGCCATCCGAGGCCGTTGCGCTCGTGCAGGCGACCGTCCTCCGTCGCGACGACGAGCGACCGGTCCCCGCGTCCGGCGGTGAGGGACACGGCTCCCTCGACGACGGGCAGGCGGTTGGCCGGGCCCCCGAGCGGGAGCAGGTGGACGGCCGGCACCGGCTCCGCGGCCGTGGTGCCCAGCACCGCCACCGTGCTCTCCTCCACCCAGGCGACGTCGACGGCGTCGGTGAGCCGGTTCCCGAACCTCACCGGCTCGGCCAGCGCCCTGGGTGTCCCGTCGGGGTTCCGCACCACCGCGGCGACGTCGATCACCGGCACGCCCCCGCTCTCCCAGATCACCACGATGCGGGCGCCCTCCCGCGAGACCCGCAGGGCGCGCACCGTGCCGTTCTGGAGCCAGGGGGCCTCGACGTCGGCGGTGTCGCCGTTGGCGCGCACCGCGCGCAGCACGCCGTTCGATCGCGCCGGTGTGGTCCACGCCCAGCCCTGCCGGTCCATCGACGGCGGCACGAGGTTGGTGCCCTCGGTGAGCACGAACGGCTGCCCGTCCGCCGGGACGGTGACGAGGCGGTCCGGCCCGTCGAGGGCCACGGTGGTCGGCGCCGTCGGCTCGTACCCCAGGGCGGGGTCGTGCAGGGTCAGGCCCGCGAGCTGCCCGCCCGGCCGCGGGACCACCTCGCCGCCGACGACGTCCGCGAGCCGGCCCTCACTGACCACGGTGAGCGGGGTCGCGATGTAGGGGTAGGCCGACAGGTCCGGCACCGGCTCCTCGAGCTCGAAGGGGGCGCCGGCCGCGGTGATCTCCACGTCCTGCACCTCCGGGACCTGGTCCAGGGTGCGGTCCAGCTGGGCGTAGAGCAGCGGCCGCTCGTCGGCCTTCGCCGCGAGGGAGTCCGCGGACAGATCCACCTGTGCCGTGCCCTCGGCCACCTGGACCGACTCCACCCTCATGCGCGTGCCGACCGGGACCATGCTGACCACACCGGGGGCGAGCCAGGAGGAGGGCCCGTCGAGCAGCGCACGGACCAGCGAGGTGGCCAGGTTCTGCTGCGGGAACCAGCGCACCTCCGGCACGAGGGCGCTGCGGTCGGGCGTGAGGAAGTACAGCGCGCCCCGGGTGTAGACGGACTGGAAGTTCGCCGCGGGCAGCAGGACGCCGTCGTCGAGCTCGATGATGCGCCACTCCCCGTCGCCGTTGCGGGCCAGCGTGAAGTCGGCGTCGATCGTGGTGCCGGGCGCCGCCTCGGTGTAGCGGCCCGCGGAGTCGAGGGAGGCCTCGGCGGTCACGCTGAGACGGACGCCGCCGTCGTCGGCACGGCTGAACTGCGGGGCGGGCGCGTCGGAGTAGATCCGGACCTGCTCGAGCGGCTGCCACGTCTCGACGGCGGGCCCGGCGAGGAACTCGCGGGCGACGAGGAACTCGTCGGAGTACCCCGCCCACGACGCCGTCAGGAACCCGTCGACGATCTCCTCCGGGGACGCCCCGGGCTGGGGGCCGCTGGCGAAGAACCCGATCCCCCGGGGCACCGGCACGTCGGGGTCGGAGGCGGTCACGGGACCGGAGCGGGGCAGGGCCGCGCAGCCGGCGAGCGCCAGGGCCAGCACGACCAGCGTCAGCAGACCGCGGCCCAGACGGCGGCCGAGGCGGCGGGCGACGGCGCTCATCGGGCGTCCCCGCTGAGTCCGGAGAGGGGCGCCGGGCCCCCGGGCCCGGCCAGCTCGTGCGTCGTCGTCCCCGACGGGTCGTGCTCGGGCGAGAGCGGGACCGGGGACCCACCCATCACGGACCCGGCCCGGCGGGGCAGGGTGAGAAGGAACGAGGCGCCGACGCCGGTGCGCCCCCAGGCGCGCAGGGCGCCGCCGTGCAGGCGCGCGTCCTCCAGGGCGATGGCCAGGCCGAGCCCGGTACCGCCGGTGGTGCGGGCGCGGGCGGGGTCGGCCCGCCAGAACCGGTCGAACACGTGCGCCGCGGCCTCCTCGTCCATCCCGACGCCGTGGTCGAGCACCCGGACGGCGACGGTGGAGGCGTTCATCCCCACGGTGATGTCGATGGGGCGGCCCTCACCGTGCTCGATCGCGTTCGAGAGCAGGTTGCGCAGCACGCGCTCCACCCGGCGGGGGTCGACGTCGGCGGTGGCGGGGGCGTCCGGGGCGTGCACCCGCACCTCCGAGCCCTTCGCGTCGGCGAGGATGGTGTTGAGGTCCACGACGCGCTGCACCAGCTCGCGCAGGTCGCGCTCCTCGACGTCCAGGACGGCGGCCCCGGCGTCGAAGCGGGAGATCTCCAGCAGGTCGGCGAGCATCGACTCGAACCTGTCGAGCTGGGCGTGCAGGAGCTCGGCGGAGCGCCGCACGGCCGGGTCGAAGGAGTCCTTGGCGTCGTGGATGAGCTCACCCGCCATGCGGATGGTGGTCAGCGGCGTGCGCAGCTCGTGGGAGACGTCCGAGACGAAGCGCTGCTGCACCCGGGAGAGCTCCTCCATCCGCTCGATCTGGCGCTGCAACGACGCGGCCATCTCGTTGAAGGACTCCCCGAGCAGCGCGAGCTCGTCGCGCCCGCGCACGTCCATGCGTTCGTCGAGCATGCCGTCGGCCAGCCTCTCCGCCGTGAACGCGGCCTGCTTGACGGGCCGCAGCACCCACCGGGTGATCACCCACGTCATCCCGCCGAGCAGCACCACGAGCGCGGCGGCGCCGACGGCGAGCACGCGCAGCACCAGGGAGATCGTCTCCTCCTCGGGCTGGAGCGTGTAGACGAGGTACATCTCGTACGTCCCGGCCGCGGGCAGGGTGACGGTCGAGCCGACGACGATGCCCGGGGCGTCGCCGCCCTGGCCGGGCAGCGGCACGGGTTGCCAGTGCTGGCCGCCCTCCGTGCCGACGGCGGTGCGCATCGCCGGCGTGACGAGCGCCCGCAGGTCGATCCCCGTGTTGGTGCCCAGGTCGGCGATCGTCACGGCGGACGTCTCCCCCGGCGAGCGGATCAGCAGGGCGCCGACCGCGCCGGAGCCCGCGGTGTCGAGATTGCGGATCCAGGCGTTCGCCACCGACTGGACCTGCTGGCTGGTGGTCGCCGTCGCCGAGTCGAACGTCTCCTGGGCGTCCTGCTGACGCAGCGCCGCGTCCTCGAGCATCTGCCCGACGCGTTCGTCGTAGAGGCCGTCGCGGATCTGCAGCGTCAGCACGCCGCCGATGACCGCGAGCGCCAGCAGCCCGCCGACCACGGTGGAGGCGACCACCCGCACGGACAGCGAGGACCGCCACCGGCGCAGCAGGTGGAGGAACTTCCGGCGCAGACGGACCCGCAGCCGCACGCGGGAGCGCGGCCGGTAAGTGGTCGCCGGCCCCGCCGGGTGCGGGACGGTGCCGGCCCCGGGTCCTCCCGTGGCCGGTGGCCGACCCGAGACGTCGGCGCTCACCCCTGGGGCGCCCCCGCCCGGTAGCCGACGCCGCGCACGGTCACGACGACCTCGGGGTGCTCGGGGTCCTTCTCCACCTTCGCGCGCAGCCGCTGGACGTGGACGTTGACCAGTCTGGTGTCGGCGGCGTGCCGGTAGCCCCAGACCTGCTCCAGCAGCACCTCGCGGGTGAAGACCTGCCACGGCTTGCGGGCCAGCGCGACGATGAGGTCGAACTCCAGCGGGGTGAGGGAGATGACCTCGCCGTCGCGGGAGACCTCGTGGCCCGCGACGTCGATCTCCAGGTCCCCGATGCGCAGCCGCTCCGGCTCGGTCTGCTCCTGGCGACGCAGCCGGGCACGCACCCGGGCGACGAGCTCCTTGGGCTTGAACGGCTTCGCGATGTAGTCGTCCGCGCCGGCCTCGAGCCCGGCCACGACGTCCACCGTGTCGGACTTGGCGGTGAGCATGACGATGGGGACGTCGGACTCGGACCGGATCATGCGGCAGATCTGGATGCCGTCCAGGCCGGGGAGCATGAGGTCGAGGAGGACGAGGTCGGGCTGCTCGGCGCGGAACATGTCCGGGGCCAGCGCGCCGTCGGCGCAGAAAACGGTGTCGAAGCCCTCTGCCTCGAGCACGATGCCGATCATCTCGGCGAGGGCGGTGTCGTCGTCGACCACGAGGAGTCGGGCAGTCATGGTCCCTATGTTCCCATCCCGGACGGCCTTCGCCGCGCAGGCTCGTGCGCACGAGCCCGCGGAAGCGCCGGTCGTGGGACGATACCCCCGGTTGAAGCACTGTGGTGGGGCGATGGTCCCGCAGGAAGGCAGTCCATGTCGAGCGACGACGGCCGGCAGCACGAGCAGGGCCCGCCCGGCCCCGAGGGGGCGGACCGCCGCGACGACGGACGAGGTGCGCCGGGCGACGGCGACCGCTACGGGCAGTACGGCCAGGCGCCGCAGTACGGCCAGCCGACCCCGCCCCCGCAGTACGGCCAGCCGACCCCGCCCCCGCAGTACGGCCAGCCGACCCCGGCCCCCCAGTACGCCGAGACCGCTCAGCCGCAGCAGCCCGCCCGCTACGGCCAGTACGGCCAGTACGGCGAGTACGGGCAGTACGGCCACGGCCAGCAGCAGGTCCCGGCGGCGCAGGACCAGTGGCAGAGCTGGTCCGGCGCGCAGCAGACGCCCGGCACCGGCCCGCAGGCCCAGCCGTGGGGCTCGCAGGCCGGCTGGGGCACCCAGGGCGGCTGGGGCTCCTCCCCCGCCGCCCCGCAGACCGCTCCCGCGTACGGGCAGTACGGCCCGGCCGCCGGGCAGCACGTGCCCCGCGGTTTCGGCGGTGCGGTGCAGCCGGGCATCGTCCCGCTGCGCCCGCTCAACGTCGGCGAGATCCTCGACGGCGGCTTCCGCGCCATCCGGGCCAACCCGAAGGTCATGTTCGGGCTCTCTCTCCTCGTCATGGGCGCCACCGCCGTCATCGAGGCCGTCGTGCTCGCCCTGTTCCTGGGTCAGGCCATCCCGCTCCTCGACGCGACGACCTCCCCCGAGGCCCTCTCGGACCTCGGCGCCGGCAGCGCGCTGGGCATGGTCGCCACCGGGATCGGCGTCTACGTCGCCTCGATCGTGCTGACCGCGCTGCTCATCATCTCCGTCAGCCAGTCCGTCATCGGGCGCGTCGCGACGGTCGGCGAGGTGTGGGCGAACGCGAGGGGGCAGGTCTGGCGGCTCGTCGGCCTGACCGTGCTCCTCGGCGTCGGCTGGCTGGTGGTGATCGTCGCGATCACGGTGCTCGCGGTGCTGCTCGTGAGCGGCATCGTCGCCGCGCTCGGGGACGCCGCTCCGGCCGTGGCCGTCATCGTCGTCCTGCTGGTGGTCCTCGGCGCCGTCGTCGGAGCGGCGTTCTTCGCCGTGCGGCTCACGCTCTCCGCGCCCGCCCTCATGCTCGAGCGGACCGGCGTCATCGCGTCCCTGAGGCGCTCGTGGTCGCTGACCAAGGGCCACTTCTGGCGCATCTTCGGCTCGCTGGCGCTGGCGTCGATCATCGTCGGCGTCATCTCCTACGCGCTGATGATCCCGCTGAGCCTCGGCATGGCCTTCGTGGGCGACGACATGACCGCCATGGTGGCCACGATGATCGTCTCCACCGTGGTCTCCGTGCTCATCTCCGCGCTGACGACCCCCTTCCTCGCGGCCGTTCTCGCCCTGGTCTACATCGACGTCCGGATGCGCAAGGAAGGTCTCGACGTCGAGCTCGCCCGCGCGGCGGAGGCCCGCTGAGGTGGGTCCGACTCCCGTGCCGCTCTTCGGCGTGCCCGTCGATCCTGACGCGGCGGAGGCGCAGCGCTGGGCCGAGGAGGAGCTCGCCAAGCAGATCTACTCCGACGACCCGGGCCTGCTGCAGCGCCTGGGCGAGTGGTTCCTCGGCCTGTTCGAGGGCATCGGACGCATCGGCGCCGTCACCCCGCCCGCCGTCGTCCCCGCCCTCGTGGTCCTCGCCTTCGCCGGTGTGCTCGTCGTGGCCCTGCTGCTCGGCGGCCGGGTGCGGCGCCGACGGGTGGCGGAGGCGGCCGGCTCCCACGAGCTGTTCGAGGACGAGCGCACCAGCGCCGACCTCTTCGCCGCGGCCGACGCGGCGGCGCGCCGTGGCGACTGGGAGACCGCGGTGCTCGAGCGGTTCCGCGGGATCGTCCGCCGTCTGGACGAGCGGGCGGTGCTCGAGGACAGGGCGGGCCTGACCGCGCACGAGGCGGCCACGCTGGCCGCCGCCGCGCTCCCGGCCCACGCCGAGGGCCTGGGCCGGGCCGGTCGGCTCTTCGACGACGTCCGCTACGGCCACGTCAGTCCGGGGGAGCGCGAGGACACCGACCTGCGGCTCCTCGCGGACCGGGTGGGCACGGCCCGGCCGGAGCGTGCCCGTGCCGCCGTGGACGCCGGGTGGGCGGGGGTCTCGTGAGCACGATGGAAATGACGACGGCTCAGGGCCGGAACGGCGGCGCCCCCGGGGGCGCGGAGGAGGCACGACGCCGCCCGTGGTGGCGACGTCATCGCGCCGCCGTGGTCGTCACCATCCTGTTCGTCGGCCTGGCCCTGCTCGCGGTCGTCGTGGGCGGCCGCACGTCGTCCCGTCCGCTGGCCCCGGACAACCCCGAGGCGGGCGGTGCGCGCGCCGCCGCCCAGATCCTGCAGAAGCAGGGTGTCCGGGTCCACGAGGCCACGACCCTCGCCGAGGTGGGCAGCCTCGCCGGCCCGGGGACCACCGTGCTCGTCACGGACGTGCGCCGTCTCACCCCCGAGCAGCGCTCGGAGCTGGCCGGCACCGGGGCAGACCTCGTCGTCGCGGGCAGCGCGTTCGCGGACCTGGAGGGACTGGGCGTGCCGCTCGTGCCGGGCGGCGCCGGCCAGGGCGACCCGGTCCACGCGCAGTGCGCCGACCCGGACGCCGGCGCCGCCTCCCGCATCTCCTTCTCCTCCGGCTCGGTCTCGGCCGAGCCCGGCTCCGACGTCGTCATCTGCTTCCCGGTGGACGACGAGGGCGCCGGCGGGTACGCCGTCTGGTCCGACGGGACGCGCACCGTGCGCTACCTCGCCGACGCGCGGCTGATGACCAACGAGTACCTGGCCGACGACGGCAACGCGGCCCTGACGCTGCGGATGCTCGGCCACCACGAGGACCTGGTCTGGTACCTGCCGTCCGTCCTCGACACCTCCGGCACCACCGACGCGGCGGTCCCCCCGCTGCCCCGGCCGGTCGTCCTGGCCCTCTGGACGCTGGTGGCCGCCGTCGTCGTCCTCGCCGTGGGACGGGCGCGGGGCCTGGGGCGCGTGGTCACCGAGGTCATGCCGGTGGTCGTGCGGTCCGCCGAGACCACCCGCGGGCGGGGGCGCCTGTACCGGCGCTCCGCCGCCCACGACCACGCCGCCGCCGCCCTGCGTGCCGGGGCGGCCAGCCGGATGGCCCGCGCGCTGGGCGTGCCCCGCTCGGCCGACGCCGCCACCCTGACCAATGCCGTCGTCCGGGCCACCGGCTGGGAGGCCGGCGACGTCTCCGACGTGCTGTACGGCCCGCCGCCCACCGACGACGGCGGCCTGCTCGCCCTGTCCACCATGCTCGACGCCCTGGAAAGCGAGGTTCACCGATCGTGACCCACCCCCCGTACGGCCAGCAGCCGTCCGCACCGTACGACCAGGCGCGGTTCGCACCCCGTCCGCCCGCCGTGCCGGCGTCGCCCGTCTCGCCCGCCGGGGCGCCCGGGCAGCCGGACGGCTACGCGGCCCCCGACGGCGCGGCCACCCCGGCCCCCGAGCCTCGCGCGGCGGTCGTCGACTCGGAGGCACGACGGCGCCTCGGCGCGCTCCGCACGGAGGTCGGCAAGGCCGTCGTCGGGCAGGACGCCGCGGTCACCGGCCTGGTCATCGGCCTGCTGTGCGGCGGGCACGTGCTGCTCGAGGGCGTGCCCGGCGTCGCGAAGACCCTGCTCGTGCGCACCCTCGCGGCGTCGCTCGCGATGGGCACCAAGCGCCTGCAGTTCACACCGGACCTCATGCCCGGCGACGTGACTGGTTCCCTCGTCTACGACGCCCGCACGGCCGAGTTCTCCTTCCGCGAGGGGCCGGTCTTCACCAACCTGCTGCTCGCCGACGAGATCAACCGCACACCCCCGAAGACGCAGGCCTCGCTCCTGGAGGCCATGGAGGAGCGGCAGGTCTCCGTCGACGGCGAGCCCCGCCGCCTGCCGGACCCCTTCATGGTCGTCGCCACGCAGAACCCGGTCGAGTACGAGGGCACCTACCCCCTGCCCGAGGCCCAGCTCGACCGGTTCCTCCTCAAGCTGATCCTGCCGCTGCCGGAGCGCCGCGACGAGATCGAGGTGCTCAACCGCCACGCGCACGACTTCAACCCCCGCGACCTCGCCTCGGCGGGCGTCTCGGCCGTCGCCGGCCCGGAGGACGTCGCGGCCGCGCGCGCCGAGGTGGCCCAGGTCCAGGCGGCGCCGGAGGTGCTCGGCTACATCGTCGACCTGGTGCGGGCCACCCGGACCTCGCCGTCCCTGTCGCTCGGCGTCTCGCCCCGCGGTGCGACGGCGCTGCTCGCCACCTCCCGTGCGTGGGCGTGGCTCTCCGGGCGGGGCTACGTCACCCCCGACGACGTCAAGGCCCTCGCGCACCCGACCCTGCGCCACCGGGTGCAGCTGCGGGCCGAGGCCGAGCTGGAGGGCGTGACGGCCGAGACCGTGCTGGACGGCGTGCTCGGCTCGGTGCCGGTCCCGCGCTGATGATCCCCACCACCCGCGCGGCGCTCCTCACGGCCGCCGGCGTCGTGCCGGTGCTGCTGTGGCCGCGCCCGCTGACGCTGTGGCTGTGGGTGGCCCTGGTGGTCCTCGCCTGCGTCGTCGACACCGTCCTGGCCGCCTCCCCGAAGCGCGTGGAGGTGGTCCGCTCGGTGCCGGCGTCGGTGCGGCTCGGCGAGCCGACGGCGTCCACGCTTACCGTGACCAACCCCGGCCCGCGGACGCTGCGGGCGCTCGTGCGCGACGCCTGGCCGCCGTCGGCCGGGGCGGCCCGCAACCGCCACCGGGTGACCGTGCCGGCGGGCGAGCGGCGGCGGGTCCGGACCGCGCTGGTGCCGTCGCGCCGCGGGGACCGGCCGGCGGACCTCGTGACCGTGCGGTCCTTCGGTCCCCTGGGCCTGGCCGCCCGCCAGGCGTCGCTGGCCGCGCCGGCGGCGCTGCGGGTGCTGCCCGCGTTCTCCTCGCGCCGCCACCTGCCGTCGCGGCTGGCGCGGCTGCGGGAGATGGACGGGCGCACGGCCGTGCTCGTGCGCGGGCAGGGCACCGAGTTCGACTCGCTGCGCGAGTACGTCATCGGCGACGACGTCCGGGCGATCGACTGGCGGGCGACCGCCCGCCGCGGTGACGTCGTGGTGCGCACCTGGCGGCCCGAGCGGGACCGGCGGGTGCTCATCGTGCTGGACACCGCCCGGCTGTCCGCCTCCCGGCTCGGCGACGCCCCGCGCCTGGACGCCCAGATCGAGGCGGCGCTGCTGCTCGCGGCGCTGGCCTCCCGCGCCGGGGACCGCGTCGACCTCGTCGCCGTCGACAACCAGGTGCGCGCCCGGGTGGCCGGTGAGCAGGGCGCCCGGCTCATGAGCGCCATGGCCCAGGCGATGGCGCCGCTGGAGCCCTCGCTGGTGGAGATCAGCTGGACGACCGTCACGCAGGTCGTGCGCGACACGCTGTCCCAGCGGGCGCTCGTGGTGCTGCTCAGCGCGCTGGAGCCTTCCGCGGTGACCTCCGGCCTGCTGCCGGTGGCGCAGGCCCTGACGGCGGACCACACCGTCGTCCTCGCCTCGGCGTCGGACCCGGAGGTGGCGGCGCTGCGGGCGGACCGGTCGACCTCGGACGCGATCTTCGACGCGGCGGCCGCCGAGCGCGGCGAGCTCGAGCGCGACGCCGTGGCGCTGCGGCTGCGTCGGCGCGGGGTGGAGGTGGTCGAGGCCGCGCCGGACGACCTGGCCCCGGCCCTGGCGGACACCTACCTCGCGCTCAAGGCCGCCGGCCGGCTGTGAGCCGCTGAGGCGGCTGTGAGCCGCTGGGGCATGCCGGACCGACGTAGGCTCGGAGGGTGACCACGGACGCCCCCGCCTCGGCCCGCGTGGATGCCTGGCTGTGGGCCGTGCGGCTGTTCAAGAGCCGGTCGCTGGCCACCGCCGCGTGCCGCGCCGGGCATGTGCGCGTCAACGGCGAGCGGGCCAAGCCGGCCACCAGCGTGGGCGTCGGCGACGAGGTCGTCGTGCGCGGCGGGGAGCGCCTGCGGGTGCTCGAGGTGCGCAAGGTGATGGTCAAGCGCGTCGGGGCCCCGGTGGCGGCGACCGCGATGATCGACCGCAGCCCCGAGCCGCTCCCCCGCGACGTCTTCGCCGTGCCCCGGCGCGATCGTGGCGCCGGCCGCCCGACCAAGCGCGAGCGCCGCGAGATCGAGCGGCTGCGCGGCTACTGACGCCGGCTGCCGCGCACTCGGCCGGCGCCACGGGGCAGGGAGCCGGGCGCAGGCGCCCCGTAACCGTGACCGAACCGGTACCGGAGGAGGCGGACAGCGCCCGGGGCCGCGCGCAGAATCGGCCCCATGACGGCAGCGGGGCGCCCGGCGCGCGACGGCCGAACGGTGCGGCGGGCCCTCACCGCCGCGGCGGCGCTGTGCGTCCTGGCGGCGTGCGCCGGAGCCCCGGTCCGTGACGGCGGGACCTCGCGAGCCCCGACACCGACGGCCGCCACGACGACGCAGACCCCGGCTCCGCCGTCGACCTCCCCTCCGGCCGCTCCGCCGTCCACCCCGCCGGCAACCGCCGCGTCGCCGTCGAGCCCGTCCCCTACCACCGCGTCGCCGTCCACCCCGCCGGCAACCGCCGCGTCACCGTCGAGCCCCTCCCCTACCACCGCGTCGCCGTCCACTCCGCCGGCAACCGCCGCGCCGCCGTCGAGTTCGTCCACTCCGGCGCCATCCCACGTGCCGGCGTCCTGGCGGGGGCAGGACGTGGAGGTGCTGCCCACGTCGGAGCGCGTGGTGGCGCTGACCTTCGACGGCGGCGCGTCCGGCACCGCGGTCGCGGACATCCTCGGGACGCTGGACCGTGACGACGTGCCCGCGACGTTCTTCGTGACCGGCGAGTTCGCCCGCTCGTTCCCCGCCGCGGTGCGGCAGATCGCCGCCGGCGGGCACCTCGTGGGCAACCACTCCGACACCCACCCGGCGTTCCCGCAGCTGACGAACGAGGCCGTCCGCGCCCAGCTCGAGCGCGCCGACGAGGCGATCCGGGCACAGACGGGCCGGACCACGCGCCCGTACTTCCGGTTTCCCTACGGCTCGCGCACGCCGCTGGACGTGAGCGTGGTGAACGACGCCGGGTACGTCCCCTTCCGCTGGACGGTGGACACCCTGGGCTGGCAGGGCACCTCCGGCGGGACGTCGGTCGCCTCCGTGCGCGACCGCGTGCTCGGCAGCGCGCGGCCGGGGCAGATCGTGCTCATGCACGTGGGCGCGAACCCCACGGACGGCTCCACCCTGGACGCCGACGCCCTGCCCGAGGTCGTCGAGGGACTGCGGGCGCTCGGGTACCGGTTCGTCCGGCTGGACGAGTACCTCTGAACGGTCAGAACCCGGGCAGCGTCATCGGGTCGATCGTGGACCCGTTCTTCCAGACCTCGAAGTGGACGTGGCAGCCCGTGACGTTGCCGGTGGCGCCGGTGTAGCCGATGGTCTGCCCCTGGGAGACCGGCTGGCCCTGGCTGACGGCGAACCGGGAGAGGTGGTTGTAGACCGTCACGTAGGAGTTCCCGCCGACGACGCCGTGGTTGATGAGCACCTGGTTGCCGTGCGTGCCGTTGCCGTACGCGCCACGCACCCCCACCACCGTGCCGCCGGCCGAGGCGTACTGCGGGTTGCCGCAGGCGGAGCGCAGGTCGACGCCGTTGTGCATGAACCAGCCGCCGGTGATCGGGTACACCCGGTAGCCGTAGGGCGACGTCACGTAGAGGTTCGGCACGGGCGGGGCGAGGAAGTTGCTCGACGCGGGGGCCGGGGCCGGCGCGGCCGGTGCCGGGGCGGGCCGGGACTGCTGCGCCCGCGACGCGGCGGCCCGCCGGGCGGCCTCCTGGGCCTCGCGCCGGCGCCGCTCCTCCTCCGCCTTGCGGCGGTTCTCCTCGTCGATGCGCGCGATCTCGCGGGCCAGCTCGGCGCTGTCCGCCTCGAGCTCGGCGAGCTGCCCGGCGTACTGCTTCTTCTGGTCCTCCAGCCGCGCGGACAGCGCGGTCATGTCGGCCTGGATCTTCTCGATCTCGGCCTTGTGCTCGGCGGCCTCGGCGCGCGCCTCGTCGGCGGCGACGACGGCGGCGTCCGCCTCGGCCTTGAGCTCGCCGATCCGCTCGGTGACCGCGACCTGCCGCTCGCGCTGGTTGCGGGCGACGGCGGAGGCGGTCTCGAGGTCGTCGAGGACCTGGGTCTGGGAGCGCACCGCCGAGCCCATGACGGCGTAGCTCTGGAGGAAGTCGTCGGTGGAGGCGGAGTCGAGGACGACCTCGAGGGTGCTGACCGCGTTGTCGCCGCGGTAGGTGCTGCGGGCGAGCTCGCCCATGGCGGCGCGGGTGGAGTCGATCTGCTCCTCGCCGGCCGCGATGTCGGCCTCGAGGGAGGCGGACTCGGCCTCGGCCAGCTCCAGCCTCCCCGCGACCTGCTCCTGCTTGCGCTCGGCGGCGGCCAGCGCCTCCTCGGCGGCGGCGAGCTTCTGCTGGGCGACCGGCAGCTGGGCCTTGGCGTCCTCGAGCTTGAGGTAGGTCTCGGCGAGGTCGGCGTCGACGCCCTCGAGGGAGGACTCGACCTTCTCGCGCTCGGCGGCGTTGCGCTCCCGCTCGCGCACCAGATCGTCCCGGTTGTCGGCGTGCGCCACCGTGCCGACGGCGCCGAGGCTCAGCGCCACGAGCGCGGCGGCCAGCGCCGACCCGATCGCCCGCAGCGGGCGTCGGGCAAGTCTGTCCGTCAGGCCGGGGGAAGGACGGCGCACGGGTTTCACCTCACACCTTCGTGTAGCGACCGAGGGTCACGATCGAGCTGATGCCGGCGAGGAGGATCGCGGCGAGGACGAGGAACGGGGCGACGGTCAGCACGTCACCGGTGTCGACGAACTGCACCCACGGGGTGGAGGAGGCGAGCCAGTCCTCCACCAGGTACCTCACGCCCAGGAGGAGCCCCCCGACGGAGAGCGCCGCACCGATCAGCGCGGCGATCGCGCCCTCGAGCATGAACGGCAGCTGGATGAAGAGGTTCGAGGCGCCGACGAGGCGCATGATGCCGGTCTCCCGGCGCCGCGACATCGCGGAGAGCCGGATCGTCGTCGTGATGAGCAGGACAGCGGTGACGATCATGACCCCGCCGAGCCCCACGGAGAGCAGGGTGGTGCGGTTGAGGACCAGGAAGAGCGGCTCGAGCTGCTCACGCTGGTCCACCACGACCTCGACGCCGGGACGCCCCTCGAGCTCGTCGGCGACGATCTGGTACTGCTCCGGGTCGACGAGCTTGACCCGGTAGGAGACCTGCATCTGCTCCACGGTCAGGGACTGGGCCCACACCGTGTCCGCCATCTGCTCCTGGAACGCCTCGAAGGCGTCCTCCTTGGACTCCAGGTAGACCTCGTCCACGTAGGGCGTCATGCTCTCCGACGCCAGCAGGTCACCGATGGCGTCGATCTGCTCCTGGGTGGCCTCGCCGCCGGCGCAGGCCGGGGTCGCTGAGCTGGCCGGGCACATGAACGCGGAGACCTCGACCTTGTCGTACCAGTCGTTCTTGAGGTTGCCGACCTGGATCTGCAGGAGGGCGGCCGCGCCCACGAACGTCAGGGAGACGAAGGTGACGAGGATGACCGAGACGGTCATGGCCAGGTTCCGGGAGAGGCCCTGGAAGGTCTGGGAGAGGACGAACCGAAGTCGCACGATCCGCCCCTACCGGCTCGCGCCGTAGACGCCGCGGGACTGGTCGCGCACCATCACGCCGTCGGACAGCTCGACCACGCGC
Source organism: Georgenia soli (assembly GCF_002563695.1). NCBI lineage: Bacteria > Bacillati > Actinomycetota > Actinomycetes > Allobogoriellales > Allobogoriellaceae > Georgenia > Georgenia soli. The sequence goes on along the minus strand of NZ_PDJI01000004.1, from coordinate 3,135,399 downwards.
TTGCGCATCTGGTCGACGATCTCGTCGTCGTGGGTGGCCATGACGATGGTGGTTCCGGTGCGGTTGATGCGGTCGAGCAGGCGCATGATTCCGATCGAGGTCGTGGGGTCGAGGTTGCCGGTGGGCTCGTCGGCGAGCAGGACGGCCGGCCGGTTGACCATGGCCCGGGCGATGGCCACGCGCTGCTGCTCACCGCCGGAGAGCTCGTGCGGCAGGCGCTTCTCCTTGCCGTCCAGACCGACCAGCTCGAGCACCTCGGGCACGGCGCTGAGGATGTGGTGGCGCGGCTTGCCGATCACCTGCGGGGCGATCGCCACGTTCTCGAAGACCGACTTGTTCGAGAGCAGACGGAAGTCCTGGAAGACCGTACCGATCTGCCGGCGCAGGTGGGGCACCTTCCACCGCGAGATCTGGGCGAGGTCCTTGCCCAGCGCGTGGATCTGCCCGGACGTGGGGCGCTCCTGCCGCAGGACGAGGTTGAGGAAGGTGGACTTGCCGGAGCCCGAGGAACCGACGAGGAAGACGAACTCGCCGCGCTCGATCTCCAGGCTCACCTGGTCCAGCGCCGGGCGGGCGCCCCGCGCGTAGACCTTGGAGACGTTCTCAAATCTGATCACAGGTGCATGGCGGCCAGTCTCGACAGTGGGAGGAACAGCTGCTGGCCTCCAGGCAGACTAGGCACCGCCCGGCCGGGCGCCGTGGCAGACACGCCGCGGGGGCGCCGGCGCACCTGCGAGCCGCATCTCACGTCCCGACGACGCAGCGAGGCCCCCAACCCGTCGGGGAGCGCCCGCGTCAGGCGGCGGGCACGCGCCGCGTCAGGCGGCGAGCACGCGCCGCGTCAGGCGGCGGGGACGCTCTTGCGCCAGCGGATCCCGGCGTCGATGAAGTCGTCGATCTCGCCGTCGAACACCGCGGAGGGGTTCCCGGACTCGTGCTCGGTGCGCAGGTCCTTGACCATCTGGTACGGCTGCAGCACGTACGAGCGCATCTGGTCGCCCCAGGCGCCCTTGACGTCGCCGGCGAGCGCCTTCTTGGCGGCGTTCTCCTCCTCCTGGCGGACCAGCAGGAGGCGGGACTGCAGCACGCGCAGCGCGGCGGCACGGTTCTGGATCTGGGACTTCTCGTTCTGCATCGACACGACGATCCCGGTGGGGATGTGGGTCATGCGGACGGCGGAGTCGGTGGTGTTGACGGACTGCCCGCCGGGTCCGGAGGAGCGGAACACGTCGACCTTGATCTCGTTCTCCGGGATCTCGATGCTGTCGGTCTGCTCGATGAGCGGGATGACCTCGACGGCGGCGAAGGACGTCTGCCGGCGGCCCTGGTTGTCGAACGGGGAGATGCGCACGAGGCGGTGCGTGCCGGCCTCCACGGAGAGGGTGCCGTACGCGTAGGGCGCCTTGACCTCGAACGTCACCGACTTCAGGCCCGCCTCCTCCGCGTAGGAGGTGTCGAGGACGTTCGTCGCGTACCCGTGACGCTCGGCCCAGCGCAGGTACATGCGCATGAGCATCTCGGCGAAGTCGGCGGCGTCCACCCCGCCCGCGCCGGCGCGGATGGTGATCACGGCCTCGCGGGAGTCGTACTCGCCGGAGAGGAGGGTGCGCACCTCGAGGTTCTCGAGGTCCCGACGGATCGCGGTGAGCTCGGCCTCGGCGTCGGTGAGGAACGCGTCGGCGTCGGCGCCCTCCTCCTCCTGGCCCAGCTCGACGAGGGCCTGGAGGTCCTCGATGCGCTCGCCCATCTTCTCCACGCGGTTGAGCTCCGCCTGGGCGTGGGAGAGGTTCGAGGTGACCACCTGGGCGGCGTCGGGGTCGTCCCACAGGTCCGGGGCGGAGGCCTTCTCCGACAGCTCCGCGATCTGGGCGCGCAGGGCGTCCGGGTCCGTCACCGCGCGGATGGACTCGAACGTCGTGCGCAGGTGCTGGATCTCGCTGCTGAAGTCGGTGGCCACGAACGGCAAGGTTACGCGATCGGCCGACCGCGCGCGGGGCGCCCCTGCGCCGACCACCCCCGCCCGGGGGCGCCGTGCCGCCCCGCGGGTCCTGCCGCGCCCGCGGGACCTACGCCGCCCGGGGACCGCGAGTGCGCCCCGCGGCGAGGAAGATCACCAGGCTGGCGCTCACGGCGCCGAGGATCACGGTGGCCATCGCGACGTCGTCGCCCCCGAGCAGGCCGACGACGGGTGAGACGACCCCGGCCACGCCCGCCTGCAGCGCGCCGATCAGCGCGGCGGCCGTGCCGGCCCGTTCGCCGTGCAGGGTCAGGGCCAGCGCGGTGGCGTTCGGCAGGACGAGGGAGTTCACGCTCAGCAGGAGCCAGAGCGGCACGATCAGTCCCAGGAGGCCGCCGGTCCCGGTCGCCACGAGGGCGAGGAGGACGACTCCGAGCGTGGCGGCGAGCGGGATCGCCACGCCGAGCACGGCGGTCGGCTCGAAGCGCTTCACGAGCGAGGCGTTCAGCTGGGAACCGAGCACGAGCCCCGCCCCGTTCAGGGCGAACAGGAGCGCGAACTCGGTCTCGCTGAGCCCGTAGCCCTCCTGCAGCACGAACGGCGAGCCGGCCACGTAGCTCATCAGCGCCGCCAGCCCGAGGCCGGGCAGCACGGCCAGGGCCATGAAGTGCCCGTCGCGCAGGAGCTGACCGTAGCCGGCGAAGGTGGCTCCCAGGGGCTCACGCCGGCGCGCGGCGGGCGGCAGGGTCTCGGGGAGGAATCGCGCCATGACGGGGATGAGCACCAGCCCCACGAGGGCGAGGACGACGAACGTGGCGCGCCAGCCCCACCAGCCGGCGATGAGGCCGCCGACGGTGGGCGCCAGCAGCGGCGCGACGCCGATCACGAGCATGAGACGCGACATCAGCACCGACGCCCCGGCGCCGCTGTACCGGTCGCGGATGACGGCCATGGCGGTGACCGTGGCGGCGGCGTTGCCGATGCCCTGGATCACCCGCAGCACGATCAGCGGCCAGATCCCCGGGGTGAGCGCGCACAGCACGGAGGCGACGACGTGCAGCGAGACGCCGATCATCACCGGGCGGCGCCGGCCGTAACGGTCGGACAGCGGGCCGATGAGCAGCTGGCCGATCGCCCCGCCGATGAGCACCCCGGTGATGGTGGCCTGGACGAGGGCCGGGCCGGAGCTCAGGTCCTCCGCGACGACGGGGAGCGAGGGAAGGTACAGGTCCGTGGTGACTGCCGGCAGCGCGGCCATGGCACCGAGGAGAAGGACGAACGAGGCGCGGGGTCGGGCACTCGCCGGGAACGTCACGCGCCCATCGTGGCACGGCGCCGCCGTGTCACAGGACGTCCGACAGCGCCTCCAGGGCCGCCAGGGGATCCGCGGCGACAGGCACGAGCACGTTGCTCGTCACCCCGGCCCCGGCCAGGTCGTCCATGCGCGCGCGGACCTGCCGCGGCGTCCCGGCGAGCGCCAGCCGCGCGACCCACTCGTCCGGCAGTGCGCGGGCGAAATCCTCGGGGCCGGCGCTCCGGGCCCGCAGCTGTGCCAGCTCCTCGGCGAGGTCGAGCGGAGCGAGGTGGGGCGCCCAGTCGGGCTCACCGATCCAGCGCAGCGCCGGCCGCGCCGCGGCGAGCGCCTGCCGGGGGTCCGGGCCGACGCTGGCCACGTTGTAGGCGACCAGGCGGTGCGGGCGGGTCGCGGCGATCTGCCGGCGGGCGGCGGCCACGTACTCGGGGGTGCAGGGCTCGGCCAGGATCGTGCCGTCGGCGACGCGGCCCGAGAGGGCGAGCGAGCGCGGGCCCCGCACGCCGAGGAGCAGGTCCGGGACGACGGCGGGCACGGCGCTCGGCTCGAGGGCGACGCCCGTCGCCCCTCTGTCCTCGGGTCCGCCGAGAGCAGCGGCGCGGCCGTGCAGCAGATCTCGAACCGCGGTCACGTGCTCCTCGAGGTGGCGCAGCGGCCGGGGCGGCCAGGCGCCGACCGCCCGCATCCAGCCGGGCATGCCGTGACCGACGCCGACGTCGACGCGGCCGGGGAACAGCTGGGCCAGCGTGGCCGCCTCCATCGCAGCGAACGCGGCGTTGCGCGCGCCCGCGGGCAGGATCCCGATGCCGACGCGGATGGTGCGCGTCGCCCCGAGGAGGGCCGCCGCCTGGGCGACCCCGCCGCGGAACCCGAGGTCCTCCACGACCCACAGCTCGTCGAACCCGAGCTCCTCGGCGCGGACGGCGTACTCGAGCACGGACGAGGTCTCGAGGTCCCGGGGCAGCATGACTCCGGTGCGGGCCCGTCCGGTCGGCGACATGGCCCGAGGCTATCCGGCGCCTCCACGGCCGGCGGACGCGCGCCCGCGGCGCTCACAGCGGCTCGAGGGCTGCGGCGACGGCCACCATCTGCTCGAGCACGGCCAGCGTCGCGGCCCTGGGCTCAGTGCGGGTGTCACGGTGGCGCACGAAGAGACGACGCGTGCCGAGGCCCGGCAGCGCGGCCCACTGCACGTTCTCCGGCAGCTGGCGGCGCATCGCCAGCTCGGGCAGCAGCGCGATGCCCAGTCCGGCGGCCACCATGGCCAGGGCCACGTCGAAGTCGAGGTACCGGTGGGCCGTGCGCGGCGTGAAGGACATCTCCGCCGCCAGCCGCGCCAGCGCCCGGTCGGCCGCACCGCGCGGTTCCGGGGCCAGCCAGGTGCGCCCGACGAGCTCGAGCAGCCCGGTCGGTTCGGGGTCCGTGGCGGGCAGCGCGACGACCCACGGCTCGTCCAGGAACGGCACGTCACGCGTGCCCGACGGCGCCGGGGTCGGGGTCGAGACGTCGTGCTCGATCACCAGCAGGTCCAGCTCCCCGCGGCGCAGCGCGCGACGACCGTGCTCCTCGGCCACCTCGTGGACCACGAGCTCCACGCCGGGCAGGCTCTGCTCGAGGCCCTCGAGCAGGGGCACGAGCACCGCGCGGATCGCCGTCTGGAAGGCGCCGACGACGACGACGCCCGAGACGTCTCCCTCGAGCGCCGCCAGCGAGCGGCGGGTCTCCCCCAGCTCCGACTCGATCCGTTCCGCGGTGTCCGCGAGGACCCGGCCGGCCGCGGTGAGCGTGGCCCCGGAGGGCTGGCGGTCGAGCACCTTGACGCCTGCTTCCGCCTCCAGACGCGCTATTTGCTGGGACACGGCAGACGGGCTCACGTGCAACGTGTCGGCCGCCGCCAGGACTCCTCCTGACCTGCTCACGGCCAAGAGAAAACCAAGCCTGCGTGGGTCGATCTCCATGAAGCAGAACTGTATACCGGATGCCGAATCATTCGATTGATCTTTATGGGCGAGGTCGTCACGATTGACCTGTGCCCGAGATCGTCGCCTCCGTGATTGTCACCGCCGGCTGGGTGGGTGTCGTCGTCCAGCTGGTGGCCTACGCCCTGCTCTCCACCGGTCGTCTGCCCGCCGGTTCGGTGAGCTATCAGGGGCTGAACGTCTTCGGCGCGATCGCCGTCGGCTCGAGCTCGGCGGCCTCCGGCGCCTGGCCCTCCGCCGTCGCGAACGGGATCTGGATCGCGATCGGCGTGGTCGCGATCGTCGCGCTCAAGCGGCACCTCGTGGCACGGCGGCTGCGCGCCGCCGCCCGCTCCGCCCAGCTCCTCCACGAGCAGCGCCTGGAGCGGGCCCGCCGCGCCGCCCGCCGCTCGGTCGTCTCGCCGGCCCAGGACGCGCCGACGGCGGAGCCCGACCGCGCCCCCGGACCGCTGGCCGACCGGCCGCTCCAGGCCGGGTCGTCGCGTCCGGCGGGGCGCACCGAGGGACGGGGCCGCCGCAGCCGGGGCCCGGCCCGGGAGAAGCTCGCGGTCTAGCAACGCACCGTCACCGCGGTCAGCCCTGCTGCTCGCGTAGCCGGGCGAGTCTGTCCCGCACCTCCTCCACGGCGGTCTCCGCGTCGTCGTGGGCAGATGCGGCAGACTCCCGCGCGTCCTCGGCGTCGTCGAGCCGGCCCTCCGCGCCGGTGAGGGCGTGCTCCCGCTCGTCGAGCTGGCGCCGGAGCTCCTCGACCTCCGACCGCAGCTGCAGCACCCGCGCCTCGAGCCGGTGCACGGTGTCCTCCGCCGAGCGCAGCTCGCGCTCCGTCTCCGCCGACCGTCGCTCGGCCTCCTGCTCCTCCTGCTCGACCCGGGCGATCTCGGCGCGCAGGGCCGCCGCGGCGTCCGTCTTTGTCTTTCGCCTGCCGCCCACAGTCTTCCGGCCGGCCTGGCGTGGGGCCCGCTCCCCCAGCGCCTCGGGCACCGCCAGGACCCCAGTGAGGTCGACGGGGTCCAGGCCGGTGGTGGTCATCGGTTCGAGCAGGAGCCCCGTACGCAGGGCCGCCTCCGCGTTCTCGTCCGCCATCGCCGCCTGCAGCGTCGCGGCAGCCTGCTCCGCCGCCACGTCGTTGACCTTCTGCCCGAGCTCCGCCCCGACCTTCCGGCCCTGCCGCACCACGGCGGTGACGAGCTGGCGGCGCTGCCGGTTGAGCGTCCTCAGCTCGGCCGCGTCGAGGTCCTCCTGGGCCTCGCGCATGGCCTGGCCGAGCTCGAGCACCTGCTCGATCTGCTCGGTCATGTGCCGCACCATCGCGTTGACGAGCCAGGCGGCCGCGGTCGGCTTGCGCAGGGCCTTGACGTCTCGGGCCAGGTCGGCTTCGCCGTCGGCACGGGCCTGCTTCGCGCGCTCGTCGCGCGACTCGACGAACTCGCCCGGCAGCAGGCCGTAGAGGTCGACGGCGACGGCCAGCAGGTCCTGGGTGCTCACCGTCTTAGCCTGCCCGGGCGGTGGAGGTCACGCGTAGTGCGACGCCGTCGCTCCACGGGAGCAGGGCCCAGGGCACGAGGGGTGGGCGCGCCGTGGCGGTGAGGGTGACCTGGGCCGTGGTCCCGTCCGGGGTCCCGGTCGGCTCGGCCACCCGCAGGCGCTCGAACTCGGCCACCAGCGCCGGCGGCGAGGCGCGGAGGTACTCCTGCACGGCCGCCTCGACGGAGGCGTCCGACAGCGGCACGCGGGTGGCCGCGTCGGGCGAGCCCGCCGGGGTCGCGTAGTACGCGGCCAGGTCGATCGCGTCCGCGGCGTCGGCCGCCGCGCCGTCGGCCAGCGCGAGCAGCCGCTTGCGCTCGATGTGCACCGCGGACGCACTGGCCACCACGAGCACGAGCGCCAGGACAAGCACCCCGAAGGCCAGCGTGAGCAGCATGATCTGACCCTGCTCCGCCCCGCCCGCCGGCGCCACCCGTCGCCGCAACGTCCTCGCCGTGCCTCCCAATCTCGCCGTGCCTCCCGGCCTCGCCGTGCCTCCCAGCCTCACCGTGCCTCCCGGAACTGGGGCACCGCGGTGACGTGCGTGGCGGTGACCGGCACGGCGGCCGGGACCGCGTCGGCCACAAAGTCCGGCACGAGCGGCAGGTCGACGCTCGCGGACACCTCGACCACCACCCGCGCCCCCGGCGCCAGGCACGGCTCCCCGGCGCAGGAGATCCGCAGCGCCTCGGCCCCGTCGACATCCAGGCCCTGGTCCTCGAACGCCAGCTCCACCGCGAACCGCGCCGCGGACGCCCCCGCCTCGAGGCTCTCCGCCCGGGCCAGCAGACGCCCCGCCTCCCGCGCGGCCCCCTCCGCGGCGAACGCGGCGGCCTGCACCTGCGCCAGCGTCAGGACCAGGTAGACGACCGGGACGAGCAGCAGCAGGCTCATCCCCAGGAACTCCACCACCGCGCTGCCCCGCTCAGCCTCGTCTGCGCGGCGCCGCTCGGCACCGCCGACGCCCAGCCGGGCACGCACCACCGCGACCAGCCCGGGCGTCGTCATCCCCGCCCACCGCCACCCCGCCCGCCGCCCCCGACCGGCCCGCACACGTGCCGCCGCGGACGGCGGCGGCACCGACGTCGTCCCCCCGCTCATCCCAGCGGCTCCTCGAGCACCGCGTGCCCGCTGACGTTCAGCACCCCCGACGGACCGAGCAGCCCCAGCACCGGCAGCGGAGCGCTCACCTCCACCCGGACCAGGACCACCCCGCCCCGCTGCACCTGCGAGGCACTCACCTCCCGCGCGTAGCGCGGCGAGAGCGAGAGACTGACCAGCTCACGGGTGCGCGCGACCCCCTCGGCCGGGCCCGCCCCCACGAGCGCGGCGTGACGCGCCCCCTCGGAGGCCGAGTCCACCAACGTGTTGCGCACGTGCAAACCGAGCACCAGCTGCAGCAGCGCCGTCACGATCGTGACCACCAGCACCGAGACCAGCACGAACTCCACGACCGCCGAGCCACGCTCGGCACCACCCGGTCCGCTCAGTACGCCAGAACCCGGTTCATCGCCGTCTCGAACACCGTCGACAGCGCCGGCCCGGCCAGCGCCCAGATCGCGACCACAAGACCCGCCGTCATGAGCGTCACCAGCACCCAACCCGGCACGTCCCCGCGTTCGGGATCGTCCTCCCCCGGCCAGCCGAGACGGGCCGCGAGCAGCGTGAGCAAGGTGGTCCACATGACGTTCTCCTCCGGGATGGTTGTCGTTCGGACCCGGCGACGCCGGGAAACTCTCACAGCTCACAGACCCACCCGCAGCACGGCGAGCCCAGGAAAGATCGCGAAGAGAACGGTGACGGGAAGCACCAGGAACACCACTGGCACCATCATCCCGAGCTCCTTCTTCCCGCCCGTCTCCATCAGCTCCCGGCGGGCGGTCTCGCGGGCGTCCTGCGCCTGCGCACGGAGCACCTCCGCGAGCGGCGTGCCGCGCTCCAGCGCGACGGCGACCCCCTCGGCGAAGCGCGCGACCGACGGTTCGTCCGTGCGTGCGGCCATGCGCTCGAGGGCGACGGCGAGCGGCACGCCCGAGCGGGCTTCGGCCAGGGTGCGTCGGACGTCGAGCGCGAGCTCACCGTTCGTCGTCCGGGCGATGCGTTCGAGCGCACCGACCGGTCCTTCACCGGCCGAGACCGCGAGCGCCAGCAGCTCCGCGACGTCCGGCAGCTCCATCGCCATGCGCTGCTGCCGCCGGCGGACCTGACGGCTCAGCGCCTGGTCGCGCGCCACGGCTCCGCCGACGGCGCACAGCAGGACCCCTAGGAGCAGCGGCACGAACGGGGCGCCTCTGAGGACACCGATCGTCAGGGCGCCGAGGAGGCCGGCCGCCAGACCGACGGCGGCCCACATGAGCTGCTCGGTGCGGAACTGGTCGTGCGTCGTCGTGCCGCCGAGCAGCTGGAGGCGGCGGCGGATGCTCACCGAGGACGAGCCGAGCCGTTCCAGCACCCGGCCGGCGTCGTCGACCATCGGCGCGAGCAGCCGCTCGAGGGTGGGGAACGGGGTGTGCACCGGTCGTTCCGCCAGCAGTCGTGACGTGCGCGGGCGTTCCCGCAGGTACGGCGCGATCCGGGCGTCCAGGGTGATGCGCCGGGCCGCCACGCGCCACAGCACGAGGCAGACGCCCACCCCGCCGGCCAGCCCCACGAGCGCCCCCAGCGCCGTGGCGTTCACCGCAGCACCCTCGTCTCCTCGGGCAGCCGCCCGATCCGCACCATCAGGGCGTAGGCGAGAGCGGAGCAACCTGCGCCTGCCGCCAGGACGACCACACCGAGGGCGGAGTTGTACGCCTGCGCGGTCTCGGCGCGCGTCGAGAGCAGCAGGAGCACCACCCACGGGGCGGCCACGGCCATCCGGGCCCCGGCCACCGTCCAGGACTGCCTCGCCTCGAGCTCACCGCGGGTGCGCAGGTCATCACGGATCATCCGTGCCAACGTGCGGAGCAGACGCCCCAGGTCCGTCCCACCGACCTCGCGCGTGAGCCGGAGCGCCTCGACGATCCGGTCGGCGACCGGGTCCGCGAGACGGGCCTTGAGGGTCTCGAGCGCGTCCACGAACCTCCCGGTGGCCCGGTAGTCCTCGGCGAACTGGCGGAACTCCGTGCGGACCTCCTCCGGGCCACGCTCCCCCAGCGCGATGAGCGCCTCGGGCAGCGACAGCCCGGCCCGGATCGCGGAGGCGAGGTCGTCGAGCACCTCCGGCCAGACCGTCCGGAGCTCGGTGCGGCGTCTACGGGCCCGGGAGCGCACCACGAGCGACGGCGCGCCGGCCACGATCACGGCGAAGCAGGCAGCGATGGGCGGAGCCCCCGTCAGTGCCGCGGCCGTGGCGAAGGTGACGAGGCCGAGCAGGCCCGAGGTCACGAGGAGCGAGGTGGGGGTGACCGTCGGCGCACCGGCCTGGACGAGCAGGTCCTGAGTCCGGTCCGCCCAGCTCGGCGTCGACCGTCGCGCACGCTCCGGAGGCTCGAAGAAGGAGAACCAGATGCCCAGCAGACCGGCTCCCAGCAGCAGCCCGACGACGACCCCCACCGCTATCGCCCGCTGTCGGCGAGGAGACTCGCCAGGTCGTAGCCGGCACGGCGGAAGCGCTCGTCGTCGTCGGGGAACCCGGAGGAACGCAGGAGCTGTCCGTCGCGCCGGACGAAGAGCTCGGCGGTCTCGACGACGCCGTCCTCCACGCGGCCCGTGACCGCGACGATCTCGCGGACGCTGCGGCGGCCCTCCCGGTCGAGCTCCAGGTGCACGACCAGGTCGACGGCGGCCGCCACGGTCGGCACCACGAAGGCCGCGGTGACGTTCTCGCCGGCGAGGAGCGGAAGGGTGCAGAGCTTGGTCACCGCCTCGCGCGCGGAGTTCGCGTGCAGTGTGCACATGCCCGGGATCCCGGCGTTGAGCGCGACCAGCATGTCGAACGCCTCGGCCTCGCGGACCTCGCCGATGATGATGCGGTCCGGGCGCATGCGCAGCGCTTCCTTCACCAGCCGGCGCAGCGGGACCTCGCCGGTCCCCTCGAGGTTGGGCTGGCGGGTCTGCATCGGCACGACGTCGCGGTTGGCCAGCCGGAGCTCGAAGACCTCCTCCGCCGTGATGATGCGCTGTCCGGCGGGGATCGCCCCCGCGAGCGCACCGACCATGGTCGTCTTACCTGCCTGCGTACAAACCGGTGCGGAACAGGCACGTTCCGGTAATGCTTAGTTGCATGTCCCGCCGCTGCGCCGTCTACGCCCGCATCTCCGTCAGCTCGGAGGAGTCCGTCTCCATCGAGCGCCAGCTCCGTGCCGCCGAGCAGTACGTCGCCGCGCGCGGCTGGCAGGTGGTTGTCACCTACACCGACGACGGCGTCTCCGCGACGCGCAACCGCCCCGAGGACCGTACAGGGTGGCGGGCGCTGATGGACTCCACCGAGACGTTCGACGCGGTCATCATCTGGAAGATCGACCGGCTGGCCCGCCGCATCACCGACTTCTGGTCGACCGTCCAGGTGCTGGAGGAGCGCGACAGGTCGCTCGTGTCTATCCAGGACAACCTCGACATGTCCACCACCGTCGGGCAGATCGTCGCTGGCGTGATGGCTGGCTTCGCCCAGATGGAGGCAGAGGCCATCCGGGACCGCGTTACCGCTGCCCGCCGCCACCTTCTCCACAACGGCCGGATACCGGGCGGGACAATCCCCTACGGCTGGCGCACCGTGCCCAACCCCGACGGGGCAGGGCGCGTACTGGCCCAGGACCCGGAGCGCATCGAGTACGTGCGTGGGGCGGTGGAGCGCGTGCAGCACGGCGCGTCGATCTACTCGGTGGTGCAGTGGCTCGACGATGTCAGCGCTCCGCTACCGAGGGCGTCGCAGAAGGGGCGGAAGCGCACCGGCTGGCACTACGGCACGGTCGAGCGGCTGATCCGCAACCCCGTCCTTGCCGGCATGCTGCCCTATAACCCCGGCAACGCCACCAAGGTGCGCGGCGAGGACGTGGTCCGCGACGAGCACGGCCTGCCGGTCGTGGACGAGAAGGTTGCCCTCCTGCCCGTGGCGGAGTGGCGAGCACTGGTGCGCCAGCTGGACGAGCGCGACAGCGGCCAGTCGAAGCCTCGCGCGCTCCGCTCCAAGACCTCGCCGCTGCTGTCGGGCCTGGTGTGGTGCGCCATGCACGACGACGCGCCAGTGCGGATGCACCGAGGCACCACGCAGAAGCGGCACAGCTACTACTGCCCCAAGTGCCACCAGGCCATCTCCAACATCGAGCCGCACGTCATCGAGCAGTTCCTCGCGCTCAAGGGTGAGCACGTCCGCTGGAGCGTCGTCGAGGAGGTCTACGAGGGCGGCGCGGCGCTGCTGCCGGAGATCGAGCAGCGGCTCGACGAGCTCGACGCGGCGATCCGTGGCGCGTCCAGCCGGGACGAGCGCCGCCGTCTCCAGGACCAGCAGGCGACCCTCCTGGACCTGCGGGACGAGAAGCGCGCCGAGGCTCCGCAGGTGGTCCTGCGCGAGGTGCAGAGCACCCACACCTACGGCGAGGACTGGGCCGAAGCCACGACCGTCGAGGAGCAGCGCGCGGTGCTGGACGACGCGCTGGAAGCCATCGAGGTTCGGCGTGGGCGCGTCGGGCGTGGCCTGGACACCTCTCGGCTCACGTTCCGGTGGAAGATGCCCCACCAGCTCGGCGCGGTGGCCGCGCCGAGCGACGAGGAGTTGGCGTCGTGGGCTGCGAGCTAACCGGCGCGATACGGGCCCAGAACACGGAGAACCACCCTCCCCCTCGCGCGCGATGGGGAGGGGTCATCCCTGGGGGAGAGGCGGGGGCTGCCTGGCGGAGCCGCCTGCGGGGGCGACGCTCGTGATCCGGACGCCCTCTCCCCGCTACAGGTGGACAGCCGGTGGCCGGGGACGCTTCACCCGTGCCACCGGCTGGTCCGGAGGTGGTGCCGCTGCTGGCGCTGGTGCGGTCGATAGCGGCTCAGAAAGGCGTGAGCCTGCACGTCACCATCCGTCCTCGGCCCAGCGGATGCTCTGCGAGAACACCGGGCGAGGTGCGGTTGACGCCTGCAGCGGCGAGCTCGGTTACGCGGCGGCCAGGTGGACCACGGCGAAGGCCTGCGGGCGGAACAGCTTGAGGCCGTACCGACCCTCGGCGCGGAGCTTGACCTGGTTCTTGTCGAACAGGTCGCCCGCCTGCGTGGCGGCCAGCGTGTGGTCACTCTGCCGGACACCGACGCGCACCTGGCTCCAGTCCGCCAGCAGAGCGGTGCCCTGGGGGACGGCGGTGGAGGTGATGCGGGCGACGCCCTGGCCGAACAGCCCGTCGTAGACGGAGCTGTTCATGAGGAAGCCGCCAGTGGCCCCGTCCTCACGGAGGAGGTCGAGTGCCTCGGCGTCGGTGGGGTTGAGCACCCAGCCGGTCGGGGCCTCGCCCAGACCCCCCAGCACCGTCCGCGCGCGGCGGATGGTGGTGAGCTGGTCGGTGGCGAACGCCACGTCGGTCACGCCGGAGGTGTTGAGGATGCCGGTGAACTGCTCGCCGGTGCCGTCGCCGTCCACGACCTGCTGCTCCAGCTTCCGCAGCACACCAGTGCGCATCTGCTGGTCGAGCACCTGGACCATCGACGAGTGGTCCTCCAGGAACCGCTCGGGGAACGGCTCGGAGAGGTGCGCGATGACGCGGGCGCGGTCGTTGATCTCCTCGAACGTGTAGACCGAGGTCGGCTTGGTGTCGCCGTCGGCGACCACGTCGGCGTTCTCGTCCCGCGCGACCTGGCGGAGGAAGTCGAACGTGGCCGACTCCAGCTCCTCGCGGGCGATCAGGTCGAGCAGGCGCGTCGGGGTGGTCGGCAGAGCCGAGACCTCGACAGCCGGAGGCGTGCTGATCTGCCCCTGGAGGACCGACTTGAGGCCGCGTGCGGCGGCAGCGCCGGTCAGGCGCTCGTGGACCGACTTGCCCCAGCTCTCGCCGGTCGCGACGGTCGGCGTGCTCTGGGCAACGGCCAGGCGCTCGACGACGTCAGCGACCTTCTGGCCCTGCTCGGCCTGAGCCTTGAGCTGCTCGTAGGCGTCGGCCTTGGCCTCGATGTCAGCGGCCTCAGCAGTGGTGAGGTCCCGGCCAGCGGCCTTGGAGCGGTTGATGATGGCAGTCATGTCGGCCTTGAGGCCGTCCATCTGCTCACGGATCGTCTTCATGAGGGTTGCTCGTCTCTCCTGCAGGCGTGCAGGGGTAGCGCGTGAATGGGGGTTGCCGTCTGTGGCCTACCTGGTCGCTGGCCGCACGTCGTGGGACTTACCCCGGAGGGCCTCGTCCCGGTGCTGGCGGGCGTCACTCGGTGGCACCGGCTGGAGCGTGGCAGCTAGCGGGTACTTGCCTCGCGGTCCTCGTACTGGCCGCCGTCACGCGCTCGAGACTCATGATGCCTCGCCGGTGTCGCCCGGGGCATCCGGCTCGCCACGGAGGCGCTTCAGGGCGCGGCTGTAGCTGTCCGTGAGCGCCTCCAAGGCCGGACCCGGCACGCCCTCCTCGCCGGCAAGGACCGACGCGGCAGCCTCCGCCGAGACCATCTCGGCAGCGGTGTGGAGCGCCGCGAAGGCGAGGTGGATCAGCTCGGTGCGGCTCGCGTTGACGGCGACGCGCTGCAGCGCCTGGTCGGCGTCCTCGGTGTCGTTGATCAGCCCGATGATCAAGCGAGCGGCGTCGGCGTAGGCGGTCGGGACGATGGTGTTCTCGGTCATGGTGATGTCTCCTTGTCGGTCAGGGGTCGTTTCATCTGTTCTGCTTGTCCGCGCGGGCGGGCGACCGCGCCGCGCGCCGCCCCTTAGAGAGAGGGGGCGGCGGCGCGCAGCGGCACGAGTCGCGGGTGCTGGTCGCGCCGTGCCGCGCCGTGGACTGGCGGCGCGGACCTTGCCCACGTACTCCGCCGATTGCCGGCACAGCGCGCTGTGCCGCGCCGTGGACAGCGGCGTGCCTGGGGAGTGACCGGCGCGCGGGCGGCGCGCCGTTGACGGATGGCGCGCTCACTGGTCGTCTCCTGCCAGCTCCCGCCGCAACTTCAGCGCCTCTCGGAGCGCGGCGCGGGGCACCTTGTGCCCGGCACCCTTGACGGCCTTCTCCGTGTCCCGCTGGGAAGCGTCGGACGGAAGGTCCAGCCCGGCCAGCACCTGCAGCGCGTGATCGACCTTGGCCCGCCACGGGTTGCTCGACGCGGTGTAGATGAGCCAGCCGTCCTCGTCATGCCCCTGCGTCAGGGTCAGCGAGGCGATCCCTGCGAGGCGCGACTTGCCCGGCTTGAGGTAGAGCCGTCCGGGGTCGTCGGCATCACGGGTGAGCAGCAGCTCCAGGTCCACATCGTCGCGCTTGGAGGAGGTGCCACGAGCGCCCTTCTCGGCATCCTTTCCCGTGTTGTCCGTTCGGACTACGGTCACGCCGCGCTTCTTGAGCACGGCTCCGGTGTGGCGGTAGAAGGCGCGCGCTGTGTCGGAGTCGTTCTCCTTGCCCTCGGTGACCCGCTGGAAGCTGTCCAAGACGACCACATCCCCAGGGCCGATGTCGTAGGCGTCGAGGATCGACATCAACTCGCGGCCACCCTCCGCCGTGTCGAGCGCGGCGAGCGGAGGCAGGTCGATAAGGACGAAGCGGTCGTCCAGGTCGGCGACGTTGTCTCGGGTGATGCCCAAGCTCGACAGCCGCTCGGCGTAGTCGTCGGCGGTGTTCTCCATGTCGACGATGAGCACGCGCCGCGCCTGCGGGATGACAAGCCCAGCGAAGTCGGGCTTCCCACGTGCGATGTCGAGCGCCATCGCGAGAAGCAGCAGCGACTTGCCCACGCCTGCCGGTGCCACGATGGCGACCGCCGTGCCGGCAGGGACGAGGTCATGGACGACCCACTCGCGCTCAGGGCGGTTGGGGTCGAGAAGCTGATACAGGTCCAGCCGGGCGAACCTCTCGCGGACGCCGTTCACGTCCGCCGAGCTCGGCTCGTCGGCCTCCACCGCGTCGAACTCCTCCGCCGCGCTCTGGTACGGCGTCCCCTGGTCTCCGACGAACGCCACGGCGTCCTCCCACTTGTGCTCGGGGTCGTAGCGGTCGTCAGCGGGCGGAGCGTGCTTCGTGAAGTCGCGCTTGGCGTCCTCCAGCGAGTAGCCGATGCCAGAGTTGCTGGCCTGCACCAGCCGCTGTGCGGCCAGGTACGCGCCGTAGTCCCAGCCGACCTCGCCCGGCTCCTTGTCGGGTGCCTTGGCACCGGGCCACGACACGGTGAACCCGTTGGGCAGGTCTCGGAGCTCGTCGAGCTTGCCGAGCGTCCAGGCGATGACGCCACGGACGTGAGCGGCGTACTCGGCGCTGGCGGTCACCGGGGCACTCCGCCGCTCCGCTGGCTCGGGAGCTGCGTCAGGCTCGTCCAGCAGCCGGTCGAGCTGACGAGCGAGCCAGCTCCCCACGTCCAGCGGGTCACCGTCGAACGTCCAGTGCTGGTAGGCGTCGGGGTCCTGCGTGGCGGGCCGGAACATGAACCGCTCGGCCTGCTCGCAGCTCGTGTCGAACTGCTCGATGCCGAGAGCCTTCATCACCGCTCGGGCCAGCAGCCGGTACTCCTCGGGAGACACGTCGCGGTCCAGCAGGATGAGGATGCGGTAGCGCGGCTCGTCGGGCGTGTGGCTCCACGTGGTGTGGACGAGCGTCGCCACGCCCAGCGCCTTGACGCGCTCCACCAGCTCAGGCGTGGCACTGTCGGCGTCGAGGGCCAGCACGCACCGGCTGACGACGGACCCCTTGCGGCGGTGGAGCGCGGTGCAGCCAGCTCGGTCGACGTGGTCGACGGTGGTCTTCCGCAGCTCCCCCAGCAGGTAGCCGCCGGACTCCTTGGAGTCGCCGGGGTCGCCCATCCACGCCTTGAGGCCGCTCCAGGTGATGGTGCTCTGCCGCCAGTGGGCGGTCTTGGTGAACGGTGCGGTCGCGACGGACAGCTGGCGCTCAGCCACGCCGACCACCACCCACGATGACCATCACGCGGATGGTCGTGCTGTCGCCGTAGCCGTAGGCCAGCTGGCCGGAGCTGCCCCGGATCACGTGGACGTGGCTCGGCAGGAAGCCCGACTCCAGCTCCACCGACGCGGCCTCAGCCCAGTTGGCCGGGCGTCGGCGCTCCGTGGCGTAGGGACGCGCGGCGAACCAGCGGAGGTCGTTGCGCTCGACCTTGGCGAGCGTCCGGCCGACGGGGCAGGTCGTGTCGTGGTGGACGCCCCCGCAGTCTTCGCACGAGGCGGCGGTGCAGTCGCGGCATGCGACAAACTTGAGACGAGCTGCCTGCCCGGTGCTCTTGGCCGCCGTCCCGTTGCCGTCGGGACGGCGGCTTCCCGTTGCGCTCATCGGTCCGCTACTCCCATAAGGAGGGCGGCGAGGTTCCCCCGCTGCTCGGGGGTGAGCGGCGGGGCGGCATCCAGAGCCTTCCGAATGGCGCGCTCGACGTGGGCAGCGGTCAGCTCCCGGCGTGCTTCCGCTACAGCCACGGGATCGGGGACGCGCCCGCGCTTTTTGCCCACGTGAAGGGCAGAAAGCTTGTTGCGGGCGAGGACAACGGGGTCAGTCGTAGGCATGTGGAGCCTCCAGAACTAGTGAGTTCTGGTACGGCTCCCCTGCCAACCAATCCGGGTTACCGGCTGGTCAGGCGATGTACCTACCGAGCCACGTCCGGTGACTCGACCCGGAGCCCGCTGGCTTACCGGATGCCCAACTGTGGTGCCTTCGTTACCACCGTGGTACCGCCTCGGGTCCGGATCAGACCCTCCACGATGCGACCTCTGCACCCTGCTACTGCGTCCCCCCACGGGTGCAACTCGTGCCACCGAGGGGTGGTGGCAAGGACCATCTTGCCCGAGACGGGGATGGATGCGCACAGAGCTGGGCATCTGGGCAGTAGCCCGCACCACGTCCAGTCGTAACGACACGCTCTCCGCGGGAGGGCGTGAACACCGGGCGGTGGCGGGCTACCCGTTAGCCTACGTGGCGTGATCCCGCGGCTCCCTTCCCGATATGAAGACCTCGACCCCGCCTTCAGAGGGCGGCTGCGACCCAACCGTCCATTGCTAGAGCTGGTGCAGCGAGCGAAGGCCGCCATGGCGATCTCAGGGGGGATCCGCTTTCTTCCCATCTTTGGTCGCAGCGGATCAGGCAAGAGTTCAGCAGCGCGCGAGCTTGCCACCCACCTCCCGGAGACGAAGGTGCTGGAGCTGTCACGATCCGCCATCGTCTCCGAGGCCACCCTGCTGCAGGAGATCCGCGACGCGCGCGGTCGCCGGAACCGGCCAGAGCTCCTTATCGCAGTCATCGATCAGTACGAGGAGAACGTCGCCGAGAAGTCCGCAGTCCCCACTCAGTTCGTTGAGCGGCTCAGTCTTCTTGATAGGGGCGACCTCAAGGACGTGCCGGTCTTATTCCTGTGGCTAACCACCAGCCGCGACTTTCAGGCGGCCCTCGCCGCTGCCACCAGCCGCAATGAGCGCATCCTGCTTCAGCGCGACTTCGAGCTCGCGGGGCCTTTGCCGGAGGAGTGGGCCGAGATCGTCGAGGAGACCTTCGCATTTCACAACCAGGAGCAGCCGCTCGCGGACTTCGAAGTGCTCCGCGAGAACATCGAGCAGATCGCTGACCATGCAGCAACCCTCGGCGCGACCATCGAAGGAGTAGGCGATCTCCTCGCACAGCAGATGTCGCGGATGCAGGACCTCTCCCAGTACCAGGTGGTCATGCTTTGGCCAGTCACCGACGGGTTGCGCATCACCCGCGTCGCCGGTTTCACGAACGCGCGTGACGGCTACAAGCTTGACTGGAACGCCTTCTATCGCGAGCTCAACGAGGACGACCGCCGGACGCTCCCGCTGACCGAGCTTAATCGTGCGCGGCTGTACTTTGATGTTCGCTTAGTCCCGATTGCCGCCGCTGATCTGTATCACCTTTGCCGAGACCTCGATAACCCGGATTTTGAGCCCAGTCCCTCGTACCTCGGGCGGTTCCAGAAGTCGCACTTCTTCTCCATCGTCACCGAGAACTGGGATCCGTCGACCTATGGACCCCTTCGCGAGCGCGAGTCCGAGCGAGCGAAGCAGGCTCGCGCCTGGTACGACGGCGGTGTCACGAACCAACCGACACAGCTTGGCAAAAGGATCGCGAAGTGTTTGCGGATGCTCGACATCCAGGCCGAGCACGAGCGCACCATCAAGTCCCCCTACGCCACCGTGCGCGCAGACGTCGCCGTCGACCGGCCAGACAGCCAGCAGTCGACCTGCATCGTCGAGCT
The DNA here is from genome assembly GCF_002563695.1 of Georgenia soli. NCBI lineage: Bacteria > Bacillati > Actinomycetota > Actinomycetes > Allobogoriellales > Allobogoriellaceae > Georgenia > Georgenia soli. The sequence continues at coordinate 3,116,348 of NZ_PDJI01000004.1, read as the reverse complement.
AAAGGCGTTCAGTAGCGAGGGCACCCGCCCGTCCTCGATCAAGGACGCCATCCGGACCACCTTGAAGCGACACGCGCAGTTTGCGGGATTCCTGGCTCGTCAGTAGGTCTAGCCAGACCTAAGGCGCGATCTTCGGCATGATGAACAAATGGCGATCAATGAGTGGTGGGCGGGCGATCCAGAGCAGCGGTATTGGATGGAGATCACGGACCGATCCGATCTCGGTGCCGACCTATTCGCACCGACGGCCGACGGTTCCGGTAGGCCATATTGGGGTTACGAGCTCCTTACATACGTTCAGCCTGGCGACGTAGTCCTGCACTGGCACAAATCCCTCGCCGGTGAGCCAGGCATCGTGGGATGGTCCCAGGCGACCGGCTCCTACGAGGACACCGACATTGAGTGGCAGGCAAGAGGCACCGTCGGCCGAGCGTCAGGGAGCCTGGCCCCCCGTCCCGCCTGGCGAATGCCCCTTCTGAATTTTATGCTGCTGCCTGACCCGGTGCTCATCACCGACGTGCGGTCACACGACGCCGAGCTCCGCCAAATTCTTGCCGAATTAGAGACCGAGCACGATGGCGGCTCGCTCTATTTTCCATTCGGCTTCAGCGATAAGCGCGAACTCCGCGCTCAACAGACCTACTTCGTGAAAATGCCACGCGAGGTGCTGGAGGTCCTGGGTCTTGATGAGCTGGAGCGCGTCCCCCGTCCGGCCCCCTCCCCCAGCCGGCAAGGAGGGAAGGCGGACAAGCGAGGAGATAGCGGCTACATCGCGGACTCCGCAGTAAGGAGCGCAATCGAGTGGCACGCCGTGAACCTCGCCGTTGAGGCTTACATCTCGCTTGGCTACGAAGTCGAGTACACGGGTGCGTCGAAGCCTTACGACTTGCTCGTGACCCAGGGCTCTGACGTACGCCGCGTGGAGGTCAAAGGAACCTCGGGCGCTGCGAAGACGGTGGAGCTGACCATCGGTGAGGTCGACAACTCACGCGAGACCACGCCTACCGATCTGTACGTGGTCGACGGCATTCAGTGGTGGAGAGAGGCCGACGGCACGGTGCAGACGGATGGTGGCGACACCCGCTGGTGGACCGACTGGGTTGCAGCTGACTCCAGCCTGAAAGCGACGCGCTTCCGCTACTTCCTTCCGTCGGGCGGTTAGCCGCCAGGCCGCTAACTGACCTGTTTCCTTCCGGCCTGGGTCGCCCCGGAGACGAGGACGTTCATCCCCGCCACCACGGCCGCGTCCAGGAACGTCGCCGCCTGCTGGGTGAGGGAGCCGAGCGCGACGAGGTCCGCGAGGCGCCGGGCACGCGTCACGTACTTGCGGATGTTGACCGCCCACGCCGACCGGGTGATGTCCGGAATGACGACGTGGACCCGCTCGCCCGTGGCGAGCGACGCGTCGACGAAGGGTGTCGACAGGTCCAGGCGGCGCCCGGAGGCGCGGAGCATCCGTTCGACGAGGTCGCGCACCTGCGCGTCGTCGAGGATGGTCGTGGTCAGTTCCGAACGGCCGGAGCGGGCGACGAAGACCTTGCCCGGCTCGTTGATCCAGATCTCCTCGATCTCGGGGTCGTCGAGGTAGCGCTGCAACGGCCCCAGTCCGGCGACGGCGTCGACGACCTCCTTCGCGGCCGCCTCCGGATCACCGATCGGCGGCACCAGCCCGGCCACCGACCGGTCGTCGTAGTCAGCCAGCGCTGCGGAGACCAGCGCCCGCACGCCCTCGGCGTCGCGCGCCGGGTCGACCCCACGCCGACGGACGAGCTCGCGCACCTCGCTCTCGAGGAGCGCCACCCCTTCGTCCACCCGCCACCCCCATGGTCGGTAGAGCAGACCGGCCCAAACCGGTCATTCCCGGAAACTAGCGGAGGAAACCTCCCGGCGGTAGACGCGGTCCGAGCCTGTGGACAACGGCGTAGCGCCAGACCCGTGCCAAGGGGGCCAGACGCTCCGTCCCGGGTCGCGTGGGGCGACGAGCCTCAGCGAGGCTCCCGACCACCCAAGTCACGGCCCCGGGACGAACTCCTTCAGGCGCCGCGCCAGCGCCCGGTCCCCCTCGACCCTGACCGGAGCCGCGTCCATCGGCACGCGCCCGTACCCGGCGAGCAGGACCGCGTCATCGTCACCGCTGACGACGACGGCGGGCGGCCCGGACGGCGGGCCCCAGCCGGCGCCGTCGTACTCGACCTCGACCCGCACCGTCGTCCCGCGCAGCAGGAAGGCGGTGCCGGGCGGCGGCGTGGCGACGGCGGCCGCCGCGAGCGCGGGCCAGAAAGCCTGCAGCACCGTCGCCGCCGCGGCGTGCGCGTCCGGGGCGAGGAGGCCGTCGGCCCCGACGGCGTGGGCGAGGTCGCTGCGGTGCACCGCCGCCTCCATGACGAAGACCTGCAGTCCCAGCTCGAGCGGGACGTCCCCGTAAGGCATGGGCAGCACCGTGCCCGGCTCCGTCGGTACCGCGGCGAGGGCCGCAAGGAGACGCGCCCGCGCACGCCTCAGCGCCGGGACGATCTGGTCGCGGGGCCCCTCGAGGTCGACCCCCGCCGCACGTCGTTCACCGACCGACGTGCCGCCGTGAACCGCGCCGCCGTGGCCATCGACGTGCCCGTCGTCGCTGCCCGCGGCGATCTCGAGGGCGTCGGCCTCGAGCGTCATGCCCCAGTGCACGTGACGCGCCAGGTCCTCCACCGTCCACCCCGCCAGCCGCGTCGGCGAGTCCCAGGAACTTCCCCCGAGGAGCTCGAGGAAGGCGGCCCACTCCCGCCCGATCAGTCGTGCCGCGTCGTCGATCACCGCTGCTCCCGATGGTTCATCCCTGCTCCAGTGCCCGGCCCAGCGGCGCCAGGCCGAGCGCGACGGCGTCCGCCCGGGCGCGCCGCAACAGCTCGGTCGCTCCCGGCCGTCCGTCCCCCCGCATGGTGCGCCCCAGCTCCGCCCGTGACCACGCAGCACGCCCCGCCGCGCCGAGGGCGTCGTTCTGCTCGACGGCCGCCCGCAGGTGCCGGACCGCGGCGTCCGTCTCCCCCGCCGCCCGCAGCGCGACCCCGAGGAAGTGGTCCGCCGCACCCAGGCACAGCGCACCTGAGCCGAGCACGACGACGTGCCCGCTCCACGGCTGGAGCAGCTGCGCCACCCCTCGGCACTCCTGCGGCGTCCCGACGGCGGTCGCCGCCTCGGCGAGGTAGGCGAGGGTCGTGCTGCGGCTGAGGTCGTCGGCGACGTTCTTGAGGTCGGCCCTGGTGTACCGGTCGAGCGCCCTTCGCGCCGCGACGGCGTCACCCGCGCGGGCGTGCACGACGGCGACGGCGAAGCTCCACCGGTCCGGCGCCTCCTCGGCGAGAGCCTCGACCTCGGCGACGGCCTGCGGCGCGCCGCCCGTCATGAGCTGCAGCTCGAGCAGCTGGATGGTCCGCACCATCCCCGCGTCGGCGTAGTGGGAGCGGTGGGCCTGCTCGGAGAACGCGTCGATCAGGCCGGGCGCCGCCGCGTAGCTGCCGGCGAGGAGCGCGTGCATCGCCTCCCACATCGGCGGGTACCAGAGGTACAGCGGCCGGCCCAGGTGGGTCGCCAGCTCGGTGGCGCGGCGCTGCGCCTCGCCGGCGAGGGCGACATCCCCAGCCTCGAGCGCGTCGACCAGCTGGAGGCGGGCGGCCTCGAGCTGCAGCTCGCCGTCGTCGGTGAGCGCCGCGGCGGCGACGGCGCGGTCGAGCCCGGCCAGCCGCTCGCCCAGGTGCGCCGGGCTCGCCAGGCCGGCCCGCTGCGCGAGCGAGCACTCGGCGACCGCCGCCGCGTCACCCGCGGCCTCGGCGAGCCGGACCGCCTCGGCCGCGGCGGCGACGCCCTCACCGCGCCTGCCGGAGTAGACGAGCGCCCGGCCGAGCGCGGCGAGCAGGCGGACCTCGGCGCGGGTGCCGGAGGCAGCGCCGGTACGTGTCGACGCGGCGGCCCCGGCGGGCGACCCGGCGTGAGGCGGTGTGCCGCCGCCGGGCAACGGAGCACCGAGGTTCTCGGTGCCCTCCGCACCGTCCACCTGCCCGGACTCCAGCGCGGCACGGAGCAGCACGAGGCCGTCCTCGCCCCAGGTCTCCCGGGGCAGGCGGCTGGCGAAGAGGGCGTTCTCGTACCCGAGCGCCGCCTCCGCCAGGCCAGCCGGGGCGCCGACCTCGCGGGCGAGGGTGCCGCCGTCGCGGAACGTCACCATGGCGTCGGCGAGGCGGCCGGACCGTCGCAGTGCCTCGGCGCGGGCCAGCGTGCGGCGCAGCCGTACGAGACCGGGCGCGCCGGGAGCGACGTCGAGCGCCTTGCCCAGCAGCTCGGCGGCGCGCTGCGGTGCTGGGACGAGCTGCTCGGCGGCGGCCCGCTCCAGCCACCGGGCGGCCTCGTCGGCGACGTCACCGGGCTGACGGCCGTCCAGGTCGGCGGCGGTGCCGGGCAACGAGTCGAGGGCGAGGGCGAGGTGCAGACCCACGAGCTCGGCGGGCCCTCGCTCGCGCACCCACTCGGCGAACCGCGCGTGCAGCTGCGCCCGCTGCCCCCGGGCGAGAGACGCGTAGGCGGTGTCGCGCAGGAGGGCGTGGCGGTAGCTGTAGGAGGTGTCGAGGACGAGGCCGTCGTGCGGACCGCTGAGCAGGCCCGCCCGGGTGAGGGCGTCGAGCGCCGGGGAGGCGTCGTCCACCCCGAGGGCGGGCAGGGCCGCCGAGGGGAAGGTGGTGCCGGGCACCGAGCCGCGTTCGACGACGGCCCGGGACCCGGGGGCGAGCCGGTCGAGCTGCGCCTGGTAGATGGCGTGGACGGTCGTCGGCAGCGCCGGCTCGAGCTCACCGTCGAAGACCCAGCCGCCCTCCCGGGGCCTCAGCACCCCGCCGAGGATCCACGAGCGCAGCAGCTCCTCGACGAAGAGCGGGTTGCCGCCGGAGACCCGGACGATCCCCCGCACGTACCGCTCCGGTACGGCCCCGGGGCCGACCAGGGAGTGCACGAGCGCCTCCGTGTCGTGGCCGTCGAGCGCCGCCAGGTGCAGCACCGGGACCGTCGCGAGCGGGCCGGCGTCGGTGAGGGAGGCGTCGGGGCGGGCCGTGAGCACCACGAGACCACGTCCTGGGTCCGTGAGGACGTGGGCCAGGAAGGCGCGCAGGTCCGGACCCGCGGCGTGGACGTCCTCGACCACCCACAACGGCTCCGGCCCCGGCACTGCGTCGAGCACGGACACCCAGGAGGTGAACAGGTCTGCCGGCTCCGCGGTGAGCGTCCGGCCGTCCAGCAGGGCGCGCACGTGCCCCGCCGCGGTGCGCGCGTGCTCGGCCCCGAAGCCCTTGCCCTCGGGCCACGCCGCCACCCCGTCCTGGCCCCCCGGACCTGCGGGAGGTGCGGAAGCTGCCGAACCTGCAGGACCTGCGTGACCCGCGGAACATGCGGCGCCGGCCGCGGTCGCGGCCTCCGCCGTCGACCCCGCGCCGGTGACGGCGAGCGCCCCCCGCACGAGCTGGGCGACCGCCCCGTACCCGCCCGCCGTTCCACCCGTCGCCCCACCGGCCCGCGCGACGAGGGTGGGGTGCCCGGCCGCCGCCGCCCGCAGGCACACCTCCTCGGCCAGGCGCGACTTCCCGACCCCGGGCGGGGCCACCACGAGCACGGCACGACGCCGGGCGGCGCCAGGGCCCGGGACGTCGGCCGGGGCGAGCCGGCCGAGGAGGTCCTCGAGGATGCGCCCGCGACCCAGCGTCGGGGCGTGGAGCCCGAGCGCGGCCAGGCCCCGGCGGGCGACGGCGTGCCTGCCGACCGGTCGCCAGACGGACACCGGCTGCGCCTTCCCGCGCAGCGTCACCTCGCCCGCCGGTTCGAGCGCGAACGCGTGGGCGACGCCGAAGGCGGTCTCCGGCCCGAGCAGCACCTCGCCCGGGGAAGCCGCGGCCTGCAGGCGCGCGGCCGTGTTGACCACGTCGCCCGTGACGCGCCAGCCGTCGCCGACCCGGGAGACGACGACCTCGCCCGTGTTGACGCCGACCCGGAGGTCCAGGGTGCCGGCGACCAGCCCCAGCGGCGCCTCGGTCCGGCGGGCAGCGTTCCTGAGCTCGGTGGCGGCCCGGACCGCCCGGACGGCGTCGTCGTCCGAGGCCAGCGCGACCCCGAAGGTCGCCATGACGGCGTCGCCGATGTACTTCTCGACGACCCCTCCGTGCTCCTGGAGCGCGGCGGTCGCGCGGGCGAAGAACTCGTCCTGGATCCGGGCGACGTCCTCGGCGTCGAGCCGCTCGGACAGCGCGGTGAAGCCGACGAGGTCCGCGAAGACCACGCTGACGACCCGCCGTGCGACACCTCCCACGAGGGAACGGTAGTGGCGGCGCCTGCCGCCCCGGCGGGGAACGGACGCAGTTTTCGTCCCGGGCGGCACCGGTTCTCGTGAGGATGGCAGGCACTGTCTCTGCCACCATGGAGGCGTCCGCCGAACGCAGGGGAACGGCATGCCACCTCGCACGCGAGCCGGATCAGCGGCGACCCGCGCGCTGCTGGGCGGCGGCGTCGTCGCCGGGCCGTTCTTCGTGGTGATGACGGCGGCCCAGGTCGCCTCGCGGGAGGGTTTCGACCTGCGCCGGCACGGTCTCAGCCTGCTCAGTCACGGCGAGCTGGGCTGGTTGCAGGTGACGGCGTTCGTCGGGACCGGGCTGCTGGTGGTCGCGTGCGCCGCCGGCGTCCACCGCCTCCCAGAGGACCTCGGGGGCGGACGGCTCACGGCGGTCCGCCTCGCCGTCGCGGGTCCCGGTCTGGTCCTCGCCGGGGCGTTCCGGGTGGAGCCGTCGGGCGGCTTCCCGCCGGGAGCCCCGGCCGCGACCGCCGCCGATGCCAGGGAGAGCCTGTGGCACGACGTCGGCACCGCCCTGGCGGTCAACGCCGCCATTCTGGCGTGCGTCGTGCTCGCCCGTCGGCTCGCCCGCGCGGGGCGGCGGGCACGCGCGGCGTACTGCTGGACGACGGCGGCGCTCACCGCCGTGCTCGCGTGGTGGCCGGGCGGGGGAACCTCGATCCGGCTGGCGATCGTGACCGTCCTGACGATGACGTGGGTCACCGTCGTCGCCGCGTGGCTGCGCAGCGACGCCGCCAACCAGCGGACGGCCGCGACGGCGACCGCCCGGAAGTCGTAGGCTGTGCTCGGCGGTCAACCGCTTCCACCGGTTCACCGCTAGGCCCACCCGGTTTCGCCACCGGGTGGGCTGCCTCCTTTCTGGCGCGGGCACACCCTTCTCGGCGGTGGCGCCCCAGTTCCGAAGGTCTCCGGCGCGTGAGCCTCGCACCGTGCACCGCGCGCGCATAGGTTGGCGGGGTGGTCCGTTCAGCGCTCGCCCTCGCCGCCCTCGCCACCACGGCCGTGCCCGGCCTGGACGTGGTGGCGACGCGCCCACCGCAGACCGCGAACAGCGACTACCAGACGACCGGTCTGCTCGACGCCGGAGGTCGCCACTGGGTGATCCGGGCGCCGCTCCATCCCGCGGCCGGGGCTGCGCTCGAGGGCGAGGTCGCCCTGCTGGCGAACCTCACCAAGGAGGTCGACGAGGGGCGCCTCCCGTTCGACGTGCCGCGGCCGGTCGGTTTCGCGGCCCTGCCGGAGGGCGGACGCGCCATGGTCTTCCGCGCCCTGGTCGGTCGGCCGCTGGTGCTGGACCGGCTGACGTCGGGGCCGGGCCTGTCCGCCGAGCTCGGCCGGGCGATCGCCGCGTTCCACGAGCTCGACATCTCAGTCGTCGCCGACGCCGGGCTCCCGGTGTACGACCCCGACTCCTACCGCCGGCGGTGCCTCGCCGAGGTGGACGAGGCCGCACGCACCGGCCGCGTGCCCTCGGTGCTGCTCAACCGGTGGGAGCACGCGCTCGAGGACGTGGCCCTGTGGAAGTTCCGTCCCACGCCGGTGCACGGCGACCTCGCGCCGGAGCACGTGCTGGTCAAGGACGGGCGGATCACGGCGGTGCTCAGCCTCTCGGAGGTGCACGTCGGCGACCCGGCCGAGGACCTCGCGTGGCTGCTGGCGGCCGCCCCGGAGGACTCGCTCGACGCCATCGAGGAGGCCTACTCCCTCGCCCGGACCGAGGGCGCCGACGCCACGCTCCTCAATCGTGCGCTCCTCGTGTCCGAGCTCGCCCTGGCCCGGTGGCTCCTCCACGGTGTGCGGCACGACGAGCAGCCGGTGATCGAGGACGCCACCGCCATGCTCCGCACCCTCGCGGCCGATGTATCCGACGCCCCCGGGATCGGCTCGCGTGAGCCGGTGGTCGTCCCGGACTACGACGCCGGGTGGTCGGACGAGGACGTCGACGACACTGGACGCCTCCACGACACCGTACGCGTCGACGAGACCCGGGGCGTCGACGAGACCGAGGGCGTCGCCAGTGCCGACGTCGTCCCTCTCGACGACGAAGGTCGGGGCGACGACGAGGACGAGGACGTCGACGATGAGACCCCGGCCGCCGCTGGCGTGCCTGGGCCGGAGCGGGGCTTGGCTGGTGCCGGCCGCGCGGCCGACAGTCCCGGTCATCCCGACCACCTGGACGACGCCGACCGCGGAAGGTCCGCCGACCAGAGCGGTTCAGTGGAGGGGCACGCCGAGGGCGGCGTCACCGCGGCCGGGCAGCGCCCTGACGCGGGGGCCGTCACCGAGGAGCTGAACCTCGGCTCGAACCTCCCCGACTTCCTGCGCGAGGACGAGGACCGGCGCAGCAGCTGAGCGGCGCCCGCCAGGCGGCCCGCCCGCCCGCAGCCGGCCCGCCCGCCCGCAGTCGGCCCGGCAGGCCGTCAGCCGGCCTGGCCCGCTTCGATCGCCCGCGTCATGCGGACGACGATCTCCTCCTCGTCCAGCGAGCCGGCGTGCACGGTCTCGTCGTGGGCGACGTAGTAGAACGCCGCCCCGACCTGCTCCAGGGGCGTGCCGCTGGAGCGGGACCAGGCGAGGCGGTACAGCGCGAGCTGCATCTCGCGCTCCGCCAGCTCCTCGGGGCTGCGCGGCGGACGTCCCGTCTTCCAGTCCACGACGACGACGCCGCCCGGGCCGTCGAAGACGGCGTCGATCCGGCAGCGGACGATCGTCCCGGCCACGGGCGTCTCCAGGTCCACCTCGACCGCCACGGGCTCACGCCGCGCCCACTCCGAGGCGGCGAAGGTGCGCTGGAAGCGCTCCAGCTCCACGTCGGTGAGGGCCGGTGCCCCCACATCCTCGCCGCTGCCGTCGACGTCCTCGATGTCGATGAGCGCGGCGTGCCCGTAGAACTGCTCGACCCACTGGTGGAACCGCGTACCGCGCCGGGAGACGAGGGTGGGTTCGCTCGGCACCGGGCGTCGCCTGTCCCGGGCGAAGGCGCGCGGGTCGGAGACGAGGTTGACCACGGCGGAGGCGGACAGGTGCCCCGCGAGCGTGACCTCGCGCTCACGTGCCGACGCCTCGGACCGCTCCCTCAGGAGGAGCGCCGCGTCGTGCCACCACCGGGCGGCGCGTTCGTCGCCGGCGACCGGTCCCGGCGGCCGGCTCTTCGGCGCCACCGGCAGGTCGTCGGGTGCGGCAGCGCTCCGGGCACGGGCGCGGGCGGAGAGCACCGCCGCGGCCGCGGCCTCGCGGACCGGCCGCCGAGCGCCGAGCGGGTCGACGGGCCAGCGCACCGGCGGGGTGTCGGTGTCCGGGTTCTCCGCGTCCGCCGGCGGCTCGGGCGCCCACGCACCGGTTCCGGCGTCCTGCAGCAGCCCGGCCCGCCGCGGCTCGTCCAGGAACCGCGAGGGCGGGAGCGCCGTCCTGCCGGTGCGGAACCAGGAGCCCGAGAGCAGCAGGGTGTGCTTCGCGCGGGTCAGCGCGACGTACGCCAGCCGGCGTTCCTCCGCCACCCGGTGGGCGCCGGCGGCGTCACGGAACGCGGCCCGGGCCTCCTCGACGTCGGTGTGCGTGGCGGCACCGGCCACGTCCAGCCGCGGCAGGGCGTCCGCGTCCTTGCGCAGCGGGTAGGGCAGCTCGCCCACGTTGGTCAGCCAGGCGGAGCTGGCCACCGAGCGGTCGGGCCGGACCTTCCCGTCGTAGCCCGGGAACTGGGTCTCGACCATGCCGGGGACCGCGACCACGTCCCACTCGAGCCCCTTCGCGGCGTGGACGGTCAGGATCTGCACGACGGCCGAGTCAGGCTCCGTCTCGCCGGTCTCCACCGCGTCCAGCCCGCGCTCGCGCTCCTCCGCGGCGTCGAGCCAGGCGAGGAAGGCCCCGAGCGTCGCACGGTCGGTGTCGGCCGCGAAGGTGGCGGCCACCTCGGCGAACGCGTCCAGCGCGGCGCGGGCGGCGCCCGCCCCGGCCGACCCCGCCCGGGTGGCGACCTCGATGTCGAGCTCGAGGAGCTGCTCGGTGGCGACGACCAGCTCGGGCAGGGAGAGGTAGCCGAGAGATCGGATCTGGCGCAGGACGTCGCCGAGGTGACGGACCCGGGCGGCGCCGGCGTCGCTCATGGTGTGCCCCCGCGGGCTCGTCCAGCCCGCGGCCGGGGGGTTCTCGACGGCCTCGACGAGGCTCGACTCCTCGCGCGGGTCCAGCCGGCGGTCCTCGTCCACGCTGAGCGCGACGGCGGCCCGGCGGGCCAGGTGGCGGGCCCAGTCCTGCAGGGCGTGCAGGTCCGTGATGCCGAGGCGCAGGTTGGTCAGCAGGCGCATCAGGGCGTCGCCGCGGGAGGCGTCGTGGGCGACCTGCAGCGCGGCCCTGACGTCGACCACCTCGGGGGTGGCCAGGAGGCCGCCCATGCCGATCACGCGGTAGGGCAGGCCGCGCTCCTGGAGCGCCCGGACCACCCCGGCGAACTGGCTGCGCTTGCGGCAGAGCACGGCGGCAGTCTCCTCGCCGGCCGGGTCCCAGCGCTCGGCGAGGAACTCCGCGACCCGCGCCGCCTCCTCGCGCTGGCTGGTGGCGTACAGGCCGATCACCTCACCCTCGGCGGCGTCGGGGCGGGCGCGCAGCTCCGGCACCTCGACCGACGGGCCGAGCGATGCCCCGGGGGCGCGCAGCGGCTGCGAGACCACGTTGGCCGCGGCGAGGATCCTCCGGCCGTTGCGCCAGGAGGTGCTCAGCGCGAGGGTCGCGGCCGGGCGGGTCGTGCCGTCGGCCCCGACGTGCGGGAACCGTGCCGGGAACTCCGCGAGGGAGGCGGCGGAGGCGCCGCGCCACCCGTAGATCGCCTGGTTCGGATCCCCCACGGCGGTGACGGCGTGGCCGTCCCCGAAGAGGTTGGAGAGCAGCTCGAGCTGTGCGACGGAGGTGTCCTGGAACTCGTCCAGCAGCACCACCCGGTACTGCTCGCGCAGCTGGGCGCCCACGTCCGGCACCGCGTCGGCGATGCGGGCGGCCAGCGCCACCTGGTCGGCGAACCCGATCAGCCCGCGCTCGCGCTTGCGCCGCTCGTACGCCTCGGCGACGTCCAGCAGGGCGATGCGTTCCTCGACGGCGGCGGCGATCCTGAGCACGTCCGCCGAGGGCTTCTTCCGCCGGTCCGGCGCCTTGTCGAGCAGGTCGGCACGCAGGTCGGCCAGGAGCTCCCGCGCCTCGGCCGGGTCGAGCAAGTTCTCGCCCAGCCCGCCGGCCAGGCCGAGCACCGCCTGGGTGACGGCGCCGGGCGAACGGTCGGACGCGAGATCGCTCTCCCAGCCCTGGACCACGTCGTCGGCCAGCTGCCACGCGCCCGCCTCGGTGATGAGCCGCGCGTCAGGGTCGGCCCCCACCCGCAGCGCGTGGTCCCGGGCGATGTTCCCGGCGAAGGAGTTGTAGGTCGCGATGTGGGGCCGGTCGACGTCGAGCCCGCTCCCGGCCGCCGGGTCGTCGTCGTCCTCGGCGGGCGGCGTCAGGCCGGCCGCCCGCAGCGCCCGGAGCCGGGCGCGCACCCGGTGGGCGAGCTCGGCCGCGGCCTTGCGGGTGAAGGTGAGCCCGAGCACCTGCTCGCCCCTGACGAGGCCGTTGGCGACCAGGTAGACGACCCGGGAGGACATGGTCTCGGTCTTCCCGGAGCCGGCCCCGGCCACCACGAGGAGCGGGGCGAGCGGCGCCTCGATCACCTCGGTCTGCTCGGGTGTGGGCCGGGGACGGCCGAGCGCGTCGGCGATCTGCGCCGCCGACCAGCGCGGGGCCACGGACTCCGCCGGGCCGTCCGGCACCGGCGGCTCGAGGGTCAGCTGTTCCTGGGTCACTGCGTCACCCGTCCTCCGTCGTCCTGCAGGGGGCAGGACGTGCGCACCGGGCAGTGGTGGCACTGGTCGTTCAGCACGGCGTCGAACTCCGCGCCCGCCATGGTCTCGGCCGCGAGCGCGACCAGGTCCGCCGCCCAGGCGGGGTCCGGGGCCTGCTCGAGGTCGCTCTGCTCGCGGAGCGTCGGACCACGCTGGCCCGCGCCGAGGTAGACGAGCCGGGCCCCGGCGGCGCCGAGGTCGCCCCAGGCGCCGGAGTCCACGGCGAGCTGGTAGGTGCCGAGCTGGGGGTGCTGCTCGGCCTTGTCCTTGCTGACCGGGTTCGCGGAGGTCTTGAGGTCGACCACCCGCACGCTGCCGTCGTCGAGGTGCTCCACCCGGTCCATCCGTCCGGCCAGGCGGGCGCGACCGACGTCGACGGTGAAGTCCCGCTCGACGTCGACATCGCCCGGCACCGACTCGAGGTAGCCGGCGAGCCGCTCGACCATCCTCTCGGCCAGGGCCCGCTGGCGGCGCCCGACCCAGCCGTCGCCCATGCCCAGCTCCGCCCAACGCTCGTCGAGCGCCCGGGCCAGCTCCTCGTGGGTGCCGTGCGGGTGCTCCGCGGCGATCTCGTGGATGAGGGAGCCGACGGACTGGTCCGTGCTGGCCTCGCCCCGGCCGCCGGCCTGCTCGAGCGCCCACCGCAGCCCGCAGGTGGTCGCCTGCTCGACCCCGGAGGGGCTGACGGGGACCTGCGCCTCCGGTGGCCGCAGCGGGCCGTCGGTGCTCATGGGGGCCAGCCCGCTCCACGTGGCGGGGTCGGCGCCAGGCACCCCCTGGTCGGCGAGGTGCGCGAGCAGCTCGGCGGCGGCGTCGCGGCGTGCCGCGCCGGTCTGGTCGAGGACGGGCTCCTCCAGGGCGGAGCGCAGCTCCGCGACGAGTCCGCGCAGGTCGAAGGCGGGCGGCACCGTGTGCACCACGGTGGGGTCGAGGTCGGGTGCGAGGAGGTCGAGGAAGGTGGAGGGCCGTTCCTCCTCGTCGAGGACGGCGGTCACGAGCAGCCGCCGGGTGGCGCGTGAGACGGCGACGGCGAGCATCCGCAGCTCGTCGTCGAGCACCTCGCGGCGGGCCGGGCCGTAGGCGCGCCGCCCGTCCTGGGACCGGCCGGCCTCGAGGTCGGCGAGCGCCCCCGAGCCGAGGAGCGAGTCACGCAGGCGCAGGTCGGGCCAGACGTCCTCCTGCAGCCCGGCGACGACCACGACCTGCCACTCCTCGCCCGCGGCGGCGGCCGGGGTGAGCAGCTGCACCGACTCGGCGCGCACCCCCTGCGCGGCGAGGGAGTCGGCCGGCAGGTCCTGCGCCGTCAGGTGCTCGAGGAACCCGGCAGGCCCTCCTCCGACGGTGCGGTCGGTGTACTGCTCCGCCGCGCGGAACAGGGCCATGACGGCGTCGAGGTCGGCGTCCGCCCGGTCCGCGCCAGGCCCCCCGGCGAGCGCGCGCTCGCGCCACGGCCCCGCGAGGCCGGCGGCGTCCCACAGCGCCCACAGGACGGTCTCCGCCGTCGCGCCGGGTCGCTCCAGGGCGGCCCGGCCGGCGGCGAGCACGGCGGCGACCCGGGCCGCACCGCGCCCCGCCGCACGCGGCAGCCCGGCCGAGAGCTCCGGGTCGGTGAGGATGGCACCGAGCAGCTCGTCCGCGGGACGGGTCCCGCCTGCCGCGCGTTCCAGGCCGCGCAGGGTGCGGCGCAGCACGCGCAGCCCCACGGCGTCGGTCCCGCCGATCGGCGAGGTGAGCAGCTCGACCGCCTGGTCGGCGTCGGGGGCGCCCGCGAGGACCGCGGTGAGCGCCACGAGGAGCGGCCGCACGGCGGGCTCCTCGCGCAGCACCCCGGGCGCGGCCTGCCCCCCGACGGGCACGCGCCAGCTGTGCAGCGAGCGCCGGAGCTCGCGCAGGTGACCGGCGGAGCGGACCACCACGGCCATCTGGGACCACGGCGTGCCGTGGTAGAGGTGCTCCTCCCGCAGCCTGCGCGCGATCCAGGCGCCCTCCTGCGCGCGCGAGCGGAGAACGGCGGGCTCGAGGCCGTGGGGCATGCCCGGCCGGGCCTCGACGGCGGCCACGGCCTGCCGGTGGCCGGCGGCCCCGACCGTGCCGATCGCGGAGGTCACGGCGGCCGTGACGGCCCGCAGCCCGGCGTCCTGCCGGTGCGCCGTCCGCAGCTCGATCCGCCGTACCGCGAAGCCGCCCAGGGGCTCGCGCGTCTCGGCCAGCCCGACGAGGGCGGGCGTCCCGCCCCGGAAGCCCTGGACCCCGGCGTCGGGGTCGCCGAACAGCAGGAGCTGGGCACCGTCGTCGGCCAGGGTGCGCAGCAGGCGCGCGGTGGCGAGCGTGGAGTCCTGGTGGTCGTCGACCACCACGGCGGACCAGCGCGGCCGCGGCATCCCGGGCACCTCGTCCTCCCAGGCGCGCAGCGCGGCGGTCGCCTCGTCGACGATCCGGGCCGCGTCCAGCCTGGCCCCACGGTCCGGCGTCAGCTCGCCGAGCGCCGTGACCTGCTGGTACTCGCGCAGCAGCGTGGCGGCCGCGACCCACTCGGGCCGGCCGTACCGCTCGCCCCGGTCCGCCAGCTCCTCCGGGCCGAGCCCGAGCTCGGCGGCGCGCATGAAGAGGTCGCGCAGCTCGTCGCGGAACGCGCCGAGCGCGAGCGTGTCCGGCCCGACGGAGTCCGGCCAGCGCACCGACGCGCCCAGCCCGGCGCGGTGACCGTCCAGCAGCTCCGCCAGGATCTGGTCCTGCTCCGGTCCGGTGACGAGGGTCGGCGGCGGCTCGTGCAGCGCCGCGGCGCGCATCCGCAGCACGGAGTACGCGAAGGAGGCGGGGGTACGGACGAGCACCTGGGTCGTCGTGCGGCCGAGGCGCGCGGCGACGGCGTCACGCACGCGCGCGGCCCCGCGCCGCGTGGGGACGAGGAGGAGGACCCCCTCGTCGCCGGGCGCCGCCGGCTGCGGGCAGGCGTCCGCCCGCGCGAGGAAGGTCTCGATCGCCGTCGTCGTCTTGCCCGTGCCGGGCGCACCGACGACGAGGAGGTTGCCGGCACCGGCCGGCCAGGCGACCGCGGAGGCCTGGTCGGCGTCGAGCGCCGGCGGCGCACCGGGCGGCGCCGGCAGCACCAGCCGGAGCGAGGTGGCTCGGGCCCTGTCTTCCATGTCCCCGATGCCATCACACCCGACCGACATCCGGGTCGTACGGCTCGCGGGCGGCACTCAGCCGGCGGGCCAGGCGTTGGGCAGGCACCCCTCGAGCCGCATCGTCTGCTGCAGCATGACGGGCGCCGGGCCGCCCGGCGCCGGGCACCCCTCGTGCGGCCGGCCGAGCAGGTGCCCGACCTCGTGGTTGACGAGGTACTGCCGGTACTCGGTGATGTTGCCGCCGCCGTCGAGGAACGGCTCCGCCCCGTCGGACCAGCGCTCGGCGTTGAGGACGGCGCGGCCCTCTCGCCCGCACGAGTACTCCCCGACCGTGCGCAGCGGCCGGCAGAGCTCGTCCGTCAGCGTGGGCGAGGCGAGGACGACGCTGAGGTCGCTCGGCCCGTCGGTGCGGGAGAACACGACGGACCCGTCGTGCCCCCAGCCGCGCTCGTCGTTGAGGACCCTCATGACGAAGTCCGCGAACGCGTTGCCGTCCACCGGCAGGCCCTCCTCGACCTGCACCCGCACCGGGCGCACGGTCGCGGCCTCCCGGGGCGCGTCCTCCGTCCCCGGCACGGTGACCAGCTCGCCGGAGGCGCTCCGCGGCATCACCTCGGTGGACGTGAGGCCGGCGCGTGCCCGCAGCGCCAGACCGACCTGCTCCACCGTGCGCGAGAGCCAGGGCAGGCCGATCGCGTCGGTCCCGACGGCGTCGCCGGCCTCGTCCTCGAGCACCTCGCGGGTCTCCTCGTCGTCCCGCAGCGCGCCGTCGTCGTCGCGCGCCTGCGCGCCTCCGACGGAGGCCGGCGGGACGGCGGGCGCCGCAACGGCACCGCCCAGCGGCAGCACGAGGGCACCGAGGGTCAGCAGGACGGCCGGGAGCAGGCGGGAACGGACACGCACGGTCCCCATCTTCTCATCGCCTCCACGGGGCCACCGACGTCCGCCCGCGCGCGCTGGTACGCACCAGCCGGCGCCGGAACTCGCCGTCAGCGCACGTCGCCGCCCGCGCGCGTCCGAGTGGTCCGCACGACCTACGATGGAGCGAGCACACCGGACCGGCCGCGTCCGCGCGGGAGAACCGGTCCGCCACCCACCTGCAGGAGGAACACAGTGGAGATCACCATCGGCGTGCGCAACGTCGCGCGAGAGATCAGCCTCGAGTCGACGCAGAGCCCGGAGGAGGTCGTGGCCGCGGTGGACAAGGCCCTCGCCGGAAGCACGTCCCTGGTCCTCCAGGACGACAAGGGCCGTCACGTCATCGTCCCCGCCGACGCTCTCGGCTACGTCGAGCTCGGTCCCGTGGAGCAGCGCCGGGTGGGCATCGGGCTGGTCTGACCCCTCAGGCGGTCAGCCCGAGCCGGCCCATCCGCCGGGCGTGACCGCCCGAGAGCTGCTTGCGCAGCCAGGCGGCGTCGTCGCCCTCGCTCCGGGCGCCGTCCTGGCGGTCCGCGAAGGACCACAGCAGCGGGTGCTCGGCGAGCAGCCGCTGCGCGATCCCGAGCGCCTCGCCTACCACGCGGCGGCCCCACAGGGCAAGCCGCGCGGAGAGCTGCTGGTCCGCCGCGACGACCGGTCCGAGCATGGCGACCACGAAGTCCTCGTAGCCGCTGTCCGCGATCACGTCGTCGAGCATCGGCCGCCCGTCGGGGGCGACGGCGCGCGAGAGCACGCGCTGCAGGTCGGCGAGCACCCCGTACGCCACGTACGTCCTGACCACCCGCTCCCACCAGTCCCCCGGCGGGGTTCGCCGGTCGAAGTCCGCCAGCACGGTGCTGTAGCTCGCCATGGCCTCGTAGAGGTCGGCACCGACCCGTCTGGCCACGGTCTCGAGCTGGTCGAGCGCGGCCAGCTCCCCGGCCGCCATGCGTGAGATCGTCACCTGGGCGCGCAGGTCGGGCGCGTGCTCCGCGTCGGTGGCCAGCCGGGCGAACGCGGCGAGCTGGACGAAGCCGTGCAGCCCCACCATCTCCACGACGTCGGCCCTCGCGGGGGTCGTCTCGGCTACGTCGTCGTGGGTCTGAGGCATGTCAACACCCTAGTTGTCCCGGACCACGCTCCCGGCCGCGTCGAACCGCCGTCACGACCCCGTGACGGCCACCACGACCGTTCGGCCTGCCGGTGCCGCGCGTCACCCGCTACCCTTGAGGGGTACACGGTTGCCCGGTCGTCTCGTAGAAGCCCAAGCCTGAGCCGCTTCGCGCGGCGCGACATGATCACGATCGGCTGCCACGAGCAGGTACGTCCGGCCAATGCGCCCCGGCCGAAGAAGCCGGCGCGGTGCAGCGCCTGCGTGCCACGGACGACAAGGCACAGCTACATGTCTGACCAGAACATCTCCACGGGCGTGCTCGACGCCGTTGAGGGCCCCGCCCCCGTCGTCGAGGAGGTCACTCCCGACATCACCACGGACGACGTCGTCGTCGCGGACCTCGAGGAGAAGTCCTTCGCGGACTTCGGCGTCGAGGCACCGATCGTCGAGGCCCTGCGCGACGTCGGCATCACCCACCCCTTCCCGATCCAGGCGCTCACCCTCCCGGTGGCGCTCGGCGGGCACGACATCATCGGCCAGGCCAAGACCGGCACGGGCAAGACCCTCGGGTTCGGCATCCCGCTGCTGCAGCGCGTCGTCGGCCCCGGCGAGGACGGCTGGGACGGCATCGAGGCCGCGGGCAGCCCGCAGGCTCTCGTCATCGTCCCGACGCGTGAGCTCGCCAAGCAGGTGGCCGAAGACCTGAGCACCGCCTCACGCCGCCGCGGCGTGCGGATCGTGCAGGTCTACGGCGGCCGGGCGTACGAGCCGCAGATCGACGCCCTGCAGAAGGGCGCCGAGGTCGTCGTCGGCACGCCGGGGCGCCTCATCGACCTGCTCAAGCAGCGCATCCTCGACCTCTCCCACGTGCGCACCGTCGTCCTCGACGAGGCCGACGAGATGCTCGACCTCGGCTTCCTCCCCGACGTCGAGACCCTCCTGTCCCGCACGCCCGCCTCCCGGCACACCATGCTGTTCTCGGCCACCATGCCCGGCGCCGTCGTCGCCATGGCCCGCCGGTACATGACGCGCCCGACCCACATCCGCGCCCAGGACCCCGAGGACCAGGGCGCGACGGTGAAGAACACGCGCCAGGTGGTCTACCGCGCGCACGCCCTGAACAAGGTCGAGATGCTCGCGCGCATCCTCCAGGCGGACGGCCGCGGCCTGACGATCGTCTTCACCCGCACCAAGCGCACCGCCGCCAAGGTGGCCGACGAGCTCGCCGAGCGCGGTTTCGCCTCCGGCGCCATCCACGGTGACCTCGGCCAGGGTGCCCGCGAGCAGGCCCTGCGCGCCTTCCGCTCGGGCAAGATCGACGTCCTCGTCGCGACCGACGTCGCCGCCCGCGGCATCGACGTCGACGACGTCACGCACGTGGTCAACTACCAGTGCCCCGAGGACGAGAAGATCTACCTGCACCGCATCGGCCGCACCGGCCGCGCGGGCAACACCGGCACCGCCGTCACGTTCGTCGACTGGGACGACATGCCGCGCTGGTCGCTGATCAACAAGGCGCTGAACCTCGGCGCCGCCGAGCCGGTGGAGACCTACCACACCTCCCCGCACCTCTACGCGGACCTCAGCATCCCCGAGGGCACCGGCGGCCGCCTCCCCCGTGGCGCCCGCACCCGCGCCGGCCTCGAGGCCGAGGAGATCGAGGACCTCGGCGAGACGGGCAAGCGGCACGGCGGCTCCGGCCGCGGTGGCCGTGGGGGGCGCGAGTCCGGCGGCGGTCGCGACGGCGGTCGCGACGGCGCCCGCGCCGGCCGGTCCCACGACGGCAGCCGCCCGCGCGGCGAGGGCTCCCGCTCGCACGACGGCGAGGGTGAGCGTCCCCGGCGCCGTCGCCGCCGCACCCGCGGCGGCAAGCCCGCCGAGGACGCGCAGAACTGACCCAGACGGCGTCAGCTCCTCCGGCGCCCCAGGAACGCCCTCGCGGCGCGCCTGGGGCGCCGCGCTGTCCGGGCGCAGCATGCTGACCCGTATGGCACTTCCGGCCGAGCTCCCCGTCGAGGGCGGGGCGGTCATCCTGCGCCGTGCGACCGAGGCGGACGTCCCGGCGATCGTCGGCCTGCTCGCGGCGGACCAGCTCGGCGCGACCCGCGAGGGTGGTGATCTCGCCCCGTACCTCGACGCCTTCGCCGCCGTCGACGCCGACCCGGCCCAGCTCCTCGTGGTGGCGACGGCGCGGGGCGAGGTGGCGGGGACGCTGCAGCTGACGTTCATCCCGGGCCTGGCGCGACGGGGCGCCGTGCGGGCGCAGATCGAGGCCGTCCGGGTCGGCGCCGCGCACCGGGCCGCCGGGCTGGGCACCGCGATGGTCGGGTGGGCCGTCGCGGAGGCGCGCCGCCGGGGCTGCGCGCTGGTCCAGCTCACGACGGACAAGCGACGGACCCGCGCCCGCCGCTTCTACGAGCGGCTGGGCTTCACCGCCTCCTACGAGGGCATGAAGCTGTTCCTGTGATGCCTTCGCTCTGATCGCGCCGCCCCGACCTCCACCGGCCGGCGGCCGCTGCTCCGCTACTGCAGCGAGTCCAGCGCCTGCCCCATGGCGGCGGCCAGGTCGCCGACCTGCTCGTCCGTCATGACGAACGCCGGCGAGACCTGGAGGGCCCCCACGCCCATCATGCGGGTGGCGACGCCCGCCCGGCGCAGCGCGAGGACGGCGGCCGGCGCCCGACCCGGTTCGGCGAGCTGGACGGCGGCGACGGCGCCCGTGCCCGCCCGAACCTCCGACACGAGCTCGTGCTCGGCGAGCGGGCCCAGCTCCCGGGCGAGGGTGGTCTCCAGCCGGGCCGCCTCGTCGAGGAGACCCTCGCGCTCGACGATGTCGAGGTTCGCCAGCGCGACGGCCGCCGCCGTGGCGTGCCCGGAGTAGGTGTACCCGTGCCGCAGCCACGTGCCGGGCTCGCGGAAGAACGGCTCGGCCACGCGGGGCGCCACGAGGACGGCGCCCATCGGCAGGTAGCCGGAGGTGAGACCCTTCGCGGTCGTGACCATGTCCGGCTCCAGCCCGTACCGGGTCGAGGCGAACCACGAGCCGCCGATGCGCCCGTACCCGGTGACGACCTCGTCGGCGACGAACAGCACGTCGTACTCCGTGCACGCCTTGCGCACCTCGGTCAGGTACCCCTCCGGCGGCGCGTACACCCCGCCGGCGCCGATGACCGGCTCGCAGAAGAACGCGGCCACCCGGTCGGGCCCGACCTCCTCGATCGTCGCCCGCAGCGCGTCGGCGGAGTCCCACTCGACCGACTCCGTGCGCGGCCCGAGGTCGCCGTACCCCTCCCGGTTGCCGGGGATGCCCGCGAGCGCCGTCCCGGCGTAGTGCATGCCGTGGTACGCCTTCTGCCGCCCCACCATGACGGTCTTCTCCGGGCGCCCCACCTCGACCCAGTAGCGCCGGGCGATCTTGGCGGCCGTCTCGACGGAGTCCGACCCCCCGGAGGTGAAGAACACCCGGCTCCCCGCCACGGGCGCGATGCCGGCCAGCCGCTCGGCCAGCTCGTTCGTCGGGACGGTCGCGTTGTCCCCGAAGTTCGAGTACGCCGCGAGGGTCGACATCTGCCGGGCGGCGGCGTCGGCGAGCTCCTGGCGCCCGTGACCGACGTTGGCGTACCAGAGCCCGGCGGTCGCGTCGAGGTACCGCCGGCCCGCCTCGTCGTAGACGTACGCCCCCTCGCCGCGGGCGAGGACGAGCTCGCCGTCGCGCTCGACGGCGGCCATGTCGGAGAACGGGTGCCACAGCGCGCCCATGTCGGTCCCTTCGTCGGTGCAGATCCCGCGCACCATACCGTCCCGGGACGACGGCCCCGGCGCGACGAGGGCGAGGGTCAGGTCTCCTGCTCGATGAGGGCGAAGACGGCGTCGGCCATGAGCTGGGTGGCGATCGCGGCGAGCAGCAGGCCGGCGAGCCGCGTGACCAGCGTGGTCCCGCCGTCGCCCAGCACCCGGTGGATCACGCCGGCGAAGCGCATCGAGAGCCAGAGCACCACGTGGACCGCGACCAGCGCGACCGAGATGGCGACCCACGCGGCCACCGACCGGTCCGACTCCTCCACCGCGAGCATCGCCGCCACGATCGCCCCCGGCCCCGCGAGCAGCGGCGTCCCGAGCGGCACCAGCGCCACGTTGACCCCGCTGCCCGACGGCTTCGGCTCCTCCGACTTGCCGGTGAGCAGCTCCATCGCGACCAGGAGCAGCAGCAGCCCGCCGGAGAGCTGCAGCGCCGGAACGGAGATGTGCAGGAAGTTGAGGATGTACTGCCCGAACAGGGTGAAGACCAGGATGACGCCGAACGCGACCGCCGTCGCCTGACGCGCCGCCGTCGCCCGCTGCCGCGCCGTCATCGTGGAGGTCAGCGCGAGGAACACCGGCACCGTGCCGGGCGGGTCCATGATGACGAAGAGGGTGAAGAACGTCGTCGACATCAGCGTCAGGTCGACGATCTCGTTCATGGCCGGACCACCGGGAGCGCCCCCTCGGCCTCGATCCTCTCCAGCACCGCGGGCGCCGTGGTGCGCTCCCCGAGCACGTTGGGCTTGCCGTCACCGTGGTAGTCGCTCGACCCGGTGCGCTCCAGGCCCAGCCGGGCGGCCAGCGCCTCCAGCTCCGCCACGGCGGCGGGGGTGTGGTCGCGGTGGTCGATCTCGAGGGCGAACAGGCCGGCGTCGGTCATGGCCTCGATGACGGCGTCGGTCACCACGCGTCCGCGCACCCCGGCCCGCGGGTGCGCCATGACGGGCACGCCGCCGGCGGCGCGCACCATCTCGACGGTCTCGACGGCGTCCGGCGCGTGGTACGGGACGTAGTACGGCCCGCGCACGGACAGCAGCGTCTCGAAGGAGGTGGACCGGTCCGGCACCACCCCGGCGGCGACGAGCGCGTCGGCGATGTGCGGGCGGCCGATGGTGGCCCCCTCGGCCGCCTGGGCGCGCACGAGCTCCCAGGTGATCGGGTAGTCCTCCGCGATGCGGTCGACCATCGTCTCCGCGCGGTCCAGCCGCGAGCGCCGGGAGCGCTCCATCTCCTCGGCGAGCCGCGGCTCGGCCGGGTCGTGCAGGTAGGCGAGCAGGTGCACCGAGATGCCCCGGTGCTGGCAGGAGACCTCCGCCCCGCGCAACAGCGCCACACCCGTCTCGCCGACGGCGGACGCTGCCTCCTCCCAGCCGCGCACCGTGTCGTGGTCGGTCAGGCCGACGACGTCGAGGCGCGCGCGGGCGGCGGCCCGCAGGAGGTCCGAGGGGCTGTCGGTGCCGTCGGACGCGTCGGAGTGGGTGTGGGGGTCGATGCGCGTCTCATCTGCTGACACAGGGGCCAGGGTACGACGTCCCCGGGGCCGTTACGGACCGTGAGCGCTCGGGCGGCGAGGTGCGAGGATGGCAGCCATGAGCGAGTCGCAGACCCCCACACCCGAGGAGCAGCCGCTGACCGAGCGCGGCTCCAACCGCTCCCAGCGCCCCACGAGCCAGGCCTTCCGCACCTTCATCGCCGACGGCTGGGGCCCCCGGCCGGACGCTCTGCCCGAGCGCTCCCCCGCCGCCGACCACGCCGCCGCGCGTCGCGCCGCGCTGGGTCGGCTGTTCCCGGGCGAGCGCCTCGTGGTCCCGGCCGGCCAGCTGGTGACGCGCAACAACGACAACGACTACCGCTTCCGCCCGCACTCGGCGTTCGCGCACCTGACCGGTCTGGGCACCGAGCAGGAGCCGGACGCCGTGCTGGTGCTGCACCCGCTGAACGGCCAGGAGGAGACCCACGAGGCCGCCCTGTACTTCCGGCCCCGCGCCGGCCGGGACACCGAGGAGTTCTACGCCGACTCCCGCTACGGCGAGCTGTGGGTAGGTGTGCGCCCCTCGCTGGAGGAGATGTCCGCCCAGACCGGGCTGCGCACCGAGCACATCGACGCCTTCGCCGACGCCCTCGCCAAGGACGTCGGAGCGGGTCAGGTCCAGATCCGGGTCGTCCCGCAGGCCGACGCCGCCGTCGAGGCGCAGGTGGCGGCGGTGCGCAGCCAGGCCGGCCTGACCGAGGGTGCGGCCGAGGCGGACGCCGCCCTGGCCGAGGCCCTCTCGGAGCTGCGCCTGCGCAAGGACGCCTACGAGATCGGTGAGGTGCGCGCCGCCGTCGCCGCCACGGCGAAGGGGTTCGAGGACATCGTCCGCAACCTGCCCCGCGCGGTGGACCACCCCCGCGGCGAGCGCGTCATCGAGGGTGTCTTCGGCGCCCGCGCGCGCGAGGAGGGCAACGGCCTGGGCTACGACACCATCGCCGCGGCCGGCAACCACGCGAACACGCTGCACTGGATCCGCAACGACGGCGCGGTGCGCCCGGGGCAGCTCGTGCTCATCGACGCCGGGGTCGAGGTCGACTCCCTCTACACGGCGGACGTCACCCGGACCCTCCCCGTGGACGGGGTCTTCACCGACGCCCAGCGCAAGGTCTACCAGGCCGTGCTGGACGCCGCCGACGCCTCCTTCGCCCGCGCCGGGCAGCCGGGGGCAAAGTTCCGGGACCTCCACGCCGCCGCGATGGAGGTCCTCGCCGACCGCCTCGCCGAGTGGGGCATGCTCCCCGGCACCGCCGAGGAGTCGCTGGACCCGGAGGGCCAGTACCACCGGCGCTGGATGGTCCACGGCACCAGCCACCACCTCGGCCTCGACGTCCACGACTGCGCCCAGGCCCGCCGCGAGATGTACCTCGACGCGGACCTCGAGCCGGGGATGGTCTTCACGATCGAGCCGGGCCTGTACTTCCGCGAGGACGACCTCAAGGTCCCGGAGGAGCTGCGCGGCATCGCCGTGCGCATCGAGGACGACATCCTCGTGCGCGAGGACGGCTCCGTGGAGAACCTCTCCGCCGGCCTGCCCCGCACCCCGGACGACGTCGAGTCGTGGATGGCGCGTCTGCGCGGCTGAGCGGCACGGCCGCCGAGGCGGGAGCCCGCACCAGGAGCGGCCCTGCGCTCCCGAGCACTTCCCGAGCACGCAGGCCCCGGCCCGCATCGCGGTGCCGGGGCCTGCTCCGTGCGTCCTCAGACGATGTCGCGGCCCTCGCGGCGGGCGTCACGGACGTCCTTGGCGAAACCGCGGGCGATCGCGGCCATGACGACGAGGACCAGCGCGGGCCACATCAGGACGTAGGCACTGAGCGCAGCAGCCATGTCTCCTCCTTCCGAGAGCTGGTCAGCGGGCGGCGGGGGCACCGGCCGGGGCGGCCACGTGCTCCTGGTCGAAGTCGCCCGTGCGGCGGGCGATGAGGGAGAAGTCGAAGCGGGTGCTGCTCCCGCGCGACATGAGGTAGCAGACGATCGTGCTGACGGCGTAGGCGAGCAGCGAGGCGCTCACGGTCGTGTACCCGTGCAGCACCCCGAGCGCGAAGGGCGCCGTGACGACGGCGGCGACGGTCCCGACGATCTTCGCGACCCGCAGCCCGAAGAACCCGAACACCATCAGCCCGAGCACCACGCCGACGCCCACGGTGGCGAGCACGTCGATCACCAGGCCGACGGCGCCGCGGGTGGGGACCAGCCCGAACCGCACCGGCAGGAACGCGGCCAGGGCGGCGATCACGGACACCGTGAACGCCTTGTTGGTGACCTTGTCCCAGTAGAAGCTGGCGATGACGGGGAACACGAGCGCGCCCCACAGCGCCCCGACGAACACCAGCAGGTCCAGGATGTTCAGCTGCAGGCTGGCGAAGGCGACGGCGAGCGCGGTGGCCACGATCATCGTCACCCGGCCCACGAGCAGCATCGTGCGGGGGTTGGCCCGGTTCTTGCCGGCGACGTTCTGGCCGTAGACGTCGGCCATCATGATGGGGGAGAGGGCCGCGAGGTCGGAGTCCGCCGTCGAGGACAGCGCACCGACGACCATGACGAAGAAGACGGCGAGCAGCACCGGCGGCAGGAACGTGGCGGCCATCTGCGGCACGAGGTTGTTGGGGTCCCCGCCCATCGGCTCGATGCCGAGGTAGAGCGCCAGCACGCCGAGCATCCCCACGCCGATCACCATGGCGCCGTACCCGATCGTGGCCGTGACGAACGTCGGCCTGATGAGGTCCTCGCGCACCGCGAAGAGTCGCTGGGCGATCGTCTGGTTGCCGATGGCGTAGGCCAGGACCGCCGCGATGTAGGGCGCGCCCTGGTTCATGAACGCGTCCGAGGAGAAGAAGCTGCCCTGCTGGGCGGTGAGGTTGTCCGCCCCGGTCGTGAACGCCGTCGGGAAACCGGCCGCGAAGAAGATCGCCGGGACGATCACCGCGACGGCGCCGAGCATGGCCATGACCTGACGGAAGTCGGTGAGGACGGACGCCCGGAAGCCCGACCACAGCGTGTACAGCAGCACGCCGCCGGCCACGATGATCACGCCCTGGATGAACGTCAGCGGCGACAGCAGCGAGATCAGCGCCCCGCCGGCGATGAAGTTCGACATCAGGGAGATGATCGAGCCGACCACGTTGGAGCCGGCGAGCATGAGCTGGCTGGATCGTCCGTGACGGGCGTACATGACCTCCGCCAGGGTGTGCGCCTTCGGTGCCACCGCCCGGATGCGCCGGCCGAAGGGGTAGATGAACAGGATCATCAGCGCGCCCCACAGCCCGTAGTGGATCGGGCCGGAGACCCCGTAGGTGTAGCCGGAGGTGGCCGAGGCGTACATCGACGACGCCCAGATCCACGTGGCGGTCATGCTGGCGGCCGAGACGCCGAAGCCGACCTTGTTGCCGGCCGTCATGTACGCGTCGGCGTCCTCCTCCTTCTTGCCGATCCTCATCGACATCATGAAGGTGCCCCCGTAGAACACCACCAGGAGCACCACGACCGCCCCGATGCCGAGCTGAGCAAGTTCCGCGCCCTGCACGCGCACCATCTCCTTCCCTCGATCCGTCTCTGGTCACGGCGGGAGGAGGGAGCCGCCCCTTGCCCGCGACGGCACCCCAGGTGCACGCGCGGGAACCCAGCCCGCCGCGCGCCGGCACGGCGCGCCGCAGCCACGGTCGCGACAGCGACCTCCGCGCGAGGCCATGTCCACGACGAGCGCAGGGTCAGACCGGCCCGTCCTCGACGCCGCTTCGCGCGCGACTGCGTCGGCCGGGCAGCCCCGCCCGGGAGAGTGTCACCGGCGGCGGGGAACGGACCACCACGCGGCCCGTCCGGCTCCGCCCCGACCGCCCCTTCTGCGGGACGAACCACGGGGCGCCTTTGGCACTTCTTGTGCCCTTGCCCTGCGAACGGCAAAGAAAGTACCACACGGACATCTCGGACATGCCATGTGGCGGCGGTCAGCTCTCCTCAGGGGTGGGTGCCACGACGGCCTGGCCGCGCTCGCTCGCGCCCGCGGCGAGGTACTTCCGGGCGAAGGACAGCGAGTCCGCGAGCGCGGAGCGCCGTCCGACCGAGGACATCTTGCGGGTGTTGACCTCGACGACGACGGCGCCGGTGAAGTCCCGCGCGCCGAGCATGTGCAGCACCTCCGCGCAGGGCTGGTCGCCCTGCCCGGGCACGAGGTGCTCGTCCATGAAGCTCACCGTGCCGTCGGCCAGGTGCAGGTGTGCGAGGCGGTCGCCGAGCTCGTCCGCCATCGCGAGCGCGGCACCGGCGTCCATGCCCGCCGTCGCCGTGTGGGAGAGGTCGAGGGTGACGGAGCGGTAGTCGTGCTGGAGCGGGTCCCAGCCGGGCAGGTAGGCCTGCATCACCCGCTCCCGCTTCTTCGAGCGCGCCCGCCAGGGGAACATGTTCTCGACGGCGAGCCGCATCCCGTCCAGGCGCTCGCGCTCGGCGACGGCTCCGACGAAGTGCTCCGCGTACCCGCGCTGCCAGCGGAACGGCGGGTGCAGGACCACGACGTCCGCCCCGACGTTGTGCGCGAGCTCCGTGGCCCGGTCCACCTTGTCCCACGGGTCGTTGCCCCACACGCCCTGCGTGAGCAGGAGCGTCGGGGCGTGGATGCTCAGCACGGGCAGGCCGTACTGGTCGCTCAGCTCGCGCAGCCGGCGCTCGTCCTGGCTGTCCGGGTCCCGCAGGACCATGACCTCCACGCCGTCGTACCCGAGCTGGCTGGCGAGGGCGAAGGTCTCCGCGACGCCGCCCGGGTACACCGACGACGTCGACAGACCCACCGGGATGTCCCGGCTCATTCCTTCGGGCCCGCCTGCCCGGGCGTCTCCCCGTCCTTGCCGCTGTGACGCTCGAGGTCCTCCAGACGCAGCCCGTAACGGGGCCGCTCGTCGGGCCGTGACCCGAACTCCGTGGGAGCCGAGGCGTCCTTGCCCGCGTCCGACGGCGGAGCGGCGGGCGCCTGGACCGGCGCCGCACCCGCGTGGCGGCCCTGCGGGGCCTGCTGGCCGTAGGGCGTCCCGCCCTGCTGGCCGTAGGGCGTCCCGCCCTGCTGGCCGTGCGGTGTCCCGCCCGGCCGGCCGTAGGCGCCCGGCTGGGTCGGGGGCGCCTGCTGGCCGTACGGACCCGTCGGCCCGCCCTGCGAGGTCGGCGCACCGGGCGAGGTCGGTGCGGCCGGCGTCGTCGGCACGCCCGGGACCGGCGGGGTGCGCCCGCCGAACCCACCCTCGGAGAGCAGCTGCCGGGCCTGGCCCGCCTGCTCCGGCTCGCAGAGCACCGCGTACCGCGAGGCCACCACCTGGCTGGCGGAGGTGAAGTCGCGCTTCCCGCCGGTGAAGGCGTAGGAGACGATCGCGAACAGGATGCCGAACGCCGCGCCGATGAGGACACCCGCCAGCAGCGGGAACTCCCCCGACGGCGTGAACACCCAGTACAGCAGCGAGATCATCAGGCCGAACCAGGCGCCGCTCATCGCGCCCGCGCCGGCGACGCGGGCGTAGGTCAGGCGGCCCGTGATGCGCTCGACCATGCGCAGGTCGGTGCCGACGATGGTGACGTGCTGGACGGGGAAGGCCTTGTCCGAGAGGTGGTCGACCGCCTTCTGGGCCTCGAGGTACGTCGTGTACGACGCGACCTCCACACCGGTCGGCATGGTGGGCACGGACGCGCCGGGGGGCTTTCCGGTCAGTGACATACCTAGATCTTCCTCTCTGGCGGCCGATGGCGCCAAGCGCTCACGTGCGGCGGGGCGCCGCTGTCCTAGGCTGACTGCCGTGAACCAGCCCACCGCCCGTCCCAGCACGAGCAGCCGCGTGTACGTGGCACGGCTCAAGGGCACGGCCGTCTTCGACCCCCTGGGGGACCAGGTCGGCCGGGTCCACGACGTCGTCGTCGTCATGCGCCTGAAGGGCGCCCCCCGCGCGGTCGGGCTCGTGGTGGAGGTGAGCTCCAAGCGCCGGGTGTTCGTGCCGCTGACGCGGGTGACGAGCATCGACTCCGGGGCGGTGATCACCACGGGGCTGCTCAACATCCGCCGCTTCTCCCAGCGGGCCACCGAGACCCTCGTGGTCGGGGAGCTGCTCGACCGGCAGGTGACGTTCCGCGACGGCTCCGGCACCGGCACGGTCGAGGACGTCGCGATGGAGCAGCACCGGAGCCGGGACTGGTACGTCACGAAGCTGTTCGTGCGCCGTAACGCCGGGCGCGGTCTCGTGGGCCGGCGCGGCGAGGCGCTGGTGGTCGACGTCGACGACGTCACCGGGCTCGCCGGCACGCCGGCCCAGCAGGGCGCGACGGCGCTGCTCGCCACCCTCGAGGACCTCAAGCCCGCGGACCTCGCCGACGTGCTGCACGACCTGCCGGACAACCGGCGTCTCGAGGTGGCGGCGGAGCTGGACGACGAGCGCCTCGCCGACGTGCTGGAGGAGCTCGGCGAGGAGGACCGGGTCGCGATCGTCTCGGGCCTGGACCTCGACCGCGCCGCCGACGTCCTGGACGTGATGCAGCCCGACGACGCCGCCGACCTCGTCTCCGAGCTGCCCGTGGAGAGGGCCAGCCAGCTGCTCGAGCGGATGGAGCCGGAGGAGGCGGAGGACGTGCGCCGCCTCCTCGCCTACGAGGAGCACACCGCGGGCGGTCTGATGACCACCGAGCCGCTGATCCTGGCCCCCGAGGCCACGGTGGCCACCGCGCTGGCGCATGCGCGCCGGCAGGACGTCACCCCGGCGCTGGCCGCGATGATCTTCGTGGTCCGCCCGCCCCTGGAGACGCCCACGGGCCGCCTCCTCGGCGTCGTTCATCTCCAGCGTGCGCTGCGCGAGCCTCCCCACCAGCTCATCGGTTCGCTCCTGGACAAGGACGTGGACGCCCTCGGCCCCACCGACGACATCGGCAAGGTCACGCGCCTGCTCGCGACCTACAACCTCACCGCCCTGCCCGTGGTGGACGAGAACCGGCGTCTGCTCGGCGCCGTCTCGGTCGACGACGTGCTCGACCACCTGCTGCCCGCGGACTGGCGCGAGGCGGACGACGACGTCACCGACCGTGCCATGACGAGGACGGCCCATGGCTGAGCGCCTGGACACCCCGCTGGAGGCGAGGCGGCGCTGGCGCCCGCAGGTGGACCCCGAGTTCTTCGGACGCTTCTCCGAGGGCATCGCCCGCTTCATGGGCACCCCGCGCTTCCTGCTCTACCTGACGATCTTCTGCGCGGCGTGGCTGCTGTGGAACACCTTCGGCCCGAAGCACCTGCAGTTCGACTCGGCCGCGCTCGGGTTCACGGCGCTGACGCTCATGCTGTCCCTGCAGGCCTCGTACTCCTCGCCGCTGATCCTGCTGGCGCAGAACCGCCAGACGGACCGCGACCGCGTCAGCGCGGAGCAGGACCGTCAGCGCGCCGAGCGCAACCTCGCCGACACCGAGTACCTGGCCCGCGAGATGGCGGCCCTGCGCCTGGCCATGGGCGAGGTCGCCACACGTGACTTCGTGCGCTCGGAGCTGCGCGGCCTGCTCGAGGACATCGTCGAGGAGCGCGAGGCCCGCATCCGGGAGCTCGAGGGCGAGCTCGCCCAGATGGAGCGCGACCTCCAGCGCGCCGGGGTGGACACCACCGACAGACGCGAGGACGACGACCCGGGCCCGGTCCGGGCGGGCGACGGCGCACGGGACTGACGGCGATCGGGACTGAGGGCGGTCGGGGCACTTTGCCACGCCGCCTACGATGGGACGCATGAGTGCACCCACCGTCGAGGCTGTCCGGGCCGAGCTGGTCAACGTCATGGACCCGGAGATCCGCCGCCCCATCACCGAGCTCAACATGGTCCGGTCGGTCGAGGTCGAACCGGGCGGGCTCGTGGTGGTCGGCGTCGACCTGACGACGGCGGGCTGCCCGCTGAAGGACACCATCACCCGGGACGTGACCAACGTCGTCGGCGCCATCGACGGCGTCTCCGGCGTCCGGGTCGACATGGGCGTCATGACCGAGGAGCAGCGCAAGGAGCTGCGCACCATGCTGCGCGGCGGCGTCGCCGAGCCGGAGATCCCGTTCGCCAAGCCCGGCTCGCTCACCCGCATCTACGCGGTGACCTCCGGCAAGGGCGGGGTCGGGAAGTCCTCGGTGACGGCCAACCTGGCCGCCGCCATGGCCGCCGACGGGCTGAAGGTCGGTGTGGTCGACGCCGACATCTACGGCTTCTCCATCCCCCGCATGCTGGGCGTCGAGCACCCGCCGACCAAGGTCGACGACATGATCCTGCCGCCCGTGGCGCACGACGTGAAGGTCATCTCGATTGGGATGTTCACGCAGAACGGCCGGCCGGTGGTCTGGCGCGGGCCGATGCTCCACCGGGCGCTGCAGCAGTTCCT
The DNA here is from genome assembly GCF_002563695.1 of Georgenia soli. Classification (NCBI taxonomy): domain Bacteria; kingdom Bacillati; phylum Actinomycetota; class Actinomycetes; order Allobogoriellales; family Allobogoriellaceae; genus Georgenia; species Georgenia soli. The sequence continues at coordinate 3,085,264 of NZ_PDJI01000004.1, read as the reverse complement.
CTCCGACGTCTTCTGGGGCGACCTCGACGTCCTCCTGCTCGACCTGCCGCCCGGGACCGGTGACATCGCGATCTCGGTGGCCCAGATGCTGCCGAACTCGGAGATCCTCGTCGTCACCACCCCCCAGGTGGCCGCGGCGGAGGTGGCCCAGCGCGCCGGGATCATCGCCGAGCAGACCCGCCAGCACGTGGTCGGCGTCGTGGAGAACATGTCCTGGCTCGAGCAGCCGGACGGCACCCGCGTGGAGCTCTTCGGCTCCGGCGGCGGCGAGCGCGTCGCCACCGAGCTCGGTGGCGCCCTCGGCTACGAGGTGCCGCTCCTGGCGCAGGTGCCGATCGAGCTGGCGCTGCGCGAGGGCGGGGACTCCGGCGTGCCCCTGGTGCTGCGCGAGAGCGGCAGCCCGGCCGCCCAGGCGCTGCTGGCGCTGTCCCGCTCGCTGTCCCACCGCGCCCGGGGTCTCGCGGGTCGCTCGCTGGGCATCAGCCCCGTCGGTCGCTGACAGGTTCTGCTGGCCGTCAGCAGCCTTCCTCTGTGTCGGGCTGGCGGCCGCCTGCCTCAGGCGGCTGACAGCCCGACGGCGAGGTGTCCCTCGCGGGTCTCGGCGGCCTCCGTGCCGAGCCGCGCGCAGGCCCGCCGGAGCCGACGGCGCACCCACTCGGCGTCGTCGCCGTCCGCCACCTCGGTGAGGGCGACGCGTAGCCGCAGCGGGACGATGTCCACGCTCCGGAAGATCCCGCCCTCGAGGTGGAGGAGCCACAGGGCGCCCAGGTCGTTGCGCAGGGCCGGATGGACCGCGTAGTCGTCGACGAGGTCGCCGAGGTCGTACAGCACGCGGCCCTCCACCCCGTGCGGGACGTGCGCGGAGTGCCCCGCGACGAGCGCCGCACCCGAGGCGAGGAGCGCCCGGGCTGCCCGCCGCACGTGAGGAACCGGCTCGGTCACCAGGTTCGGGCCCCAGTGCGGCGTGACGAGCACCGGCGTCTTGCGGGCGGCCGTCCGCACCGTGCTGCGCACCCAGTCCGGGACGCCCGTCCGCAGGTCGGCGAACGCGACGCCGGGCCTGTCCGGCCCGGCGGCGTAGGACGCCGGGTGGTCCGTGAGTCCGACGACGGTGACCGGCTGTCGCGCCACGTCGACGACGGCGGGGCGGCGGGCGGCCACGACGTCCTCCCCCGCCCCCACCCAGGAGACGCCGGCGTCCGCGAGGTGACCGAGGGTGTCGGTGAGCGCCTCGGTGCCGTAGTCGAGGGCGTGGTTGTTGGCGAGCGTGACGGCGGTGACGCCGAGTCCCGCCAGGAGCTCGGCGGCGCGGGGCGGCGCCCGGAAGAAGAAGGGCTTGTGCGGGTCTGGCCACCGCCGGCCCCGGGCGGAGATGCAGCACTCGAGGTTCAGCACGACGGCGTCGGTGCCGCGGAGCAGCTCACGCAGCCGCGGCCCCAGGGGCGACGTCGGCGGATCGGCGGTGATCCGGTCCGCGACGAGCCTGCCCAGCATCGTGTCACCGGCGAGCGCAAGGATTGCGGTCATGCCCGGACTCCCTCAGCCGGCCGCCTCCCGGTGCGGGGCGGTCAGGTCGCCTCGTCGTCGAACGGGACGACGTAGGGCTCCTCCTCCGCAGGATCCGTCCCCACTGCAGGAGCCGTGTCCTCCGCCAGCGCCGTCACAGACGGCGCGGTCCCCGCCACGGTCCCGGTCGCGGCCGCGAGCACCTGGGCGGGCGGCGTGACAGCAGCCACTGAGCTCCCGGCACCGGCGGGACCCGTGGCGCTCCCGGCACCGGCGGACGCAGCGCCGCCTGCGGACGCAGCGCCGCCCGCAGCGCCGCCCGCAGCGCCGCCCGCAGCGCCGCCCGCAGCCGACGGCGCCCCGTCGGCGGACGCCGCTCCTGCCGCCGCGAGCCCGGCGGCCGCGGCCTTCGCGCCGGTGGACGGCGAGGGGCGACGGGCGGCGCGGGGGCGTGCGGGCCTGGCGGGCTCGTCGTCGTCCATGAGGGCCTCGCGCACGATCCGGCGCGGGTCGTACTGGCGCGGGTCGAGGGCCGCGAGATCATCGAACTCGGGCCCGAGCTCCTCGCGGACCTTCTCCTTGGCACCCGTCGCGATCTTCTTGACCTCGCGGGTCAGGCGGCCGAGCTGCTGGGCGAGCTCGGGCAGCCGCTCCGGCCCGATGAGGAGGAAGGCGAGCACGAGCAGGACGACCAGCTCACCCCCGTTGATCCCGAACACGGCATCAGGATACGGCGCCACGGCTGCGCGCCGTGCCCGTGTCCCCGGGCCGGCGCGGGGGCGGTCAGCCCGAGTTCTCCCCGAGCACCACGCGAACCTCCTCGACGCCGCCGCCGCGCCGCACCCCGAGCACGACGGTGTCGCCGGGCGCCTTGGAGCGCACGGCGACGATGAGCTCGTCCGGGTCCGTCACCGGTCGGCCGTCGATGCTGACGATGACCTCGCCGGGGCGGATGCCGGCCACGTCGGCGGGGCCGCCGGGCACCACGGCCGGGTTGTCGTCGACGTCGTCCTCGAGCACCTTCACCCCCTCCCCGGTGTACCGGGTGTCGAGGGAGACACCGATCACCGGGTACGTGGCGGTCCCGGTGGCGATGATCTGCTCGGTGGTGCGCCGCACCTGGTTGGCGGGGATGGCGAACCCGAGGCCGATGCTGCCGGTGGCGGAGGCCGCCCCGGACGCCTGGGCGATCGCCGTGTTGATGCCGATGACCTGACCGCTGGAGTCCACCAGCGGCCCGCCCGAGTTGCCGGGGTTGATCGCGGCGTCGGTCTGGATGGCGTTGATGAAGGTGGTGGTGCCACCGGCCCCGGCCTTAACGGGGCGGTTCAGCGCGCTGACGATGCCCGACGTCACGGTGCCCTCGAGGCCCAGCGGGGCCCCGACGGCCACCACCGGGTCGCCGACCGCGATGGTGTCGGAGTCCGCGAGCACGAGCGGCTCGAGCCCGTCGCGGTCGACCCTCAGGACGGCGAGGTCGTAGTCGGCGGTGCGGCCCACGATCTCGGCCTGCTCCTCGCCGCCGTCCGGGAACCCGACGATCACCCGGCCGCCGTCGGCCGCGTTCTCGATCACGTGGTTGTTGGTGACGATGTAGCCGTCCTCGCGCAGCACGAGGCCCGTGCCCGAGCTGCCCTGCCCGTTGCCGCGCGCCTGGATGTAGACGGTGGACGGCAGCACCGCCTCCGCGATCCCGGCGACCGAGTCGGGGGCGCGGTCGCCGGCCGAGGCGGTCGGCAGCGTCTGCCCCGGCTGGGAGACTGTGAAGAACGACCGGGCGCCGAGCGCGCCGAGGATGACGCCGGCGAGCAGCGCCAGGACGACGAGCAGGACGACGACGCCGAGCGCCACCCGTCGTTGCGCCTGCGGCTGTGCGGGGCGTTCCGCGGTGTAGACCTCGCCGACCCGCGTCGGGGCGTGCTCCCCGCCTGCGGACGGCGCCGGCGCGGTGTCGGCGGACACGGACGTCGCGGTCGGCCCCGACGGCGGTGGGAACGTCCGTGGTCCCGTCCCCGGGGCGGGCGCGGCGAAGGGGCCGGGCGCTCCGCCGTCGGGGACGGGGTGCTGCCCGGGAAGGGGCCGTGTCGTGTCACCGGGGTGGACGGGCGCCCAGTACGGCGGCGTGCCGCCGGGAGGGGTGCCGCCGGCCGACGTTGCGTACGGCGAGGTGCCGCCCGACATGGGGCCGCCGGACGGGGTGCCGGCGGGCGGTGTGCTGCTCCCGGCCGCGGCGCGGTCACCGCGTCCCACGCCGCGCCGGGCGCTGCGGAACGACCGCCGTGAGCGGTACGGGACGCCGGCGGGCGGCGCGGGCTGATGGCCGCCTGCGGGCTGGTTCCCCGACGTGCGCCCCAGCGCGTGGAAGCCCTCCGGCTGCGGTGCCGGGGTCGGGGCGTAGTCGTAGCGGGCGCGCGCCGGCGGCGTGCGGTCCGCCTCCCCCGCGGGAGGAACGGCCTCCCCCTCGGGAGGAACGGCCTCCCCCTCGGAAGGAACGGCACCCCCGGACGCGGACGAGCCGCCGGGCACCTCAGGCCGCTCGTCGTCGGGGGTCATGGGCACTCCTTCCGTGCCGGACCGGCCGGCGGTCACCGGGACTGCACGAGCAGGTCGGTCCAACCCACAAGAGTCTGCCAGCCGCGGTCGATGCGGTCAGCAACACCGGAGCCCGGGGGCGTGACAGGAAAGGTGCCGGCGATGTCATGCACGAGGTCGGGGTCGTCGGCGCTGGTGACGAGCACGGTGACGCCGTCGCACTGCAGGACCACCGTCGTCCCGGGGCCGGGCAGCGCGTGCACGGTGTGGTCCCCGGCCTCGACCAGGGGCAGGTCGGCCAGCTCGGCGGGCTCCAGGACGCCGCGGCCCTCGACCACCTGCGCGGTGTGTCCGTCGCGCTCGATCTCGATCGTGAGCACCTGGTCGCCGGGGGTCCCGGCGGTGCCGACGTGGCTGACGTCCGCGCCGGCGGGAAGCCCCTGGGGCGCCGCCCAGCCGTTCGCACGCAGCCAGGTGAGGGCCTCCTGGGTGGCGGTGGGCGCCTCGGCCATCCGGATCCTGTCCGAGGAGACGGCGAGCTGCACGGGCGGGTGCGCCGGTCCGGCGACGTCGGCGAGCATCTGGGCCGGGTCGCCAGTGCGCTCGTTGAGGGTTCCGACCACCACCAGCACGGCGAGCACGCCCGCCGCCCCGGCGAGGACGGCCGAGCCGCGCACGAGGGCGCGCCGTCGTCCGGGGCCGTAGGTCAGCGGCTCCCACGCCCGGTCGACGAGGGCGCGGGCGCGCCCCGCCGGCTCCGGCGCGGGCGACTGGGCGAGCTGCATGATGCGGGCGGTGAGGTCGTCGCTGGGTCGGACGTCGCGCGCCTGGGCCAGCCGCCGGCGCGAGGCGCGCTCGACGGCGACGAGGCCGGCGCACCGGTCGCACGTGACCAGGTGGGCCATCGCCGCCTCGGCCCGCTCAGGGGGCAGCTGACCGTCGACGAGGGCGCTGACGTCGTCGCGCAGGTGACTCATCCGGCCCCCTGGACGGCGTGGACGGGGGCGGGCGTGACGGGGCGACGGTGGGCGAGCTGGTCGCGCAGCAGTGCGCGTGCGCGGTGGATCCGCGACCGCACGGTCCCCATCTTGATCCCGAGCGTCGCCGCGATCTCCTCGTAGGAGAGTCCCTCGATGTCGCAGAGCACCACAGCAGCACGGTACTTCGGCGGGAGGGCGTCCAGCGCCGCCTGGACGTCGAGGTCGAGGTGGGCGTGCTCGAACCCGCGCTCGGGCTCGCCGGAGTCGTGGGCGGCGGGCAGCCGTTCGCTCGCCTCGCCGAGCGGGTCCATCCGCAGACGCTGGCGGCGGCGGGCCTGGTCCAGGAACAGATTGGTGGTGATGCGGTGGAGCCAGCCCTCGAAGTTGCCGGGCTGGTAGCTGTGCAGCGACCGGAACACCCGGACGAACGTCTCCTGGGTGAGGTCCTCCGCGTCCGCCCTGTTCCCGGTCAGGCGGTACGCGAGCCGGTACACCCGCGGCGTGTGCTCGACGACGATCTGCTCCCACGACGGCGGCGACCACACGGGCTCCGTCACCTCGTCCGCGGCCTCCGTGGGCAGGCGCTCGTCGGCGTCGGTGGTGCGGGGGCCCTCAAGCATGTGCGTCCTCGTTCCGTCCTCGGAGCACACATCCTAGGGAGAGAACCTGAGCGCTTCCTGGGAGCGGCGGACCGCACCGGTAGCATTCTGCTCTGGAAGGAGCGGCACCCGCCGCCGACCAGCCTGGAGGCCCATCATCACCGCCGACAAGGCCCTGTCCTGGGCCTACACCGAAGAGTTCGTCGCCGAGGACGACGCCGTCGTCGACGCGCGCCTGCGCGCCGAGGAGCTCGGCGTCCAGCCGGTCACCCCCGGCACCGGGGCGGCCCTGCGCTTCCTCGCCGCGGCGTGCCGGGCGCGTGCGGTGGCGGAGGTCGGCACGGGCACGGGTGTCTCCGGCCTGTGGCTCCTGGGCGGGATGGCGCCCGACGGCGTGCTCACGACCATCGACATCGAGCCGGAGCACCAGCGCGCCGCCCGGGAGAGCTTCGCCTCGGCCGGCCTGCGGCCCGCCCGCACCCGGCTCATCGGCGGTCGCGCCCTCGACGTGCTGCCGCGCCTGGCCGACCGCAGCTACGACATGGCCGTCGTCGACGGCGACCCGGCGGAGGCGGCCGACGACGTCGACCTGGCCGTCCGGCTGCTGCGCCCGGGCGGGGTGCTCGCCGTCAGCTCCGCCCTGTGGCACGACCGCGTGGCAGACCCGGCGCGCCGGGACGAGACCACGGTGGCGGTCCGCGAGCTCGGCAAGCAGGTCCGCGACGACGACCGGCTGGTCAGTGCCCTGCTGCCGACCGGTGACGGTCTGCTGGTGGCCGTGCGGCGCTGAGGCCCTCCAGCCAGCGCAGGAGCAGCCGGGCGCCGTGCCCGGTCGGCGCCGCCGCGGGCAGCTCCCCGTCCCCCTTGCCGGCCCGTGCGGGGCCGGCGATGTCCAGGTGCGCCCACGGCGCGGACCCGGCGAAGCGCTGGAGGAACAGGGCGGCGACGACGGCCCCTCCCCCGACGTGGCCGTCGGTCGCGACGTGGGCGACGTCGGCGACCGCTGAGTCCAGGGCGGGCCGGTAGTCCTCCACCAGCGGCATGCGCCAGGCCGGCTCCCCCGTCGCCTCGCCGGCGGCGAGGAGCTCGCCGGCGAGGTCGTCGCTGGCCGAGAAGAGCGCGGCGTGGCCGCGGCCGAGCCCCCGCGCGGCCGCCCCTGTCAGCGTGGCGACGTCGACGACGGCGTCGGCCCCCACGGTCGCGGTCGTCCACGCGAGCGCGTCCGCCAGGACGAGCCGGCCCTCGGCGTCGGTGTTGGAGACCTCGACGGTGGTGCCGTCGAAGGTGCGCACCACGTCCCCGGGCCGGTAGGAGGCACCGCCCATGGCGTTCTCGGCGAGGGGCAGGACGGCGGTGACGCGCACGGGCAGGCCGCGCTCGGCCGCCCCGAGCACGGCAGCGAGGACGGCGGCGGCACCGGCCATGTCCGTCTTCATCGGCACCATGGCCTCGCGCGGCTTCAGGGAGAGACCGCCGGTGTCGAAGCTGATGCCCTTGCCCACGAGCGCCACGTGCCGGTCGGCGCGGCGAGGTTCCCAGGTGACCACCACGAGGCGCGGCGGCGTCACCGACCCGCCGCCGACCGCGAGGATCGCCTCCATGCCCTGGCGCCGCAGCCACGTCTCGTCGTGGACCACGGCGCTCAGCGTGCCGCCCTCCGCCGGCGCCGCCCGCACCAGGTCGGCCACCTGCTCGGCGAGCCACACCGGGTTCTTCGTGCTCGACGGCGTCGCGGCGAGCAGGCGGGTCAGCCAGGTCGCCCGCGCGGCCGCCCTGGCGGCGGCGAGCGTCTCGTCCGCTCCGGGCTCCGCCGTCGTCCCTCCGGAGGCAGCACCGGCCGCCGTGCCATGGCGGCCGACGCGGCCGAGGACGACCAGGCGTCGGGGCGCCGGGCGCCCGGGTGCGGGCGTGCGGCCGGTCCGCGGCATCCGGAAGGCGGAGAGGAGGAAGCCCTCGGCGAACGCGCGCAGGGTCGCCGTCGTCAGGTCGTCCCCCGCGGCGAGGGCGACGGTGCCCAGGCCCGCGGCGGCCCGCCCGAGCGCGAGGCCGGCGCGGCGCGCAGCCGCGGGGCTCCCGTCCCCGACGCCGACCAGCACGAGGGTCTCCGGCAGCCCCTGCCACGGCAGGTCCACCACCCCGGGCAGCACGCGCGGCAGCCGGACGACGGCGGTCGTGCCCGCCTTCCCGCTGAGCTCCGCACGCTCGGCCTCGGCGAGCAGGTCGATGCCGTAGAGCGCGGCGACGTCGGCCGCACCGCCGCGGGGCTGCAGCTCGTCCTCGCCGGGCGGCGCGGGGGCCACCGGGACGGCCAGCGCGTCCGGCACCGGGTCCGCCCACCGGCCCCCCTCCCGCGGGTGGGCCACTCGCTCGTCGGCGAGGACGATCTCGGGCAGGACGATCTCCGGCAGGGACTGCACGGTCAGGCTCCGGTGGCTCGGGGACGACGACGGCCGGCCAGCGTGCCTGGCCGGCCGTGTGTCGGTTCTGTGGGGCGTGTCAGCTCGCGACGGCGCCGAGCGCCTCGCTCAGCTCACCGGCCTCGGCCGGGGTGAGCTCGACGACGAGTCGGCCACCACCCTCGAGCGGGACGCGCATGACGATGCCGCGCCCCTCCTTGGTGACCTCGAGCGGCCCGTCTCCGGTCCTCGGCTTCATCGCGGCCATGTGGTGTACCCCTCTTCTCCGTGGATCCTCGACCACCCCGAAACGGGGCAGACTCTGCCGACCGGGCAGAGTGATCGCTGCGTCCAGTTTAGATCACTCGGCCGCGCCACCAGCCTCTTCGGCGGCTGCGGCCTGCGCCTTGACCTCCTGGGCGAGCTGCGCCATGCCGTTCAGGACGGCGTCGACGGCCTCCTCGGCGGTGTCGACGAGGGGGAGGAGATCGAGGTCGGCGGGGCTGATCGTGCCGCGGGCGACCATCGCGTCGCGGAGCCAGTCGAGCAGGCCGCCCCAGTAGGAGGACCCGACGAGCACGATCGGGAAGGAGGAGACCTTCTGGGTCTGGACGAGCGTGAGCGCCTCGAACAGCTCGTCCATGGTGCCGAACCCGCCGGGGAGCACCACGAAGCCCTGGGAGTACTTCACGAACATGGTCTTGCGGGCGAAGAAGTAGCGGAAGTTCACCCCCAGGTCGACCCACTGGTTCATGCCCTGCTCGAAGGGCAGCTCGATGCCGAGCCCGACCGACGTCCCGTCCGCCTCGCACGCGCCCTTGTTGGCGGCCTCCATGACGCCGGGGCCGCCCCCAGTGACGACGGCGAAGCCCGCCTCGACGAGACGCCGCCCGACGTCCTCGGCGAGGTCGTACTCCGGCTCGCCGGGCCGGACGCGCGCGGAGCCGAACACAGAGATGGCGGGCCCGAGGTCGGCGAGCGCGCCGAAGCCCTCCACGAACTCGGCCTGGATCCGCATCACCCGCCACGGGTCCTGGTGGAGCCAGCTGATGTCCTGCTCCGGGGCGAGCAGCCGTGCGTCGGTGGTCTCCCGCGGGATCTGGTCCCGGCGCAGGAGGACGGGGCCGCGGCGGTAGCTCCGGTTGCCGTCGTGGTCGTGGTTGGTGCGAACCTCGCGTGTCATGGGGGAAATTGTCCTCTAAGCGAGCCAGGCGTGCAGGGCCCGCGCGCAGGTGCGGATCTGCTCGACGTCGCACCGCTCGTCGTCGGCGTGGGCGAGCATCGGGTCGCCCGGGCCGAAGTTGACGGCCGGGATGCCGAGCTCGGCGAACCGCGCGACGTCGGTCCAGCCGTACTTCGGGCCCGGCGCGCCGCCGGTGACCGCGGTGACTGCCTCGACGAACCCCTGGACGAGCGGGTCGTCGAGCCCGGGCCGCGCCCCGCCCGCGAGGTCGGTGATCGTCACGTCGAACCCGTCGAAGACCTCCCGGACGTGCGCCTCGGCGCCGGCCGGGTCGAGCGACGGCGCGAACCGGTAGTTGACCGTGACGACGCACGCGTCCGGGATCATGTTCGCCGCGATGCCGCCGGTGATCCCGACGGCGTTGAGACCCTCCCGGAAGACCAGCCCGTCGACGTCGACGTCGCGCGCCTCGTAGCGGCGCAGCCGGTCCAGGATCTCGCCGGCGGCGTGGATCGCGTTGACACCGCGCCACCCGCGGGCGGAGTGCGCGGTGCGGCCGGTGGTGCGGACCTCGGCGCGCAGGGTGCCGTTGCAGCCTCCCTCGATGCCCCCGGCCGTGGGTTCGCCCAGCACGGCGAGGTCGGCGGCGAGCCAGTCGGGGTGGTGGCGCACGAGCCGGCCGAGGCCGTTGCGGACCGCCTCCACCTCCTCGTGGTCGTAGAAGACCCACGTAACGTCCCAGCGCGGCTCGCGCAGGACGGCCGCCAGGTGGAGGGCGACGGCGACGCCGCCCTTCATGTCCACGGTGCCGCGGCCCCACAGCTCCGCCGCGCCGTCGTCAGCCGGGACGACCCGGGTGGGCAGGTTGGACTGGAGGGGCACCGTGTCGATGTGCCCGGCGATGACGACGCGGCGCTCGCGCCCCAGGTTCGTCCGGGCCACGACCGCGTCGCCGTCGCGCAGGACCTCGAGGTGTGGCAGCTCGCGCAGCGCCGTCTCGATGGCGTCGGCGAGGGCGCGCTCGTCACCGGAGACGGAGGGGATGTCGCAGACGGCCGCCGTGAGCGCGGCGACGTCACCGGTCAGGTCCGGCAGAGCGGGGGCGGAGGCGGGTGCGGCCATGCAGGAGACCCTACGGCCCTCGCCGCCGGCCCCGGCTCACGCGCGGTGGAGAGTCCGGGCCGCCTCCGCGATGGAGCCGGTGAGCGACGGGTAGATGGTGAACACGTTGGCGAGCTCGTCGACCGTGAGCCGGTGGGCGACGGCGATGGTGATCGGGTAGATCAGCTCGCTGGCGCGCGGGGCGACGATGACGCCGCCGATCACCACGCCCGAGGACCTGTCCGAGAAGAGCTTGATGAAGCCCTCCTTGATGCCGAGCATCTTGGCCCGCGGGTTGCGCACGATCGGGAGCCGGGTGATGGCGCCGTCGACCTCGCCGGCCTCGATCTGCTTCTGCGTGACGCCGATCGTGGCGATCTCCGGTGCGGTGAAGATGTTGGCCGCGACGGTGCTGAGGTCCAGCGGCGCGACGGCGTCGCCGAGGGCGTGCCACATGGCGATCCGCCCCTGCATGGCGGCCACCGACGCCAGGGGCAGCACGCCGGTGCAGTCACCGGCCGCGTAGATGCGGAAGGCGCGGGTGCGCGAGACGCGGTCGACCTTGATGTGCCCCGAGCTGGTGATCTCCACCCCGGCCTCCTCCAGGCCGATCCCGGAGGTCGCCGGCACGCCGCCGACGGCCACCAGGCAGTGCGAGGCCTCGACGACCCGGCCGTCGGTGAGCTCGACCTCGACCCCGCAGTCGGTGCGGCGCACGGCCGCCGCACGAGAGCGGGAGAGGACGGTCATGCCGCGACGGCGGAACACGCCCTCGATCAGCTCGGCGGCGTGCTCGTCCTCGCCCGGAAGGACCCGGTCGCGGGAGGAGACGAGCGTGACCTGCGCGCCGAGGGCGTTGTAGGCACCGGCGAACTCGGCGCCCGTGACGCCGGAGCCGACCACCACGAGGTGCTCGGGGATCTCGGTGAGGTTGTACATCTGCGCCCACGTGAGGATGCGCTCGCCGTCGGGCTGCGCGGTGGGCAGCACGCGCGGGGTGGCGCCCGTCGCCACGAGGATGATCTCCGCCTCGAGCTCGCGCTCGCCGCCGTCCTCCAGGGTGACGGTGACGCGCCGGGTGCCCTCGGAGCTGATGGTGGGGCCCACCCGGCCGGTGCCGATGACGATCTCGATGCCCTCGCGCTCGAGGCGGGTGCGGATGTCCTTGGACTGCTTCTTCGCGAGGCGGACCACGCGCTGGTCGACCACGTCCATGTCGGCACGCAGGGCGCCGGGGTCGCCGTCGTCGCCGCCCTCGGCGCCGATGCCGAGCTCCCCCGCCTGCTCGGTGACGGTGAGCCACTCGGCCGTGGCGATGAGCGTCTTGGAGGGGACGACGTCGGTGAGCACCGCGGAGCCGCCCATGCCCTGGCGCTCGACGACCTGGACGCGGGCACCGAGCTGACGGGCCACCAGCGCGGCCTCGTACCCGCCGGGACCGCCGCCGATGATGACGACCCGTGACCCCTCGCGCACCGGCGACGCGCCGGCGCCGTGGTCACGGCGGTGCTCCTCGGTGTGGGCGGCGCCGGTCTTCTCGACGGCTGGGGGCGGGACTGGTCCGGAAGGGGTGCTCACCCGAGGCATTGTGCCCAACCTGCCCGCCGCACGCCGCACGCGCGGCCCGACGACGCGGCGCGCAGGGCCCGTCGTCCCCGGTCGGAGCCCGGCACTCGCGATAACGTCGGGCCATGAGCCACGCCGCGTACGACGCATCTGCCGCGACCGACCTGGACGATCCCGCGACCGACCCCTTCGACGTCGCACGGGAGGCCGCGGCGACGCTCGCCCGACGCACGGGCGTGGAGCGTCACGACGTCGCCCTCGTCCTCGGCTCCGGGTGGGGCGGCGCCGCCGACCTGCTGGGCGAGAAGGTCGCCGAGATCCCCGCGACGGAGCTGCCCGGCTTCAGCGCGCCGGTCGTCGTCGGCCATGGCGGGACGCTGACCTCGGTGCGCATCGAGGGCACCGACCGTCACGCCCTGGTGCTGGGGGCGCGCACGCACTTCTACGAGGGGCGGGGCGTGCGGCGCGTGGCCCACGGCGTGCGGGTGGCCGCGGCGGCGGGCGCCTCGACGGTCGTGCTCACCAACGGGTGCGGCGGCCTGGAGCCGGAGTGGGCGCCGGGCACCCCGGTGCTCATCAGCGACCACATCAACCTCACCGGCGCCTCGCCGCTGGAGGGGGCGACGTTCGTCGACCTGACGGACCTGTACTCCTCGCGGCTGCGTGCGCTCGCCCGGGAGGTCGACCCCTCGCTGGCCGAGGGTGTCTACGTCCAGTTCCGCGGGCCCCACTACGAGACCCCGGCCGAGGTGCAGATGGCCCGGCGCATCGGCGGTCACCTCGTCGGCATGTCCACGGCGCTGGAGGCGATCGCCGCCCGGCACGCCGGCCTGGAGATCCTCGGCATCTCGCTGGTCACCAACGCGGCCGCGGGCATCTCCGCCGAGCCGCTCTCGCACGAGGAGGTCCTCGAGGCCGGCCGCGCCGCCGGCCCCCGCATCTCCCGCCTGCTCGCGGACATCGTCCGCAGCCTGTGAAGCACGACGTCCTGAGGAGAACCGACGACATGAATGTCACCGCCGACGAGGTCAACGCCTGGATCGCCGCCGACCCCGACGAGCGCACGCGGACGGAGCTGACCGAGCTCGTCGAGCGGGCCGCCGGCACGGGCGAGGACGCGCTCGCCGCGCAGGCCGACCTCGACTCGCGGTTCTCCGGCCCCCTCGAGTTCGGGACCGCCGGGCTGCGGGGCGCGCTGGGCGGTGGGCCGCACCGCATGAACCGCGCCGTGGTGATCCGCGCCGCGGCCGGGCTCAGCGACTTCCTCGCCGGCGAGGTGGGCCGGGGCTTCACGGTCGCCGTCGGCTACGACGCGCGCTACGGCTCCGCGCAGTTCGCCCGGGACACCGCCGCCGTGGTCACCGCCGCGGGCGGCCGGGCCCTCCTCCTGCCCGAGCCGCTGCCGACGCCGGTGCTCGCCTTCGCGGTCCGGCACCTCGGCACCGACGCGGGGGTGATGGTCACCGCGTCCCACAACCCGCCGCAGGACAACGGCTACAAGGTGTACCTCGGTGGCCGGGCGGTGACCGGAGCGGGCCAGGGCGCGCAGATCGTGCCGCCGTACGACGCCCGCATCGCCGAGCGCATCGCCGCCGCCCCCCGGGCCGTCGACGTGCCGCTGGCCGAGGGCGGCTGGGAGGTGCTCGGGCCCGAGATCCACGAGGCGTACCTGCAGCGGGTGGTCTCCCTCGTCCCGCCGCGGCACACCCGCGAGGTGCGGATCGTCTACACGCCCATGCACGGCGTCGGCGGTGCGACGACGGTGGAGGCGCTGCGCCGCGCCGGCTTCGGCGACGTGCACGTGGTCCCCAAGCAGGCGGACCCGGACCCGGACTTCCCCACCGTCGCCTTCCCCAACCCGGAGGAGCCCGGCGCCCTGGACCTGGCGTTCGACCTCGCACGCTCCGTGGACGCCGACCTCGTCCTCGCCAACGACCCCGACGCCGACCGGTGCACCATGGCGGTGCCCGACCGCAACGTCATCGGCGGCTGGCGCCAGCTCACCGGCGACGAGATCGGAGCGCTGCTCGGTGAGCAGACCGGCGTGGCCGCCGCGTTCGCCGGGCGGGGCGTGCTCGCCAGCTCGGTGGTGTCCTCGCGGCTGCTCGCGCGGATCGCGCAGGCGCACGGCCTGCAGCACCGGACCACGCTGACCGGGTTCAAGTGGATCGCGCGCACCGAGGGTCTGGTCTTCGGCTACGAGGAGGCGATCGGGTACTGCGTGGACCCGGCCGCCGTGCGCGACAAGGACGGCATCAGCGCGGCCGTGCGGATCGCCTACCTGGCCGCGCAGCTGAACGACCACGGGGAGACGTTCGTCGGGGCGCTCGACAACCTGGCGCAGCGCCACGGCGTGCACGAGACGAGCCAGATCTCCGTCCGGGTGTCGGACCTCTCCCTCATCACCTCGACCATGGCCCGGCTCCGCTCCGGCGGCCCCACCACGCTGGCCGGCTCCCCGGTGGTGACGACGACCGACCTCGCGACCGGCTCCGAGGATCTGCCTCCCACGGACGGACTGCTCTACCTCACAGCTGCGGGCGACCGCGTGATCATCAGGCCCTCCGGGACCGAGCCGAAGCTCAAGTGCTACCTGGAGGTGATCGTCCCGTCGGTGCCTGACGTGAGCACCGCCAGGCACACGGCGTCCCTCCGGATGGAGGCCCTGCGCGCTGACGTCGCGGCTGCGGTCGAGATGTAGGAACGCCTCTCGTCCGTGTACCGCCACACCGGCCGCCGGTTCGGCAGTGCATCGACCGCCTGGTCCGTCCACCGCTACTCCGGCTGCCGGTCCGCCACCACCAGCCGGCGGTAGTCCGTCGCCGCCAGTCGACCGCCTGGTCCGTCCACCGCCACTCCGCCTGCCGTCCTGTCCACAGATCTCCGGCAGCCCGGGCGGATGTCGGTGGGTCGCACTAGTGTTCGATGCATGGTCAGGGACGGGGTGAGCGGGTTCGGCGTTCAGGGTGCCGCCGGGGCCTCGGGTGCCTTGGTGTCGGACCTGGAGCGTGCGTTCGCCGAGGTGGTGGGCGGCTGGGTGGCGGCCGGTGTCGCGCTGTACCCGCCCTCCTCGGAGCTGGTGTGGGAGGTCGGGGCGCCGGCCGGCCTGGCGGAGGACGCGCCCGTGACCTCGGGCGACGACGACTCGGCGGGCGCCATCTTGGCCACGGCACCGGATGGCGGCGGTTCGGCCACGGCACCCGATGGCGGCGCCTCGGCCACGGCACCCGATGGCGGCGCCTCGGCCACTGGACCCCATGGCGGCGCCTCGGCCGTCGATGACGAGCCCGCTGCCGACGTCGTTTCCTCTTCCGACGTCCCTCTCTCTTCCGGCTCCTTGCTCTCTCCTTCCCGCGGTGGCTCGTCCAGGGAGGGCGCCGCTGCCGCTGATGGTGCAGTCTCCTCGTTGCCGTGGTGGGCGGTGGTGCCCACGGGCGCGGCGCCGGTCCCGAGCAGCGGGCCGGTGCCCGCGCCGGGGGACCCGGGCCTGGCCGAGGCGTTGGGGCGGGGACTGGTGGACGGGGAGGCGGACGCGGCCGGGGCCTCGGCCCTGGAGGCCCTGCCGGGCGGGCCCGGGCTGGCCACCGCTCTCGCCGCCCTCTCCCCCGCCCAGGTCGGGGACGCGACCCTGATCGAGGGCATCGCCGCCTTCGAACGCCTGGCCTCCTGGGCCACGGCCCAGCAGGCCGTCCTGGTCCGCGAGCTGACCGACCGGCACGGCACCACCGGCACCGCCGCCAAGACCGCCGCCGCCGAGATCGGCGCCCGCCTCGGCTCCACCGGCACCGTCGGCGCCATGAAGGTCGACCTCGCCGCCGCCCTGGACTCCTTCCCCGAGGTCGCCGACGCCCTGACCACCGGGCGCATCGACTCCCGCAAGGCCACCGTGCTCACCACCCGCGAGCCGGGCCTGACCACGGGTCAGCAGCGCCGGGTCGTGACCGGGCTGCTGAAGGACGCCGACCGGCTCTCGGGGCCGAAGCTGCGCAACCGGCTCCGCGCCGCCGCGCTGAGCGTGAACCCGGACGCCGGGGTGGAGCGGCGCCAGCGCGAGCACGCGGCGCGGAAGGTCACCATCACCCCCGCCCCGGACGCGATGGCCTGGATCACCGCCTACGTGCGCGCCGACCACGCCCACACGATCAAGACCGCCCTGCGCGCGCTGGCCGATGCCGCCGTGGACGGCGACCAGTCGGACGAGCGGACCCGGGAGCAGGTCCAGGCGGACGCGTTCGTCGACCTCTTCGCCTCGGTCCTGGACCGCGGGGTGGACCTGGCCGGGCACCCGTTGCCGTCGGGGCGCCTCGCCCGGGCCGGGGCGCAGATCACCGTCGGGGCCGGGACCCTGCTCGGCCTGGACCACCAGGCGGGATATCTGGCGGGGTACGGGCCGATCCCGGCCGAGCTGGCCCGCGAGCTCGCGCAGGACGCGACCTGGCGGGCGCTGCTGACCGACGAGCACGGCCACTTCAAGGACCTCTCCACCAAGGCCTACCGGCCAGGCGCGGACCTGACCCGCACCGTCCGGGCCCGCGACGTCACCTGCACCTTCCCCGGCTGCAACCGGCCGTCGGTGGTGTGCGACCTGGACCACCGCATCGCCTACGACCCCGCGATCGCGCACCTCGTGGCGCAGACCAGCGTCTGCAACCTCCACCCGCTGTGCCGGCGGCATCACAACCTCAAGACGTCGAAGCGCTGGGACGTGGTCCGCGAGCCGGACGGCACCGTCATCTGGACCGTCGCCCGCACCGGCCACCGGTACCGCCACACCCCCGACCCGCCAGCCGGCGCACCGGCCGCCGCAAACCGCTGGGCCGACCTCTTCGCCAACACCGACCCACCCTTCTAGGACCGCCGCAGTCCCGCGGTGCCTCACGCACTTGGCGATTCCAGAGCGGCCTCACCGATCCCTCGCGGCACGCCAACGAAGCAGGGCACCGCACCATGGCGGCACCGTCCGCCGTCCACCACCGAGGCCAGGAGCCGACGCGCACCCGCGCGCCGGCTCCTGCGCATGCCGGTCAGCGGCAGGTGGCGTCGCCACAGGAGGATGTTCCGCTTACGTACCAGCGGGCCCCGCTACGTCACAACATGCCCTTGGGCTACGTCAGAGCATGCCCCTGGGCTACGTCAGAGCATGCCCCTGGGCCACGTCACAGCATGCCCTTGGGGTGCCAGACGGTCTTCGTCTCCGTCAGGGCAGTGATCCGGCCGAGCGTCGGTGCAGGTACACCGTCGACCGGCGCGAGCACTCGCTTGAGGGTCTCGGCCGCGGCGATCTCGAGGTCGACCCAGTCCAGAGCCCCGGCGCCGGCGAGGTCGAACGCGTTGACGTCGGCGTGCGCGGCCAACCACGGGGCGATCTCGGCCGGCGAGCCGGTGAGCACGTTGACGACCCCACCGGGCACGTCCGAGGTGGCGAGCACCTCGGCAAGCGAGATGGCCGAGAGAGGCGCCTTCTCCGAGGCGACGACGACCACCGTGTTGCCCGGCACCAGCGCGGGCGCCACCACGGACACCAGCCCGAGCAGCGCCGACTCCTGCGGCGCCACGATCGCGACCACACCGGTCGGCTCGGGCGCGGAGATGTTGAAGTAGGGCCCGGCCACGGGGTTGGCGTTGCCGGCGACCTGCGCGTACTTGTCGGCCCAGCCCGCGTACCAGACCCACACGTCGATCGCGGCGTCCACCTGGGCGGTCGCTGCTGCCTCCTCGATCCCCTCCGTCTCACGGACCTCCGCGACAAACTGGGCCCGGCGTCCCTCGAGCAGCTCGGCGATCCGGTAGAGCACCTGCCCGCGGTTGTACGCCGTCGCGCCGGCCCACCCGGGCTGGGCGGACCGGGCGGCGCGCACGGCGTCGCGGGCGTCCTTGCGGCTCGCCCTCGCGGCGTTGGCCAGGAAGCGCCCGTCCGCCGTCGTCACCTCGTAGGTGCGGCCGCTCTCGGAGCGGGGGAACTTCCCGCCCACGTAGAGCTTGTAGGTCTTCGGCACCGCCAGGCGTGTCATCGGGTCTCCCCCTTCTTCCGGCGGGACCCGCCGCGCTGCGTCCCCGTCGCTGGTTCAGCCGTGTCGGGGGTCTCCCCGCCGGTGGCGCCGACGGTGTCCACCGTCGAGACGGTGCTCGTCCCGCCGTCACCCATGGCGTCGGAGCGGCGCTCCTCCCGGTGTCCTTCCACCCGCACAGGCGCCCGCGCCGGCTCGGTCGCAGCCACGGATCCGACGGCGGGCTCGAGGTACGCCGCGAGACCGTGCCGGCCCCCCTCGCGCCCGTAGCCGGACTCCTTGTAGCCGCCGAACGGGGAGGCGGGGTCGAACCGGTTGAAGGTGTTCGCCCACACCACGCCGGCACGCAGCCGGTCGGCGACGGCAAGGATCCGGCTGCCCTTCTCCGTCCAGATCCCGGCCGAGAGGCCGTACGGGGTGTTGTTCGCCTTCGCCACCGCCTCCGCGGGCGTGCGGAACGTCAGCACCGACAGCACCGGGCCGAAGATCTCGTCCCGCGCGATGCGGTGGGAGGTGGAGACGTTCGTGAAGATCGTCGGCGCGTACCAGAACCCGTTCTCCGGGATCGTGCACGGGGCGGACCAGCGCTCCGCCCCCTCCTCCTCGCCGATCCGCGAGAGCGTGCGGATACGGTCCAGCTGCTCCGCGGAGTTGATCGCGCCGATGTCGGTGTTCTTGTCCAGCGGGTCCCCCAGCCGCAGGGTCGACAGCCGGTCCTTCAACCGGTCGACGACCTCGTCGTGGATGTTCTCCTGCACGAGCAGCCGCGACCCGGCACAGCACACGTGCCCCTGGTTGAAGAAGATGCCGTTGACGATGCCCTCGACCGCCTGGTCCAGCGGCGCGTCGTCGAAGACGATGTTGGCGGCCTTGCCGCCGAGCTCGAGCGTGACCTTCTTCCCAGTCCCGGCCACGGACCGGGCGATCGCACGGCCGACCGCGGTCGAGCCGGTGAACGCCACCTTGTTCACGTCCGGGTGGTTGACCAGTGCCTCCCCGGTGTCCCCGGCGCCCGTGACGATGTTGACCACCCCGGGCGGCAGGTCGGCCTGCTGGAGGATCTCGGCGAAGAGCAGCGCGCTCAACGGCGTCGTCTCCGCCGGCTTGAGCACCACGGTGTTCCCGGCCGCGAGCGCCGGCGCGATCTTCCACGCCAGCATCAGCAGCGGGAAGTTCCACGGGATCACCTGCGCGGCCACCCCGAGCGCACGCGGCGCCGGGCCGAGGCCGGCGTGGTCGAGCTTGTCGGCCCACCCGGCGTAGTAGAAGAACCACGCCGCCACCAGCGGGACGTCGACATCGCGACTCTCCCGGATCGGCTTGCCGTTGTCGAGGCTCTCCGCGACGGCCAGCTCGCGCGAGCGCTCCTGCACGAGCCGGGCGATGCGGAAGAGGTACTTGCCCCGGTCGGTGCCGCTCAGGCGCGACCAGGTGCTCTCGTAGGCACGGCGGGCGGCCGCGACGGCACGGTCGACGTCGACGGCGTTCGCGGCGGCGACCGTGGCGATGTGCTGCTCGGTCGCCGGCGAGATGGTCGCGAAGGAGGAGCCGTCCGCGTCGACGAACTCGCCGTCGACGAAGAGCCCGTAGGACTCCCGCAGGTTGAGGATCGCCGTGGACTCCGGCGCGGGGGCGTAGTCGAGGAAGCTCATGTGACCTCAGTCGATCGTGACGTAGTCGGGGCCGGAGTAGTGGCCGGTGCGGAGGCGCTGACGCTGCAGCAGCACGTCGTTGAGGAGGCTGGACGCCCCGAACCGGAACAGGTGCGGGTCGAGCCACTCCTCCCCCACCGTCTCGGCGACGGTGACGAGGTACTTGATCGCGTCCTTCGAGGTACGGATGCCGCCCGCGGGCTTGACGCCGATCCGCTCCCCGGTGAGCCGGTGCCACTCCCGCACGACCTGCAGCATCAAGAGGGTGACCGGCAGGGTCGCGGCCGGCGAGACCTTGCCGGTGGAGGTCTTGATGAAGTCGCCGCCGGCGAGGATCGCGAGCCAGGACGCCCGGCGGACGTTGTCGTAGGTCGCCAGCTCGCCGGTCTCGAGAATGACCTTGAGGTGCGCGGAGGTGCCGTCCGGGCGGCGGCAGGCCTCCTTCACGGCGACGATCTCGTCGAAGACCTTCCCGTAGCGCCCCGCGAGGAACGCCCCGCGGTCGATGACCATGTCGATCTCGTCGGCCCCCGCCGCGACGGCGTCGGCGGTGTCGGCGAGCTTCACCTCCCGGGACGCCCGCCCGCTGGGAAAGGCGGTGGCGACGGCGGCCACGTTGATCCCGCCGTCGTCCAGGCCCTTGAGCGGCCCGAGGGCCTCGACGGCGGCCGGGACCATGTCGCCGTAGACGCACACCGCGGCGGGGCGCGGCGTCGACGGGTCAGTGGGGTCCGGGGTCACCGCCTTGGCGACCAGCGAGCGCACCTTGCCCGGCGTGTCCGCGCCCTCGAGGGTGGTCAGGTCGATGAGCGAGATCGCCTTGTCGATCGCCCAGGCCTTCGAGGTCGTCTTGATCGACCTCGTCCCCAGCGCCGCCGCCCGCTGGTCCAGCCCGACGGCGTCCACGCCCGGCAGCCCCTCCAGGTGCAGGCGCAGGCTCTTCTCGGTCAGCTCGTTCCCGAGCACCCGGACGGCTCTCGCGGCCGGTGCCAGCGAGGCGGTCTGCAACGTCATCGTTCCTCCACCTGCTTCTTCTTCCCCGTCCGGCGGACGGGTGGTGCCCCGCCCGACGGCGGAGCCTTGGGTGCCGACCCTGACGGCAGTGCCGCCGGCCAGCGACGCCGGCCAGCGACGCCGGCAGCGATAGCGGTGCCGGTGCCGGTGCCGGTGCCGGTGCCGCAGAGTCGGACGACCACGCCTGAACAGCGTCGCCGGCCCGCCCCAGTGTAGGGAACGGGCCGGCGGTTCGGCCGATATCTAGAACTCCTCCTCGGCCTCGCCCTCGTCGCCGTCCTCGTCCATGCCGGGCACCTCGATCAGCTGCTCGGCCACGTCCGCATGGTCGGCCTCACGGGTGGCCGAGACCAGCTCGGGCTCGGGCTCGTACTCCTCGGGCAGGTCGGCAGGATCCTCGCTGACGACGTGCTCCTCGGCCAGGCTCTCCGGGTCCAGCTCGATGGCGGTGCTGTCGGGCTGCTCGCTCATGGGCTCCTCCTCGAACGGTCACGGGATGGGATGCCCAGACTGCCCCGCGGGCCCGGTCGGCGCAAGGGAACGGACCCGCCCGAGGGGCTCCGGCAGCAGGATCCAGACCACGTGCGTCCACCCGCCGAGCGCGGGGTGGGGCCCCGTGCGCGCGAGCAGGTCGGCGAGCCGCACCTGGTGCACCCGTCCGTCCGACGGGTCGTACAGGTGCAGCACCGGCCGGCCGGCACGGTCGTGGCCGCGGTGCGGGGCGTCGGCCGGCGGCGGGACGGCGAGCACCACGTGCCGAGGCACCGCGGTGGCGAGCCCGCGGCCGAGGTCGCCACCGGTGTAGAGGGGCACCGGGACGCCGGCGAGCGTCGCCTCGCGCGCCCTGCCGAGCAGCACGGCGGCCGACGGCGAGGCGTCGTCCACCGGGACGCCGCGGTACCGGACCCCCGGGAACCGTGCCTCCCGCGCGGCCGTCCACGGCGGGGTCCCGAGGGCCGCCGGCCAGCGGAGCCGGCCGAGGCCCCGGGCCCCGGTCCGCCACTTCACGTGCCGCTGCGCCGCCGCCATCCGCCCGGCGGCGTCGGCAGCAGCAACGCGGCGCGTGATCTCCGGCGGCACGCGGTGCGGCGGCAGCCCCGGGGGCAGCTCGCCGGTCTCGAGCCAGGTGGCCAGCGCCGGGTCACCGGTCGCGGCGAGCATGAGCAGGACCGTGGAACCGCACGTCGTCTGGTCGGACTGCCGGGCCGGTGCCCAGCCGAGCGTGACGAGCTGGGGCGGGACGGGACGGGCCCGCCCAGCTGTGCGTTCGTGCGGGTTCGTCGCGCCGTCGTCCGCCGCGCCACCGTCACGCGGACCGAGAGCCGCAGGAGCGTCGGCGCCCGAGCCGCGCGGGGGTCGCGCCGGGCGGACGAGGGCTGCCAGCAGCGCGGCGAGATGCAGGCGGCGCCAGTCGGGGACAGTCATGCAGATCAGACTGCCGGAAAGCCCCTCGACCCGGCGACCGGTGGACTCGGGCCACGCGGGCTCGGAGCCACCTCGGCCCGGAGCCACGCCGGCTCGGGCCACCGGCAGCCCGAGCGGCTACGGGTGGCTCGTCGTGCGGCGACTCAGCCGGCGACCCGGTCCAGGACGATCGCGCGCTCCCGGGTGGCACCGTCGGGCTCGATGACGACGGCGCCGGCGAGCGCCTCCCGGGCACGGTCGAAGCGCTCGGGCGTGGCGGTGTGCAGGGTCATGAGCTTCTGCCCGGCCCGCACCCGCTCCCCCGGCTTGGCGTGCAGCTCCACGCCCGCGACGGCCTGCACGGGGTCCTCCTTGCGGGCGCGCCCCGCGCCGAGGCGC
Organism: Georgenia soli; assembly: GCF_002563695.1. Lineage (NCBI taxonomy): Bacteria > Bacillati > Actinomycetota > Actinomycetes > Allobogoriellales > Allobogoriellaceae > Georgenia > Georgenia soli. Next base: position 3,062,924 of record NZ_PDJI01000004.1, on the reverse strand, counting down.
CAGGACGCCACACCGACGTCGTAGGCGTCGAGACCTGTGAGCACGCCGTCCGCCTCGGCCAGCACGTCCTCGGTGTGCTCGGCGACGGGCAGCGCCGCGTCCGGGTCGCCGCCCTGGGCGGCGATCATCTTCCGCCACACGTCCATCGCGCGGCCGTCCTGGAGCGCTGCCGCGGGGTCGGCGTCCTCCTGGCCGGCGGCGGCGAGCATCTCCCGGGCGAGCGCGACGGTCAGCTCGACGACGTCGGCGGGCCCGCCCCCGGCGAGGACCTCCACGGACTCGCGGACCTCGAGCGCGTTGCCCACGGTCAGGCCGAGCGGGGTGGACATGTCGGTGAGCAGGGCGACGGTGCGCACACCGGCGTCGGTGCCGAGCGCCACCATGGTCTCGGCCAGCTCCCGCGCCGTGTCGAGCTCCTTCATGAACGCCCCGGAGCCCACCTTGACGTCGAGCACCAGGGAACCGGTGCCCTCCGCGATCTTCTTGCTCATGATCGAGGAGGCGATGAGCGGGAGCGACTCCACGGTGGAGGTGGTGTCGCGCAGCGCGTAGAGCTTCTTGTCCGCCGGCGCCAGCCCCGAGCCGGCGGCGCAGATGACGGCACCGACGTCCTCGAGCTGGGCGAGCACCTCGTCGTTGGACAGGGAGGCGTTCCACCCGGGGATCGCCTCGAGCTTGTCGAGGGTCCCCCCGGTGTGGCCGAGGCCGCGCCCGGACAGCTGCGGCACCGCGACCCCGAAGACCGCGACGAGCGGCGCGAGGGGCAGCGTGATCTTGTCGCCGACGCCGCCGGTGGAGTGCTTGTCCGACGTCGGGCGGGACAGGGTGGAGAAGTCCATCCGCTCTCCCGAGCGGATCATGGCGTCCGTCCAGCGCGCGATCTCCGCGCGTTCCATCCCGTTGAGGAAGATCGCCATGGCGAGGGCGCTCATCTGCTCCTCGGCGACGACCCCGCGGGTGTAGGCGTCGATCACCCAGTCGATCTGCTCGTCGCTCAGCCGCTCGCTGTCTCGCTTCGCGCGGATGACGTCGACGGTGTCGAAGGGCTCAGCCATGGGTTCTCTCCAGATGGTCGGGTCCGAAGGCGTCGGGCAGCAGGTCGGCGAGAGTGCGCAGCCCGGAGGGCATCAGCATCTCGAGCCCCGGCCCGCCGTGCTCCCAGAGGAGCTGGCGGCACCGGCCGCACGGGACCAGCAGCTCCCCGTCGCCGTCCACGCACGTGAACGCCACCAGGCGCCCGCCGCCGGAGCGCACGAGCTCGGACACGAGCCCGCACTCGGCGCACAGCGTGACGCCGTACGCGGCGTTCTCCACGTTGCAGCCCGAGACGGTGCGTCCGTCCTCCACCAGCGCGGCGGCGCCGACGGGGTAGGCGGAGTAGGGCACGTACGCGCGGGTCATCGCCTCGGTGGCGAGGTCGCGCAGCAGCGCCCAGGTGGCGTCGTCGGTACGGGTGTCACCCATCGCGGTCTCCGGTCACTTGATGTAGGGGATGTTCTCCGCGGCAGGTGCGCGCACGCGGCCGACGAACCCGGCGACGGCGAAGATCGTCACGGCGTAGGGCAGCATCAGCAGGAACTCGGACGGGACGGTCGAGCCGATGGTCGACAGCACGTTCCCGAGGTTCTTGGAGAAGCCGAACAGCAGCGCGGCGGCGAGCGCACCGGTGGGGTTCCACTTGCCGAGGATCATGGCCGCGAGGGCGATGAAGCCCTGGCCTCCCGACATCTCCTTGCCGAAGGCCAGCCCGGACCCGACGGTGAAGAACGCCCCGCCGAGGCCCGCGATGGCGCCGCCGAAGATGGTGTTGACGACGCGGGTGCGGTTGACCTTGATGCCCACGGTGTCGGCCGCCTTCGGGTGCTCCCCGACGGCGCGCATGCGCAGGCCCCACCGGCTGCGGAAGACGAAGATCTGCAGCAGGATCACGGCCGCGTACATGATGTAGACGAGCAGCGTCTGGCGGAACAGCACCGGCCCGATCACCGGGATCTCCGAGAGCAGCGGGATGGGAAGCTCGGGCAGTCGCTGGTTGGCGTTCCAGGTGGCCTTGTCCTCGGTGAGCACCGTGGAGAACAGGAAGCTCGTGACGCCGACGACGAGCACGTTGAGCACCACGCCGACGATGATCTGGTCCACCCAGTACCGCACCGCGAAGAACACGAGCAGCACCCCGACGAGGGCGCCCGCGATCGGCGCCGCGATCATCCCGAGGTAGGCGCTGGACGTCAGCGAGCCGACGACGGCGGCCAGGAAGGCACCGCCGAGCAGCTGGCCCTCGATGGCGATGTTGACGATGCCGGAGCGCTCGCACACCACGCCGCACAGGGCACCGAAGACGAGCGGGACGGACAGTGCCAGCGCGCCGGAGAGCAGCGTCGTCAGCGGGATGACCGTGGCGCGGCCCGCCCCGACGTAGGTGAGGAACGTCAGCACGAACGCGATGCCGAAGACGATGTGGGTCCACCGGCCCACGTCCCGCCGCCGGCTCGTGAGCCAGGTGACCAGCCCGGTGAGCACGGCCATGAGCGCGACGAGAAGCCAGTTCGTCAGCGCGGCCGGGACCGCGATGTTCGGGATCTCGAAGAGGTCGCCGGCCTTGGAGAGCTGGTAGATCGTGTCGCCCTCGAGGTTCGGCAGGAGGGTGAAGAACAGCAGCGCGGCGAGCGTCAGCACGCCGTACACCACGGGCCAGCGCCAGCTGATGGGCTTCAGGACGACGTCCTCCCGCTCCTGCGGCCGGGCCTGGTCGGTCATCACGGCGCTCATGCCGCCGCCTCCTTCGCGACCGGGGTGCGCGCACCCCGCGGACGGGCTCCCGGGGCCGGGAGCCGGAAGATCGCCCGCACCAGCGGCGGCGCGGCGATCAGCAGCACGATGATCGACTGCACCACGAGGATGATGTCGATCGGGGTCTGGGTGGTGGACTGCATGAGCACGCCGCCGGCACGGAGCGCACCGAACAGCAGGCCCGCGACGAACGTGCCGAACGGCCGGGAGCGGCCGAGCAGGGCCACCGTGATGGCGTCGAACCCGTAGCTGGCGGCCACGCCCGCGGTCAGCGCGCGCTCCGTGCCGAGGACCTGGGCGGAGCCGGCGAGCCCGCACAGGGCGCCGGAGATCACCATGGTCAGCACGACCACCCGGTTGACCGAGATGCCCGCGGTGCGCGCGGCGCTCGGGTTGGAGCCCGCGGCACGGATCTCGAAACCGATCGTCGAGCGCTCGAGCAGCCACCACACGAGGACGGTGGCCGCGATCGCCAGCAGGAACCCGGCGTGGAGCCGGAACGAGGGCCCCAGCAGGAGCGGGTAGGCCGCGGAGTCGGACGGGACGTCCGGAGACTTCGGGAACGGCGAGTTCGGGAGCCGGAACGCCTGCGTCGTCAGGAGGTACGCGATGAGGTAGACGGCGATGTTGTTGAGCATGATCGTGACGATCACCTCGTTGGCGCCGGTCCTGGCCTTCAGCACGCCGGCGATGCCGGCCCAGATGGCCCCGCCGAGCGCGGCACCGATCGCGGCCAGCGTCACGTGCACGACGACCGGCAGGTCGAACGTGAAGCCGATGAACGCGCCGAAGATGCCGCCGAGGACGATCTGGCCCTGCGCGCCGATGTTGAACAGGGCGGCCCGGAAGCCGACGGCCAGGCCGAGGCCGGCGAGGATCAGCGGCGTCGCGAACACCAGGGTCTCCGTCAGCGGGCGGACGCTGCGGCTGAACGTGTCGGCCTGGAAGTCGTAGACCGCGCCGCGGAACATGGCCCGGTACGCGCCGTACACCGTGTCCCAGGCGGCCCTGAAGAAGTCGCCCGGCCGGGCGAAGAGGTAGGCGGCGGTCTCCTGCACCCGAGAGTCCGCCAGGGCGATGAGGACGCCGCCGACGAAGAGGGCGACGACGATCGCGAGCGCCGAGACCAGCCAGCTGCCCGAGAGGAACTCCCGGAAGAACTGCTGGGTGCGGGTCTCCTCGGGTGCGCCGTCGTCGCCGGCCCCGCCGCCCGGCACGGCGGTCCCCGGCGCGTCCTGGGGCGCCGGGACCTGCTCGCCCTGCGCGACGACGTCGCCCGGCTGGGCGGCGGTCTGCGGGGCCTCGTTGACGGGGTCTGTCACAACGTTCCCTCCTGCTCGGCAGCGGCGTCGGCCGCGGCCAGGGTGGTCCTGTGCTCGGCGGCCTGCGCCTGCGCCTCCTCGAGGGGCACGCCGGCCATCATCAGGCCGAGCACGTCGCGGTCGGTGCCGGCGTCGACGATGCCGACGATGCGGCCGCGGTACATCACCGCGATGCGGTCGGCGAGCGCCAGCACCTCGTCGAGCTCGGTCGAGACGATCACCACGGGGGTGCCCTTGTCGCGCTCCTCGACGATCCGCCTGTGCATGAACTCGATGGAGCCGACGTCGAGCCCGCGCGTGGGCTGCGACGCCACCAGCAGGCGTAGCGGGCGCGACATCTCGCGCGCGATGACGACCTTCTGCTGGTTGCCGCCGGAGAGGGTGGAGATCGGGTCCGCTGTCGAGGTCAGCCGGATGTCGAACTCCTCGGCCCGCCGCGCGGCGTTCTCGCGCACCACCGCCGGGCTCATCGCGAGGCCGGAGGCGTAAGGCTCGGTGTCGTACAGGTCCAGGACCAGGTTCTCCGCCACGGAGAAGGAGGAGATGATGCCGTCCGTGGACCGGTCCTCGGGCACGAAGCCGACGCCGGCGCGCAGCCGGTCCTTGACCGACCTGCCGGTGAGCTCCTCGCCGTCGAGCGTGACCGACCCGGACACCGGTTCGGTGAGCCCGAGGATCGTCTCGGTGAGCTCGGTCTGGCCGTTGCCCTGGACGCCGGCGACGGCGAGGATCTCGCCCCGGCGGACCGAGAAGCTGATCCGGTCGACCATGGTCTTGCCGGCGGGGTCGAGCACGGTGAGGTCCGAGACGACGAAGGACTCCTGCCCCTCCTGCGCCGATTCCTTGTCCACGCCGAGACTCACCGAGCGGCCGACCATGAGCGAGGCCAGCTCGGTCTCGGTGGAGGTGGGGCTGGCCTCGCCGACCACCTTGCCGCGGCGGATCACGGTGATGCGGTCGGCGACGGCGCGCACCTCGCGGAGCTTGTGGGTGATGAAGACGATCGAGGTGCCGCTGGCCTTAAGCTGGCGCATGATCTCGATGAGCTCGTCGGTCTCCTGCGGGGTCAGGACCGCCGTGGGCTCGTCGAGGATGAGGACCTCGGCGTCGCGGGAGAGCGCCTTGATGATCTCGACCCGCTGCTGGGCCCCCACGGGCAGGTCCTCGACGTAGGCGTCGGGGTCGACGTCGAACCCGAAGCGGTCGGAGATCTCCTTCACCCGGCGGCGGGCCTCGTCGACCTTGATCAGGCCGGCCGCGCCGACGGGCTCGTAACCCAGGGCGAGGGACTCGGCGACGGTGAAGACCGGGACGAGCATGAAGTGCTGGTGCACCATGCCGATGCCGGCGG